>NZ_JAPZLF010000014.1:0-169637 GCF_033804645.1 Micromonospora sp. RTGN7 | reverse complement strand
CCAAACCCTCTCCCCCGACATCGACATCGACATCGACATCGACATAGGCCAACGTGAGACGGCGAGGGCAGCGGTCGCTGATGTCGGCGGAGTCGACCTCGCCCCGCCGCCCCCCCCCGGGCGGGGGGGGGGGCGGGGGGGGGGCCCCCCCGGGGCCGGGGGGGGGGTTCCGGCCCGGGCTTTCCGGGGGGGGGGGGGCCGGCGCGAAAATTTGGGGGGGGGGGCCCGCGCCCGTCGCGTCTTGGGTCTTCTCGATCACTCCCGCACGAACATGCCGTCCCTGGTACCAGCGACAAAGGCGTGCCATTCCACCGGAGCGAAAATCAGGGCGGGACCGCTCTTGTCCTTCGAGTCCCGTACTCCGACCGCCTCGGTCACGTACGCCACCTCTACGCAGTTGTCACAGTTCGGCCCGCTCTTCGAGCTCTTGAACCACGTCGCCCGCGTCAGGTCCCCACGGGACCCCTTGGTCGCCATTTCCACAACGGCTCCTCTGCCAGTTTTGCGATTTGTGCGATGGATTCCTCCGGGCGTGTGGCCGCTGCTCGAATGTGATCGAAGATGAAGCTGTACTTCTGCAGTTCGTCGCTCTTCTCCAGGAAGAGCCCACCCGTGGCGTTCTCCGCGTACACGACATCGGGATCACCCGCTTCTGGGAAGCTGAGGATGGTGAACGTGCCGTCCATGCCGGCGTGCGCCCCTACCGAGAACGGCAGGATCTGGAGCGTCACGTTCGGCAACTCCGCCACCTCCACCAGCCGCTTGAGCTGACCACGCATCACCGCGTCGCCGCCCACCGGCCGGTTCAGCACCGCCTCATCGAGCACCACCCACAGATCGACCGGATCGTCCTGGGTCAACAACGACTGGCGGCCGAGTCGGACACGCACCCGTTGTGCGACCTGGTCGGCCGTGAAGTCCGGGCGGGCGGACCGGATCATGGCCGAGGCGTACTCCTCGGTCTCCAACAGCCCCGGCACGACCTGCTGCTCGAACGCCCGGATGGAGCTCGCGGCCGACTCGAGGCCGACGTACGCGCCGACCAGAACGGTGCTGTACGGGTGCCACCACCCCTTCTGCCGGGCCTCCCGGGCGATCTGCACCAGCTCGTCGCTCTCGGCGCCGGACACCCCGTAGATCAGCAGCATGTCGCGGACGTCGCGCGGGGTGGCGGTGGTGTGGCCGGTCTCGATTCGGGAGATCTTCGACGCGGAGCACTCCAACTGCTCGGCGACCGTATCGATGGTGATGCCGGCCCTGTCGCGGTGACGGCGCAACTCGGCGCCGAGCCGGCGCTTCCGAATGGTGGGGCTGCGCCGCTCGCTCACGGTGTCCCCCCACGGGCCACTGGGCCGGACCGATCGCTGCTCGCGCTCACCCGGTTACCTCCGGTCGATCGCGCCCGGGGTCGACGCCCGCCGGGGGCGCGACCGTCGAGGCGGCGGGCGAGCTTTCGCGGCAAGTCGATGGTGCCGGTCGTCGGCCGGCCGCGACGGCGAAACCGGCGTCCAGTGTGCCGCCCCGGGGACGGCGGCATCAAGCGCCTATTTCCGCGAGCCGCTCACGTATCGGCAAAAGTCGACATGCAACTTGCATGTGGCACGCCGCTGATGCACTCTGTCCGTAGGGATCAGGTGACTCGCTGTTCCGGTCAACCGGCCGGAGGTGGGCGCTCCACCGCAAGGGGAGCGTCCCGTCGAGGCACCTGGTCCGGGCACCACACGACGGACCTGCCCCGGCTCAAGACCCCGTCGCCGCATGCCGAACGGCTGCGACGGCGGGCGCGACGAGGCGGAGCAGTCGGGTGATGGTCGGGTGTCGGCACGCCACCAGCGGGCACAACCCGACCATCACACCCCGCCCGGCCGGTTCAGGGGGCACGACCCCATCGCCGGCGGCGACATCCCCGAATCACCCGCTGGCTACGTGCCGGCCGATCCTCCCCAGGAGCCCACTGTGCTTCCCCGCTCAGGTGACGTACTGCACGTGACTCGCGCGGCAAGTGTCCAGTTCCTCAAACCGATCATGTTCCGCGTGATCCGGGTGCACGACTGGCCCACGTACGACGGCTGGGTCTGGCTCGACGGCTACGAGTTGGACGCGACGGGGGACGCGGTCAACCGGCGGTCGATCTTCGTTCAGGCGGCCGGGCTTCGTCAGCTCCAGGCTGCGGCGCAGCCCCGGCAGCACACCGCCCATTCGCGCCGCCCGGTGGCCCGCACGCCGGTCCGGGTGGGCTGACCGCCGCAATCCCAGGTCGGGGACCGTGTCGGCGGCATAGGCTCGATACGCCCACCCCGGCGAACGTCTCCACCCCGCGCGCCCCGGACCCTGAACCTGGGATGGTCATGGTCATACTGCCCGCCGCGCGGCGGCACCACCGGTCCCGCACCCTCTACGCCTTCGGTCTGCTGGCGCTCCTGGGCGCCGTCACCACGCTCCTGGTGGTGGTCCGCCATCCGGGCCTGTCCGCCACCGACCTGGGCGCTCCGGTCCCGGCGCCGGAGATCACAGTGGTGGACGAAGGGCCCGATCCCGACCCGGTCCGGAACGACCCGACACACCTGCCGACGCCCGCCCCGGCCGGGGCGATCGACGTCCCCGGCCCGGCCGGGGCGGGCGCCGGCGCCGGAACCGACCCGCTCTTCGAGGCCCGCCGGGCACCGGGCGGGGCAGCCGACCTCCGGGACGACGTCAGCCGCTCGCTGTTCTGGACGGGAATCCTCGGCCTGGCCATCTCGCTGGCCGGGCTCGGACTGGTCGGGGCCAGACGCCGCAGGTGGTGAGCAGCCCGGCCCTCAGGAGGCCGCCGGCCGATCCGTCATGGCGTCGGCGTGGCCGTCGTCGTCGCCGTCGGCTCCACCGCGCTGGTGGTGGGTGCGGGGGCCACCGCGACCACCAGGGTGACCTCCTGACCGGCGGGGACCGACTCGCCGGGACCGGGATCGGTGCCGATCACCGTTCCGGGCGGCCGGTCGGACTCCCGGTCGGTGACCCGGTGCTCGATGCCGAACTGGTCCAGGATCCGCTCGGCCGCCGACAGGGACAGCCCGACCAGGGGCGGCATCGGCACCGCCGCCGCGGTGGTCGACGGCGGGGTGGTGGACGGCCCGGCGGTCGTCGCCTCGGTCGTCGGTGCCCCGGTCGTGGCCGGGGCGGTGGTCGGCCGCACCGAGGGGGTGCCCCCGGGGCCGGGGCTGTCGTCGGCCGACAGGGCCAGCCAGAGGCCGGCCCCGATCAGGCCGAGCAGCAGCAGCCCCAGGATGCCGAGCAGGATCGGCAGCCACCAGCGCCGACCGCGCTGCTCCTCGGCGTACCAGTCGTCGCCGGCCGGTTCGCGGTAGTCCGCCGGGCGCGGCGGCGGGACCCCGGCCCGCCCGGACCAGACCGGTGGGGTCGCCGGCTGATGGGCGGTCTCCCCGGGCCGGGGCAGCGGCCCGGTCTCGTCGCCCGGGCCGGGCAACGGGCGGGTGTGGTCGTCGGCGCCGGCGGAGGGCGGGTCCTGTCGGTCGTCGCTCATCGCACGTCCTCTCCCCACCGGGCGGGCGGCCTGGCCCTCGACGTCCACGCTAACCGCTGTCGCCGACATCGGCCGGGATCAGCGCGGCGAGCCGCGGTCAGGGGGTGGGGGTCGACTCCCCGCTCGGCTGCGCCGGCTCACTGCCGCAGGTCAGGGCCACCTCGCCGTTCCAGTACGCCGGGCTGTCGGGCGCCGGGTCCTGGGCGGTGACGATGCCGGTCCGGCCCGTGCGGTAGCGCGGGTAGAGGCCCTCGTCGACCAGGTCGTCGGCCGCGTCCGAGCAGTCGTCGTCCAACACGTCCGGAACGCTGACCTGGGGTGCCGGCCCGGCGACGTACAGCACGACGGTGATGCCCCGGCGCACGTCCGCCCCGACCGGTGGCTCGGTGCGCCGCACGTCCCGCCCCGATTCGGTGCCGAAGACCAGCCGCCAACCGAGCCGGCGGTCCCGTAGCTCGTCCCGGGCGTCCTCGAAGTCCGTGCCCACCACGGGCGGGACGGTCAGACCGGTGGGCGAGGCGGGCGCGGTGGTCCGGACAGTGGGCTCGGCGGCCCGGGAGGTCGGCGGCGGGGCGTCGGAGGGGGTGGTCGGAGCCATCGTGACGGCGTCCGCCACCGGCGGACCGGAGGAGGGGGCGTCCTCGCCCGCCAGCAGCCAACCGCCGGCCGCGCCGGCGGTCACCAGGAGCACGACGGCGAGGCCGCCGCCGAGCACTTTGGCCCTTCGCCCCGACCCGGCGTCTCCGCCCGGCTCGTCGGGGTACGTCTCCCGAGCGGTGTTCCCGTCCGTCATCGCGCCCACCACCTCATCACCGGCGACGGTACCGGGCCGCACCAAGCACCTGGGAGCGGGCTCTCCGCCACGACTCGCCGGGCCGACCTCGGGACGTTACGCTCCCCGGCATGGCCAGACGAGGCTGGGAAGGATCGATCGCCACGGCGGTCGGTGTGGCTGCCGGCGCGGGCGCGGCCCAGCTGGGCTTCGGCTACGGGCTGGGCATCATCAACTGGGCGGCGACGGACGTCGGCGCCGGCGAGACGGCCTGGGTGGCCAGTCTGGCCTGGGCGACCTGGATCGCGAGCACCTCGACGATCGCCGGCGCGGTCTGCGCCCAACGACTGCGACAGCGAGGCGCTGACGGATCAGCCCCGGACGCTCCCGCCGTGCCGCCGGCCCGGCCCGCGCCACACTCCGGCGACCCGCAACGGCCAACGACCGTCGACGCCTCCGCCACCAAGACGCCGGACGGCTCCGCCCCGGCCGATCCCCTCACCGAATCTGGGCCGGTCGACCCGGTCGCCCAGCCCGGTTCCATCGGCGTGGTCGTCGGGCCGGACCGCGTAAGCCCGACCGGCGTGCTCGACCCGGCCGGCGTGCCTGGTGACGGGCTCGCCGCCGGCTCCGACGCCACCGGATCCACGCCGGCCCGTGCCGGCTCCGGTCGGGGCGGCGACGGCGGGCTCGGATCGGCGGTGCTGGCGCTCGCCGGCGGCTTCGGCGCGCTGGTCACCGTGTTGTTGGTGGCCGTGCCGGCCCGGGTGGCGACCGTTCCGGCCGTTTCCGCCCCGCAGATCACGGCCGCCGCGTACGCCGGGGCGGGCGTGCTGATCGGGGTGCTGATTGCCGGGTGGGTTCTGCGCTCATCGGCAGCGGCGTTCGCCGTGATCGCCACCACCGGCTGGCTCTGGCTGCTCGCGGTGGTCGCCGTGGTGGACGGGGTGCTCGCCGGGCGTGGGCTGACCACCGCCCAGCTCGGCATTTGGCAGCTCAGCGCGGACCGACCCGGCTTCTGGCTCCGGGACTGGTTCTACTGGCCCGGGGCACTCCTGGCGCTGGCCTCGGCCCTGCTGATCGGGGCGCTGGCCGCGCGGCGTGCCGCCCGGTCTCCGCAGCACCGGCTCGGGGCGGCGGCCTCGGGGGCGGCCGGTCCGCTGCTCGTCGCGCTGGCCTACCTGCTGGCCACGCCCGGCATCGCCGCGATCGGGAGGGAGCAGGTGTCGGCACATCTCGTCGCGCCGTATGCGGTGCTGGCCGGGCTCGCCGGGTCGATGCTGACCGCCGCGCTGGCCCAACGCGCGGCGGCCCGGCGAGCCGGGCCGCCGATGCCCGCGCCGGTGACGGTGGAGCCGACGCGCGGAACCGGCGGGTCGGTGGCGGTGCCCCGGCAACGCCCCGGCGGAACCGGCGACGCCCCGGGAACGCCCGCCGCCGCACCGCTCGCCCTGAACGTCGGTGCGGGTGCCGAGCCGCCGGCCACGACCGTCGACGCGGCGGGCACCGGGTCCGGGGACGAGATCGGGGCGGCCGGGCGGGGCGACCCGGGCGCTGTACGCACGGCGGAGCCCGACGAGGCGGACGGCGTACCCGGGGACGGTACGGAGGTGGCCGCGACGCGCCGGTCGCCGACGGTGCCGAAGCCTCGCGGCGGCCGGCGTACCCGGTGAGCTCGGATCAGTCGACCGGCCAGGTGTGCACCGGCTCGTTGGTGCTCTGAAGCGTCGCGTAGCGCTGCACCATGTGGTGCAGGGCGGCGTCACGATCCATCCCCCGATGACGCTCGGCGGCCCAGACCGCCTCGGTCTGCCACACCGCACCGTTGCGCCCGGTGCGGCAGCGCTGCTCGATGATGCCGAGCAGGCGGTCCCGCTCGGCCGGTGCGACGCCGAAGCGGTCCAGGCCGGTCGCCGCCGTCGGTAGCAGGGTGTCGAGCACCAGCTTGGTCACCGGCACGTCCCCGAGGCCGGGCCAGTGCAGAACGGCGTCCAGGCCGCGCCGGGCCGCGGTGTGGAAGTTCTCCTCCGCCGAGCTGAACGTGAGCCGGCTCCAGATCGGCCGGTCGGCCTCGGCCAGCCCCCGGGCCAGTCCGAAGTAGAAGGCGGCGTTGGCCAGCATGTCGACCACGGTCGGGCCGGCCGGCAGCACCCGGTTCTCCACCCGCAGGTGCGGCCGGCCGTTCATGATGTCGTAGACCGGCCGGTTCCAGCGGTACACCGTGCCGTTGTGCAGCCGCAGCTCCGCCAGCTCGGGGACGCCGCCGGCGTGCAGGACCTCGACGGGGTCCTCGTCCTCGCAGATCGGCAGCAGCGGCGGGAAGTAGCGGACGTTCTCCTCGAAGAGGTCGAAGATCGAGGTGATCCACCGCTCGCCGAACCAGACTCGGGGGCGTACGCCCTGGGCCTTCAGCTCGTCGGGGCGGGTGTCGGTGGCCTGCTGGAACAGGGCGATCCGGGTCTCGGCCCAGAGCTGCCGGCCGTACAGGAAGGGGGAGTTCGCCCCGACCGCCACCTGGACGCCGGCGATGGCCTGGGAGGCGTTCCAGTAGTCGGCGAAGCTGTCCGGCGCGACCTGGAGGTGGAACTGGAGGCTGGTGCAGGCGGCCTCCGGTGCGATGGAGTCGTTGTGCGTCCGCAACCGTTCCACGCCGCGGATGTCCAGCTCGATGTCCTCGCCGCGGGCGCCCACGATCTGGTCGTTGAGCACCCGGTACCGGGCGGCGGTGGACAGGTTGTCGGCCACCAGGTGGTGCTCGGTGAGCGTGGGCAGGATGCCGACCAGGACGATCCGGGCGTCGGACCTTGCCGCCCGATCGTCGGCCCGGGTCAGGCTGCCGCACAGCTCGCGCTCGTAGTCGGCGAAGCCGCTGCCCTCGATCAGCCGGGGCCGGGCGTTCAACTCCAGGTTGAACTGCCCCAGCTCGGTCTGGAAGAGCGGGTCGGCGATGTCCGCGAGGATCTGTTCGTTGCGCATCGCCGGCTCGGCCGCCGGATCCATCAGGTTGAGTTCGATCTCCAGCCCGGTCATCGGCCGGTCGGCGTCGAACCCGAAGTCGTCCAGCATCAACGCGAAGACGTCCAGACACCGTCGGACCTTCTGCCGGTAGCGGACCCTGTCGTCTCGGGAGAAGGCGTCCTGCTCGACGTCCCTGCCCATGTGTCCTCCCGGGGCGAGGCGCAACGGGCGGTGTCGCCTCGCAGCGCGTGGTGAACCATCCACGGTAAAAGCGGCCGACGCGCCGGGCCAGAGGCCGACGCCGGGTGATCACCGCGACGGACGACCGCGGCCGGGGCCGGAGCGCGCTTCCGACGGGTCTCTACCCAGGTGGGCCTGCCCGCCACCACTCGCGGCGGCCCCCGTCCCGTGAGAAATCGCACCCGTCCCGTCGCGTCACCCGTGACGGCCGCCGGCCCGCGCCGACTGGTGCGACGCGGGCCGGCGGGGTTCCGGTACGAGGGCGCGAGGTTCTCGCGGCCGGGGATCAGGCCTGGCGGACGGCCTCGCCCTCGATCTCAAGCTTGATCTTCTTGCCGACCAGCACGCCGCCCGTCTCCAGGGCGACGTTCCAGGTCAGGCCGAAATCCTCGCGGTCGATCTCGGTGCTGGCGGAGAAGCCGAAGATGTCCTGGCCGAAGGGGCTGCGGCCGGTGCCCTCGAACTCGACCTCCAGCTCCACCGCGCGGGTGACGCCCTTGATGGTCAGCTCGCCGGAGAGGACGAACTCGTTGCCGTCGTGGGACTTCACGCCCGTGCTCCGGTACTCCAGGGTCGGGAAGGTCTCGACGTCCAGGAACTCGGGGCTGCGCAGGTGACCGTCGCGGTCGGCCTGGGCGGTGTTGATGCTGGCAGCCTGGATGGTCGCGACGACCGAGGACTGCAGCGGGTCCTCCGAGATCGTGATCGTGGCGGTCGCGTCGGCGAACTCACCGCGGACCTTGCTGACCATCATGTGCCGGGCGACGAAACCGACCCGCTTGTGAGCCGCGTCCAGCAGGTAGGTGCCGGCGGCGGGGATGGTGAGGCCGGCCCACTCGCGGGTGGCCGATCCGATGCTGCTGGTCATGGTGCTACCTCCAGGAGATTTTGTTCAGGAGCCTAATGACTGACAAAGCAACTATAGCTACAGCAACATTCCCTGTGTCAAGTACTGATACTATGGGCCGGTGGACCAGAACGTGTTCAACGACCCCCGGATCACTGCCGTCGGCCTGCTCATCGAGGCGAACGCCGGGCTGTCAGCCCGGTTCGCCGCCCAGTTCGAGGAGAACGGGCTCTCCTCGGTCGAGTTCGAGGTGCTGGCCCGCCTCGCCCGCTCACCCGGCAACCAGCTCAGAATGACGGACCTGGCCGCGCAGACCTCCCTCTCGACCAGCGGCGTGACCCGGGTGGTGGACCGGATGGAACGCGACGGGCTCATCTGCCGCCGGGCGTGTCCCTCCGACCGGCGCAGCTCGTACGCCGTGATCACCGCGGCCGGCCTGGGGCGGCTGGACAAGACCCTCCCCGGGCACCTGCGCATCATCGAGCAGTGGTTCACCGGCCAGTTGGAGCCGGAGGCGCTGCGCGCCCTCCTCAACGGCCTCAGGCGGGTGCGCGACGCGGTGCACCCGGGGGCGACGGCGGGCAGCGCCGACCCGGCCTCGGGTCAGCCGAGCGCCCCGACGGGCGACGACTGATCCGCCGCCCGCTCCGGGCCCGCTCCGGACCCGCTCCCGGCCCGCTCCCGGCCCGCTCCGGACCCGCTCCGGGCCCGCTCCGGGCGGACGACACCGGCAGAAAGACCGGCAGAACCCGCCCGACCAGCGGTAACTATCCGGGCGGAACGGACGAACTCCCCCACCCGAGGTGGCTAGGCTGACCTCAAGCGGGGGCGCACCGGGGGGTGCTGGCGCGAGCGATGAGCGAGGGGTTTCACCAGGGGGCTTCTTCGCTCGCGTCACCCCCGCGTCACCTCTCTCCCTCGGCGTGACCTCTCCGCCTCGGCTTCATCTCTCTTTCTCGGCTTCACCGCTCCACCTCCGTGCTGTTCTCCGGGGAAGTCCGGCCGCCGCCCCTCAGGGCCGCGAGCTGCGCGGCCTCCCGGGGCAGCAGGCTGATGCCGCTGTCTTGACAGAGTTGGTCGAGCCGGTCCAGCACACCCGCGTCACCGGTGCTCGCCGTCAACCCGACCAGGGCCTCCACCACATCCCGACGGTCCGAGCCGACGGCGCCGAACTCGGCTGCGGCGGCGAACCACTCCGTCGCCAGGGTCCGGTCTCCCCGATGCAGGGCGATGTTCGCCTCGATGAGCGCGCAGTCCGTGTCCTCGGGCCGGGCCTCCCCGGGCCGGTGGCCGACCATCGGTTGACCTGACCCGAAGAACTGCTGCTGACCACGGGCCGGTGCACACCCGGGTGCCGTCCGGCGGTCGGCCGATTCCGAGCCGAGAGCCACCTCCTCGGCCACGCAGGAGCGGAGTCCGGCCAGCACCTCGGTCGCCTCGTCCGGGCGCCCGTCCTGGGCCAGGGCCAGTCCGACCGTGCCGAGGGCCCGCCGCCGGTGCAACGGATCACCCAGCTCCGCCAGCCCGGCCAGCACCCGTCGGCCCTGCGCCACGGCGTCGGCGTACCGGCCCTCCAGCCGGGTCACCTCGGCCAGGTTCGCCCGGGCCAGCACCCGCAGCCGCCGCTCGCCGCACTGCGCGGCCAGCCGGTCCACCGCGGCCAGCCGGCGACGGGCACCGACCAGATCACCAAGCCGGGTCTCGTGCCAGGCGAGACTGTTCTGCGCCACGGCCATGTCGCGTACCCGGGCGTGGCGGGTGGCCAGGGCGAGGACCGTGAGTGCCTGCTCCCGCGCCTCATCGTGCGCGGCGGTCGTGACCAGCAGTACGCCGAGCACCGTGCGCGCCTCCAGTTCACCCGACACGTCGCCGGCCCGGTGGAACACCGCCCACGCGGCCCGCGCCGCCGGCAACTCCTGCTCCGCAGCCCCATGCTCGGCAGCCAGCCGGGCTGCCCCGAGCGCCGCCCACGCGCGCAACCTCGGATCGGCGTCCGCAGTACGTGGGTCGTCCAGCAGCCGGCGCAGCCACTGCCGCCCGAGGACGTCACGTCCCCGGAACCGCCACCAGCGGGCCAGTCCGACGGCCAACTGCAGCGCGGTGACCGGGTTGTCGAGCGCCGCGTGCGCCAGGGCCGCCGCGATGTCGCCACTCGCCTCGTCCAGCCGGCGTCCCGCCAAGGCGAGCTGGGGACCGACCAACTCGGCGACGGTCCTGGTCACCAGGCCCGCGAAGACCTCGGCGTGCCGCCGTCGTACGGCGCTCAGCTCGCCGGCGACGATGGCCTGCTCGGCGGCGAACTCCCGCACCGCGTCGAGCAGTCCGAACCGGAACGGCCCGACGCCCCGGACGCTGAGCAGGCCGAGCTGGAGCAGCCGGTCCAGCAGCGGCACCGGGTCGACCGACACGGTGCCCTCCGGATCGGCGTCGTCGGCCAGCATCTCCTCGGCCAACTCCACGGACCAGCGGTTACGGAACACCGAGAGCCGGCGCAGCGCCGTCCGTTCGTCCGGCGCGAGTAGGCGGTAGCTGTCCGCCACCGCGTCCCGCAGGGTGACCGGCGCCCCGCCCACCGCCGCCGCCCCGCCCACCGCCCACCCCGGCGCCGGTGCCGGTGAGGTGGCAAGGTCGAGGACGCGGTCGCCGTACCGGTCAAGCAGCTCGTTGAGGTCGAGGATGCGCCCCCGGGCAGCCATCAGCTCGATGGCCAGCGGCAGTCCGCCCAGCCGGCGGGCCAGCGCGGCGAGCGCCGGCAGCTCGGCCGGGGCCGGCGGCTCCCGTCGTACCCGGGCCAGGCGGGCGGTGAACAGCGCCACCGCCGGGTAGCCCGCCAGTGCGTCCGGCTCCGCCGGGTCGAGCTCGGGCGGGGGCACGTCCAGCGGTGGCACCGGCCAGACCCGTTCACCGGTCACCCCGACCGGATGCCGCCCGGTCACCAGCACCCGCAGCGTGGGCACCGCCCGGCCGAGTCGGTGCAGCGCCTCAGCCACCGGGTCCGGCGCCCGCTCCACCGCGTCGATCAACAGCAGCGCCGGACGGCCGGCGAGCCGGACGGCGAGGTCCGGAGGACGTGCGTCACCGAACACGGCCGCCACCGCCGAGAGCACGTCGGCGGCGTCCGAGCCCTCCCCGGCGAGCACCCCGGCCACCGCACCCGGCGCTCGACCCGCGACGGCATGGGCCACCGCCAGGGCCAGCGCCGTCTTTCCCACCCCGGCCAGCCCGACCAGGCTGACCACCGGCGGGCCATGGTCGGCGGTGAGCAGGTCGACCAGCTCGACCACGTCCCGCTCCCGGCCGATCAGCTCGACCGGGGGCGGAAGCGCGATCGGCGTACCGCCGGACCGGGCAAGGACCGGGGGCGGGCGCCACGACGGCCCGGGGCCGGAAACGGAGGGCGGGTGCCCGGCGGATCGGGGCGCGGTCGCGCCCCGGGCGGCGGCCACGAACTCCGCACGCGCCGGGCCGGCAAGGTCGAGCGCGGCGGCGAGCAGTTCGACGGTGGTCCGCTGCGGTCGCACGGACCGACCGCGCTCCACGTCGCGGACCGTCCGCACGCCGACGCCCGCCCGGGACGCCAACTCGGCCTGGGTGAGGCCGGCCGCGCGTCGATACGCGCACAACAGGTCAGACAGTCCGGTACGGCCGTCCGCGCCCGGCGAACGACCATGATCGGAAGCCATGGGCAGGAAGGGTACGGATCGGGTGTGACTGCCGGCAGGCAATCGTCGGCCTGCCGACGCCCCGAGGCGCGGATATCCGACAGCGCACCGCCCAGCGGTTGCGGTGAGAGGGGGACCCTTCTATACCGGAGGCGTTAAGAAGGGGCCCTTCCTTTCCGTCAGAGGCCGAGATCGCGGGCGATGATCATCCGCTGGACCTCGCTGGTGCCCTCGCCGATCTCCAGGATCTTCGAGTCGCGCCAGAACCGGGCCACCGGGTACTCGTTCATGAAGCCGTAGCCGCCGTGGATCTGGGTGGCCTCGCGGGCATTGTCCACCGCGATGGTGCTGGCGTGCAGCTTGGCGATCGCCGCCTGCCGCTTGAACGGCTCGCCGGCCAGCATCCGGGCCGCCGCGTCGTAGTAGGCGAGGCGGGCAGTGTGCGCCTTCAGCTCCATGTCGGCGATCTTGAACTGGATCGCCTGGTAGTTGCCGATCGGCTGGCCGAACGCCTGACGCTCCTTGGCGTACTTGATCGACTCGTCGACGCAGCCCTGGGCGAGGCCGACCGCCAGGGCGGCGATGGCGATCCGGCCCTCGTCGAGGATGCGCAGGAACTGGGCGAAGCCCCGGCCGCGCTCACCGAGCAGGTTGGCCGCCGGGACCCGGCAGTCGTCGAAGGTCAGCTCGTGGGTGTCCGAGGCGTTCCAGCCGACCTTGGAGTAGCCGGGAGCGACTGTGAAGCCCGGGGTGCCGGAGGGCACCAGGATCGTGGACAGCTCCTTGGAGCCGTCCGGCCGGATGCCGGTGACGGCGGTGACCGTCACCAGGACGGTGATGTCGGTGCCCGAGTTGGTGATGAACGCCTTCGAACCGTTGATCACCCACTCGTCCGTGGCGGAGTCCAGCACCGCTCTCGTCTGGGTGCCGCCGGCGTCCGAGCCGGTGCCGGGCTCGGTGAGGCCGAAGCCCGCTAGGGCCTCGCCGCTGACCAGCCTGGGCAGCCACTGCGCCTGCTGCTCGGCGGTGCCGAAACGGAAGATCGGCATCGCCCCGAGGGAGACCGCCGCCTCCAGGGTGATCGCCACGCTGGAGTCGACCCGGGCCAGCTCCTCCAGGACGAGGCAGAGCGCGAAGTAGTCACCGCCCATGCCGCCGTGCTCCTCCGGGAAGGGCAGGCCAAACAGGCCCATCTTGCCCATCTGCCGGATCACCTCGTACGGGAAGGTGTGCTTCTCGTAGTGCTCGGCGATCACCGGCGCGACCACCTCGCGGGCGAATTCCCGGACGCTCTCCCGTAGCGCCTCTTGCTCGTCGGTGAGCCGGAAGTCCATCGGTTCCTCCTGTGCGGGTTCCTCCGCCGGGCGCTCGTGACGCCGACGGATGGGGTGGTCCGGGTGGGGGTGGCGGTGCGGGCCCGACGGGCGCGGGGATCAGACCGGGGTGACGCCGTGCCGGCGGCGGGAGAAGTGCCGGTCCTTCGTCCGGGCGGCGGCGAACCGGCGGACCAGTTCGGCGCGCAGCTCGTGCGGCTCGATGATCGCGTCGACCACCAGCTCGCTGGCGAGCCGTACGACGTCGATGTCCCGCTCGTACTCCTCGCGCTTGGCGGCGACGAAGGCGGCCCGCTCGGCCTCGTCGGCGATGGCCGCGATCTTGTTGGCGTAGACGGCGTTGACGGCGGCCTCCGCGCCCATCACCGCGATCTTCGCGGTGGGCAGGGCGATCGTGGCATCCGGCTCGAAGCCGGGACCGGCCATCGCATACAGGCCCGCGCCGTACGCCTTACGGACCACCACGCAGATCTTCGGCACGGTCGCCTCGGAGATCGCGGTGATCATCTTGGCGCCGTGCCGGATGATGCCCTGCCGCTCCACCACGCTGCCGACCATGAACCCGGGCACGTCGCTCAGGAAGAGCAGCGGCACGTTGAACGCGTCGCAGAGCTGCACGAACCGGGTCGCCTTGTCGGCCGAGTCGACGAAGAGCACCCCGCCCTTGAACATCGAGTTGTTGCCGATCACGCCGACGACCTCGCCGTTCAGCCGGCCGAACCCGATGGTCAGCTCCCTGGCCCAGAGCGCCTGGATCTCGAAGAACGAGCCGTCGTCGAGCAGCCCCTTCACGTACCGGCGCATGTCGAACGCCTGCCGCTCGCTGGCCGGGACGAGCGCGGCCAGGTCGACCTTCTCCGGCGCGGCGACGGCCTCGGCGGCGGGCGGCGCCTGCGTCCAGTTCGCCGGCAGGTACGACAGGTAGCGCCGGACCACGTCGAGCGCGTCGGCCTCGGTCTTGCACAGGAAGTGCCCGACGCCGGACTCGGCGCAGTGGACCTTCGCCCCGCCCATCGCCTCCAGGGTGGTCTTCTCCCCGGTGACCATCTCGACCATCCGGTCGGAGCCGAGGTACATGCTGGCGTTGCCGTCCACCATCGCGACCACGTCGCAGAACGCCGGAATGTACGCCCCGCCGGCCGCGCTCGGCCCGAACAGCGCGCAGACCTGCGGAATTGAGCCGGAGGCCCGAACCTGGTTCCAGAAAATCTTCCCGGCACCGCGCCGGCCGGGGAAGAGGTCGACCTGGTCGGTGATCCGGGCGCCGGCCGAGTCGACCAGGTAGACCATCGGCACGCCGGTCGAGTACGCCCGCTCGATGATTCGGATGATCTTCTCGACGGTCCGGGCGCCCCAGCTGCCGGCCTTGACCGTGGAGTCGTTGGCCATCAGGCAGACCTGCCGGCCGTCGATGGTGGCGGTGCCGGTGACCACGCCGTCGGCGGGCAGGCCTTCGGCCGTCGCGTTGGCGTAGAGGCCGTCCTCGACGAACGAGCCCTCGTCGACCAGGAGCGCCACCCGCTCGCGGGCGAAGAGCTTGCCCTTGGCGGCGTTCGCCGCATGGTATTTGTCCGCACCGCCGGCCTGGGCGCGCTTGCGCAGCTGCTCCAGTGCCTCACCGTCGAGCGTCACGCCGACCCCCTAGCCGCCTGACCGGCCGCGTGGCCGCACGGCCGCACGACATGTTGCCTAAACGATCGTTAGGCTAACGCATTCCCCCACCCACCTGCGACCCGCCGCTCCGCAGTCGCCCCACCGGATCGCAGCCGGGGGCGAGGACCCGGAACGGCCTCAGGCCGGCAGGGCTGCGAGACGGGTACGGGGGCCGGCGCGCAGCACGCCGGACGGGAGCTTCTTGCCGAGCAACTCCTCGGCGAGCTCCGCCGCCCCGATCAGGGCGTCCAGGTCGATGCCCGTGTCGATGCCCATGTCGTGCAGCATGTGCACCGCCTCCTCGGTGGCCAGGTTGCCGCTGGCCCCCGGGGCGTACGGGCAGCCGCCGAGGCCGCCGACGCTGGCGTCGAACTCGGTGACCCCGAGCTCCAGCGCGGTCAGCAGGTTCGCCAACGCGGTGCCCCGGGTGTTGTGGAAGTGCAGCAGCACCGGGACGTGCGCGTTGCGGTCGCGTACGGCGGTCACCAGCTCGCGGACCCGCCGGGGCGTACCCATGCCCGTGGTGTCGCCGAACGCGACCCGGTCCGCGCCGTCGCGGACCACCCGGTCGACGATGCCCGCGACCCGCAGGGGGTCCACGTCGCCCTCGTACGGGCAGCCGAAGCTGGTCGCCACGATCACCTCGGCCGTCGCCCCGGCACCGTGCAGCAGGTCGATCAGCTCCGCGATGTCGTCGAGGGACTCGTCGGTGGACCGGTTGACGTTGCGCCGGTTGTGCGTGTCGCTGGCCGAGACCACCACCTCGATCTCGGTGAACCCGGCCGCGAGGGCGCGCTGCGCGCCCCGGGTGTTCGGCACCAGCGCCGAGTAGCGCACCCCGGGGGCCTTCGCGACCCGCTGCCACACCTCGTCGGCGTCGGCCATCTGCGGGATGGCCTTCGGGTGCACGAACGACACCGCCTCGATCCGGCGTACCCCGGTGTGGGAGAGCGCGTCGACCAGTCGCACCTTGGCCTCGGTCGGGACCGGCTCCTCGTTCTGGAGCCCGTCGCGCGGCCCGACCTCGCGGATCGACACCGCCGCTGGCATCTGGCTCATGGTCACCTCGCTGTGACATCGGGTCGCCGGGGTGTCGTCGTGCCGGGCCGCCTCTGGTGAAGGCGGCCGGCAGCCGAAGCCGGCCGACCGGTGGTCCCTCCAGGGAACCAGAAGGCCGGCATCGGACGCCAGGCCGCCCCCAGGATCGCTGCGTCCACGAGATCTTCGGATCCATGCATGGCTGCTAATCTCTCCGCCGTGGACGACACAACAAAAGAGGACCTGAGGCGCGAGGCGTTACAGCTGCGCCAGCAGGTCAGCCGGCTCGAGACGACCCTGCTGCACCTCGTGTCACTGACTGCTGCCAGCCTGGTCATCACCGGGCTGCTGCTTCCGTACGCTGCCTTCGAGGAGAAGGGAAAGCTGCACAACGAGAGCCTGCTGACGATGGGATTCACCGCAGGCAAGACCGACGGGTTCTACGCCGTGGTGTTCCTCGGTCTCCTCGTGATCGCAGGCGCGACGCTCATTTTCCTCGGCGTCGCTGGCGAGCGCTCGGCGGGCCGCGCCACGGAGCGCATCGGGCTCGTCCTCGGCTGGCTCCTGCTGCTCTCGGCCGCAGGAGAATGGCTGCTCGCGAGCTTCCCCGCCACCAACTGGGACAAGGGGCCGGGAGCGAGGGTGTACGCCATGGGAGCAGCGCTCACGTTCATCGTGCTCGCCACCCAGAAGGGGCGCGACTTCTGGGTCGCCGAGCGTTGCGGGAAGATCCGCCATTGAGCTGTCCGGACGGGACGTCGTCAACGTCCTCGTCCGGATCCCGCCCGGCGCACCGTGGTCGCTCGCGGGCGCAAGGCTCCGGCCGGCTCGACCGCTTCCCGGCCACCCGGGCGGGCACCGTCGCCGCCCGATACCTGACTACTGGCAACGCGACCCCCGTCCCGCCGGCTCCATCGCGTTCGTGCCCGTCCCGTTCATCGCGGTGGGCGGGCTCGAGGGCAACGGACCGGCGGGCCGGAACGGTCAGCGCATCCGGCCGACGATGCCGGTGTCGTAGTCGCCGGAGAGGAACTCCTCGTTCTCCAGCAACTCCGCGAAGAACGGGAGGTTGCACTTCGGTCCGGCGATCTCGAAGGACGCCACCGCCGCCCGGGCCCGTTCGACGGCCTCCGCCCGGTCGCCGCCGCTCACGATGAGCTTGGCCATCAGGCTGTCGTAGAACGGGGTCACCGTGTTGCCGGCGACATAACCGGAGTCGACCCGGACGCCCTCGCCGGTGGGCTCGTTCCAGGTCCTGATCACGCCGGGGCCGGGGAGGAACCGCTTCGGATCCTCGGCGTTGATCCGCAGCTCGATGGCGTGCCCGCGCGGCGCGAGTGCGTCCGGGTCGAAGGTCGGGGCCAGGCCGGAGGCGACGCGCAACTGCTCCTCGACCAGGTCGACGCCGTAGACGTACTCGGTGACCGGGTGCTCGACCTGGAGCCGGGTGTTCATCTCCAGGAAGAAGAACTCCTCGGAGCCGGGACCAGGACCCTCGACGTCCCGCCGGTTCGGGACCAGCAGGCACTCGACCGTGCCGGCGTTGCGGTAGCCGACCGCCTCGCCCGCGCGCACCGCGGCGGCGAGGAGGCGCTCGCGCAGCTCCGGCGAGACCGCCGGGGACGGGGACTCCTCGACCAACTTCTGGTTGCGCCGCTGCACCGAGCACTCCCGCTCGCCGAGCGCCACCACCCGGCCGTCGGCCAGGCCGAGGATCTGCACCTCGACGTGGCGCACCCTGGGGAAGTACCGCTCGATCAGCACCGAGCCGTCACCGAACATCCGCTCGGCGAACGCGCGCACCTTGTCGTACTCGGTGCGCAGCGCGGCCTCGTCGGTCGCCACGCCCATGCCCATCCCGCCGCCACCGGCCGCCGCCTTGACCATCACCGGGTAGCCGATCCCGGCGGCGGCGACGACCGCCGCGTCCAGGTCGGCCGCCGGCTCGGTGGTGCCCGGCGCGACCGGCACGCCGGCCGCCGCCATCAGGTTCCGGGCGTTGATCTTGTCGCCCATCGCGGTGATCGCGTCCGCGCCGGGCCCGACCCAGACCAGCCCGCTCGCGGCGACGGTACGGGCGAACTCGGCGTTCTCCGACAGAAAGCCGTAGCCGGGGTGGATCGCCTGCGCGCCGGTCGACTTCGCGGCGGCGAGGATCGCCTCGACGTTGCGGTAGCTCTGGGCCGGGTTGGCCGGGCCCACGCAGACCGCCTCGTCGGCCTCGGCCACGAACGGCAGGCCGGCGTCCGCCTCCGAGTGCACCACGATGGCGCGAACCCCGAGCCGTTTCGCGGTACGGATGATCCGGCGGGCGATCTCGCCCCGGTTCGCGACCAGCAGCGACTCGATCATGTTCTCCTCCAACGTCCAAAAGGTGGGACGGAGGCAAGGAAACCACGACTGACCCGTCGCCCACGAGTCGAGCGCCGTAGCGCCGCAGCGCCGGGGAGGGTTCAGGGAAGGCGCTCACACACTCGCTCGACGTCCCGCCGCAGTGCCTGGCCCCGGTTGGCGTTTGGGGCTGTGTCGAAGTCTGCCTACCTCTGCTCGGCGCGGGCGGTGGGCGCTGCGTGGCGTTCCAGCCACGGAACAAGCCCCCGGCGTATGCCGAGGGCCTGCGGTTTGAAGGGACAGCGGGTCGAGTGGGGTCAGCCGACGTTCTTCGCCAGGTCGACGAAACCGCGCCACGCGGTTGGCGAGAAGGAGAGGGTCCCGCCGTCGCGGTCCTTCGTGTCGCGGACGAGGACGACGCCGGGCAGGTTGTCGGCAACCTCGACGCAGTTGCCGCCGTTGCCGCCGCTCTTGGTGCTCTTGCGCCACTGCGCACCGGTCATGTCCATGCTGCTGCCGCTTCCCTCAGGAGGTCCAGGGACTGCGACCGAGACAGGGCCTCGCCCCGGATGCGTTCCCACCGTCGCTCCAGGGTAGCAAGATCCGCCCCTCGCTCCAGGCTTCGCGGCTATGCCTAACTATCGACGTATGTCACTCCAGTCCGGCAACAAGACAGACCCCCGGCGTATACCGAGGGCCTGCGGTTTGAAGGGACAGCGGGTCGAGTGGGGTCAGCCGATGCTCTTCGCCAGGCCGACGAAGCCGCGCCACGCGGTTGGCGAGAAGGAGAGGGTCCCGCCGTCGCGGTCCTTCGTGTCGCGGACGAGGACGACGCCGGGCAGGTTGTCGGCAACCTCGACGCAGTCGCCCTGGTTGTTGCCGCTCTTCGTTGACTTGCGCCACTGCGCGTCGCTCATGTCCATGCTGCCGCCGCTTCCCTCAAGAGGTCCAGGGACTGCGACCGAGACAGGGCCTCACCTCGGATGCGTTCCCACCGTCGCTCCAGGGTAACAAGATCCGCCCCTTGCTCCAGAATCTGCGCCTGCGCCTGGCTGTCGACGTACGCCACGCGCGCAGCGTCAGGCAACTCGGCGAGCGTGAAGGGGCCGCCGAAGCCCGGGTACATCCCGGCGGACGCCGGCACGATGTGAATCTGCACCGAGGGGAGCTGCGCGCACTCCACCAGGTACTCCACCTGTGCCGCCATGAGTGCGCGGTCGCCGGGGCGGGCGCGGCGCAGGACGCCCTCGTCGATCACGGCGACGTACAGCGGGCCACCGTGCCGTCGCAGGATCGCCTGACGAGCGAGCCGCGTCGCCGCCAACTCATCAATCTCGGATGGTGACAGGCCCTCGCCCTCGACCGTCGCCCGCGCGTACGCCTCGGTCTGAAGGAGACCCGGCACCCACGCGAGTTGAAACCCGCGCAGCGCGACGGCCTCGCGCTCGATTTCCACCCATGGCCGGAACCACACCGGCTCACGGCGCTTCAGGACATCCGGCCAAAGGTCCTCTACGTCCCGTCCGAGAATCGTTGCGAGCTGCGAGCGGCGTTGCGGTCTCGGTATGCGTCCCCGGCTTACCCATCGCTGAGCGGTTTTTGGGTCCACCCCCACCTGAGCCGCGAGGCTCTCTGCGGTTTCGCCAGCTTGGGCCATGGCCGCTATGAGCCCATGATTCACTGCATCCTCCTGCATCGACGTCCCGAACGCTCCGAAGTCCTACCCTAACGCTGTGTCTGCGTCCCGTCACTATGCGGCAGGTTGTTTCCAGGACGGCGTGGGTTGGCTGGCAAGGAGTGCGCCCCGGCCCGCGTTCGTCGAGGGGGCCGCCCGGCCGGTCCTGCGCACGAAGCGCGGGCGGCCCCCTCTCCAATCTCCACGGACAGGGGAAACACCGTGCCGCACCGAGAAGGACGTCACCGCGCCAACAACCGCCGAGGCCGGCACGCCGTGCCTCCGGTTCTCGCAGGCGAGGAAAGGCCGAAGCGTGAGCCGAGGCCGGCCCCGCCGCCCCGGGACCCGGTCCCGTACGACCCGCCGCTGATCGGCCCGATGATCCCGCCGTACCGGGGGCCGCGTAACGACGCGACGCCCCGGTTCGGGTGGGAGATGGCCGGCGAGTCGCTGACCCCGGCGCAAGCGATGCGCGGGAACGGGGGCCGACGGTGAGGTACCGCTACCCATGTCTGCCCACCACGGGGCGCACCCGCACGCCGGCCCTGGCGGAACACTTCTCCCACGGGCCGGGCTGGGACTGTCAGCGCTGCGGCGAGCCATTTCCCTGCCCCGTGTGGACCGCGCTCCCGCTCGACCGGCCGCTCCGCGCCACGCTGCTACCCCACTTCTCCGCAATGCTCGGCCCGGCCATCCGTGACCTTCGCGGCCGGTCGGGTGGCCCGACGCCCCCGGAGATCGTGCAGCGCTTTCTGTGGTTCCTCCCGCTCACCGACGACGAGGCGCGAGCGGTCGCACTACGGGTACGGGGCCCCGGGAGCCCCCAGTGACCGCCCGACCGATCCACCCCGGCGACGTGCTGCGCCTGACCCGCGCCGCCGGCCCACAGTTCGTCACGCCGATCACCGTGCGGGTCATCCGCGAGGTGAAGAACCAGCACACCTACCACGGCTGGACGTGGATCGAGGCGTACGAGCTGAACGCCGCGGGCGACGCCGTCGCCAAACGCGAACTGTTCGTGCTCCGCGAGGGGCTGCACCGCCTCGCCATGCCCCTGCGGCAAGCCACCCCGGCCCGGGGCACGAACCCCACCCCGGTGCGCTGATGCCCCGCCCACACCTACCGATGCGGCCCGCCTGGCTCTGCCGGGTCTGCGCAGCCCAATGGCCCTGCCCAGCGGCGCAGCTCGACCTGCCCACCGAGTTCCACGGCCACACCCTCGCACTCGCGTTCTACCTGGCCGCCATGATGCACGACGCCATGGACGACATGTACCGGCTCGGCGGCCGCCCCGCCAGAACCACCATGCACGCCCGGTTCCTCGGCTGGCTCTCCCCGACCCGCCGGCCACGCGGCACCGACCGCCACTGACCGCCCCGGGCCTGTCGCCTCACCCCCCTGGGAGGCGGCCCCGGGGCCCGCTTGTAGTGGGGCTCAGACGTTCGTCTCGGCCAGCAGGGCGGCCAGCGTGGCGGCGCGCAGCAGGGCGGCCCGGCGCCGCCGGTCCACCTCACCGCCGAGGAACGGGGTCGAGTTCATCAGGCCGAACGCGGCGTGCGCCAACACCCGTGCCTCGCTGGCGGGCAGGCCCGGGTGCAGCGCGGTGAGCACGGTCACCCACTCCTCGACGTACAGCCGCTGGAGCCGGCGGATCCGCCGCCGCGGCTCGTCCGGCAGTCGGTCCAGCTCGTGCAGGTGCAGGGCGATCACCGCCGGGTTGGCCAGCGCGAACTCGACGTGGAAGTCGATCAGCGACTCCAGCGTGCCGCGCGGGTCCTCCGGGCGGCCGGTAACGCGTTCCCGCCCGCCGTCGAGCAGCCCCTCGCTGACCGGGATCAGCGCGGCGGCCAGCATCGCCTCCTTGCCGGCGAAGTGGTGGTAGAGGGCCGGGCCGGTGACACCCGCCGCGGCACCGATGTCGTCCATCGAGACGCCGTGGTAACCCCGCGTGGCGAAGAGCCCGACCGCGATCTCCAGGATCTCGTCCCGCCGGGACCGCCGTCGACCCGCACCCACCGCGCCGCCCGCCGCTCCCCGTGCCTGCTGTCCCACCGTCACCGGACAAGCCTAGACCCGGCCCGTCGCGGCGTGTTGCCTCGGTTACCAGCGGTTCGCCGCCGCCGGGCCGGGCCCGGGGCCGCGCACCGCCAGGGCCGCAGCCGGGGACGGGGAGGTGACGGGGCCGGAACGCCGACGCCCGGCCCCGGTCAGTCGTTCCCGTCGTCGTTCAGCCCGTGCTCCGCGCGAATCGCCGCCGCGTCGTCCGGGCGGCCCAGCTCATCGAGGGTCCCGGCCAGCAGCCAGGCGGCCCGGGAGGCCGACCGGGAATCCGGGGGCAGCCCACCCAGCACCTCGCGCAGCAGCGGCTCGGCCTCGCCGGGGCGGCCGGCGCCGGCCAGCGTCTCGCCGGTGAGCAGCTCCACCCGGGCCGCCTCCCCGAACGCCTCGATTCCCCGGAGCCGGGCCGGCACCCCGGCCAGCCGGTCCAACGCCTCGTCCGTTCGGGTCGCGGCGGCCAGCACCAGGGCCGCGGCCTCGGCGACCATCGCCACCTCGTACGTCACCGCCGGAGGCTCCTCCGGCTGCCCGGTCAGCGCGGCGGCCAGCCCGTCGCAGACCTCGACCGCGTGGAGCGCCGCCGGCACGTCACCCGACCAGAAGAGCGCTTCCGCCTCCCGGCGGCGGGCGCGTAGCTCGTCGAGCGGCGCCCCACCCAGCCGGTACGCCGTCGTCGCCTCGGCGAACCGCTGCGCGGCCAGCGCGTCCCGGTCGGCGTCGTAGAGCAGGGCACCGGCCTCCTCCAGCACCTGCGCCCGGTACGGCAGGTTGTCCGGCCCGTCCAGGTTGTGGGCCAGTTGATCCAGCAGGGCCAACGCCGGCTCCAGCTCACCCAGGTCGACATAGATCCCGGCCAGCAGGTGGCGGCACCCGTCGGCCTCCGCCTGCGCCCCGAGCCGGTCCAGCCCGAGCACCGCCTCCTCGGCGACCTCGGCCGCCTCCGCCGGCCGCCCGGCGGCCCGGTACGCGGTCGCCAGCTCCCAGCGCAGGAAGGCGTCGTCCTCGGCGCCCTGCTCCACGCAGAGGGTGACCGCCTCGGCGAAGTTCTCCGCCGCCTCGGCCGCCCGGTTCGCGGAGAGCAGCGCCCGACCACGGAACACCCGCACCGGGAGCCGGGCCTCCGGCGGTGCGGTCCGCAGCGCCTCGTCGCAGGCGGCCACCTGATCGGCCGGGTCCTCCGCCGCTCGGGCGTATGCCAGTGCGGCGGCGGTGACCAGCTCGCCGACGCCCACCTCCCGGGCGAGCCGGCGGGCCTCGCCGGCCGCAGCCCGGAACTCCTCCGGCCGCTCCAGCTCCTCCAGGATGTGCGCCCGGTGCAGCGCAGCCCGGGCGGCCAGCCACGGATCATCGTGCGCCTCGTCGAGGGCCCGGTCGGCGGCGGCGAGGGCCTCCTCCCAGCGTCCCAGGTGCGCCAACGCCAGCCCGAGCCGATCGTGGGCCGCAGCCCGCTGCCGGGCGTCGCCGTGCCCGGCGAGGAAGTCGGCGGCCTCCCGGACCAGCGCCAGCCCCTCCTCGGTCTCCCCCATCAGGCAGAGCAGCACCCCGAGTCGACCGGCGACCGCCTGGGCCCGGAGCGGGTCGCCCAGCTCCTGGTACGCGGCCAGCGCCGCCCGGTTCGCGTCCCGCGCCGCCGGTCCGTCGGTGTCGCTCAGCTCGCCCGCGCGCAGTTCCCACCGGCGGGCCGCCGCCGACGGCGACGGTTCGGCCTCGGCGAACCGCTCGTCGTAGGCGGCCAGCGCCGCCACGAAACCCGCCCGACGGTGGGTGCGCAGGCGCTCGTCGGCCAGGTCGAGCAGTTCCTCGGCGGTGGCGTCGGCCGGGACGGTCACCTCCTCTTCCGGGGGTGTCGCCGGCTGCGGGGACCGGGCCGCCTCGGCCTGGCCGGCCGGGCGGCGGCGCAGGCTGGCCGAGAGCGGGAGGTGCTCCCCGGCGGGCTCGGCGGCCAGCCGGCGGACGATCCACTCCGACTGGTGCGCGGTGCCGTTGCGGGTGTCGAACCGGGCGGCCAGCCCCGTCGCCGTGGCGGTCAACTCGGCGGCGAGCGCGGCGGCCGACACCTCGCCCGCCGGCCGGTCACCGGCCGCCCGCCGGTGCAGGGAGACGTCGCCGGCACCGGCGGCGTGCCGCAACGCGGCGGCGGCCGAGGCCGCGAAGTGCATCGCGGCGGCCGGGGTGGGCGCCCGGTCCAGCCAGTCCAGGTGCCGCTCGACGATCTCCACCGCCCGGGCCTCGTTGCCGGTCAGGGTGCAGAACTCGACGTGGTCGGCAATGTCCCACAGGTCGGCCAGGTTGCCCCGCAACCGCCGGTACGCCTCCCGGTGCGCGTTCCGGGCCTCGTCGCGCCGGCCGGTGCGCAGGTACGGCACGAGCAGTGCGGTGAGGATCGTCTGCGGCTGCTCGATGCAGGTCAGTCGGCCGTCGAGGACCGGCTCGGCCAGCACCACCGCCTCGTCGTGCCGGCCCACCTCGGCGAGATACGCGACCTGCGTGGTGGGGTCGCAGCCGGCACAGTCGGAGAGCTCGTCGCGCGGGGCGGTCTGCCACTCCCGGTGCCACCGCTCGGCGGCCTCGGCGTCGCCCACGTGGCCGGCGACCAGGTACCGGTGCTTGTAGACGGCCTGGAGGCTGTGCCCGGCCTCGTAGTAGCGGCGTTCCATGTCGTCGAGCACCGCGTAGGTGCGGTCCAGCGGCAGCTCGGGGAACTTCAACATGGCGTTGACCATGTACTTGAAGTGCCACAGGAGTTCGTGGGTGTAGCCCTGGTGGTAGGGCTGCGGGTCCCGGTCGAACTCGGCCAGGCACCAGGAGAAGGTGACGAAGGACTTGACCGGCTCACCGCCGGAGACGTACGCGCCGGTGGCCTCCATCCGCACGGCGAACGCCAGGCGCCGGTCGTCGCCGGCGTCGGCCCGGCGCAGCAGCTGCTCCAGTGCGGCCGTCCGCCCGGCCCCGTACGGCATGCCGGTGGTCTCGTGCAGCATCCGCCACAGGTCGTCCTCGCTCATCGTGCCCTCACTCCCGTCCCGGTACGGCCCGGCCGAGCAGGCCGAGGAAGGAACTGTTCAGCAGCGCGGCGTCGGCCGCGCGGATGGGATGGTGCCCGAGTAGCAGGGCCTGCCCGTACAGCGCCTCGACGGCGAGCCGCACCAGCTCCGGGTCATCGAGGGTGGTGACCCGGCGAACCAGCGGGTTGCGGTGGTTGAGCACCAGCTGCGGGCGGTCCGGCGGGGCGGAGGCGGCGAGCGCGTCGAGCACCCCGCCCCACAGCTCGTCGGTCTTGTCCCGGGTCGCGGCGAGCTGGTCGTTGAACGCCGCCGACCGGCTGACCAGGTAGAGCGCCGGCAGCGACACCGGGTCGTACGCCCGGACGACCACCTCGCAGCCGAGCCGCTCCAGGGCCCGCTGCGCCGCCGCGAGGAACGGCCGCAGGGCCAACTCGACCCGCGGGTCGACGGCCTCGAAGCGGGTGGTCAGGTCGCTGGGGTCCAGCCGCTCGATGAGCACCGACCGGTCCACCGTCGGCAGCCGCTCGATCAGCTCGGCGTCGTACGTGTAACCGGCGTTGACCACGGCCAGGTCCTGCGCGGCGGCGACGGCGGCGAGCTGGCGGAACTCGTCCAGGCCTGCGGCGTACCGAAGCACGTGGTGCCGCTGCCGGAACTCGGCCAGGGTGAGGGTGCCGACGTTGGTCTCCATCGGCCACCACTGGTCGACCAGCCGGAGCATCTCGTCGTCGTGTAGGGCGAGCGCCTTGACCCCGAGGTGGTGCACCTGGAGGAACTCGCCGAGCCGGCGCGGGTCGTGCCGGGCCAGCCGGACCAGCCAGCCGCGCACCTGCTCACCCAGGGCGTCCCGGGTGGCGGTGAGCAGGGCGTCCTCGTAGAGCGCCTCGCGGCTGGCGGTGGGGCGCAGCTCACCGGCGTCCACCACGCAGCGGGCGAAGAACGCCCAGTCGGGGAGCAGCCCGTCGGCGTGCTCGGCGAGCAGCATCCGCTTGAGGTACACCCGGTGGCCGGCGCGGGCGGCGGGGTTCACCGGGGTGGGCAGGATGAACGCGACCCCGGTCAGCCCGGCCTCCGGGACCGACAGCGGCACCACGTCGAACGGGTCGACGCCGAGGAGCCGCCGGGCGTACCGGAGCAGGGCCGGGCGGTCGGCGGGCAGGCCCGGCGCGGTCGGCCAGGGCGGGTCCCCGGCGGTGGTGACGATGTCGCCAACCCGGACGGTGACCGGCAGTAGCGAGCCGTAGAGGCGGGCCAGGTCGGTGACGGTGGCGGTGACGAACCACTGGTCGGCGTCGCGGCGCGGCACCAACGTCACGGTCGTCCCGGGCTCCGGGCGCTGCTGCCCCACGGGGGCGATCTCGACGGCGTACCGGCCGTCGGCGTGCCCGGTCCAGAACACGGTCGGCTGGTCGGCGTGCCGGGTGACCACCCGGATCTCGTCGGCGACCATGAAACAGGAGAGCAGGCCGATACCGAACTGGCCGAGGAACTCGTGCCGGGAGAAGCCCAGCTCGTCCCGCTTGGAGCTGCGGCCGATGGTGGCCAGCAGCTCGTGCACCTGCGCCTCGGTGAGGCCGATGCCGGTGTCGTGCACCCGTAGCGTGCCGTCGCCGGTCAGCTCGGGCGGGACGATCCGGACCAGCGCCGGGGCGTCCGGCTCGGTGGCCCGGCGCGCGGTGATCGCGTCCACCGCGTTCTGCATGAGCTCACGGATGTAGACCCGTGGGCTGCCGTAGAGATGATGACTGAGCAGATCGACCACGCCTCGGAGGTCGACCTGGAAGGTACGGTCCACGCCTGATACTCCCCGGTCCGGTGCCGGGGCTCACCGTACCGGTGATCACCGACGTCCGGCTGCCCCCGCACGCCCGGAATGTGGCCACCGACCGGGTCGAACGCGGGCCGCTAGGCCGCAGGCGTGGCCTCGCCGCCCGGCCGCTGGGCGAGGCCGCTGAGGCGCAGGGCGAGACCACGGCGGGCGGCCGGGACGGCGAAGACCGTCCGGAGCAGGGCGTTGCGCAGCGGTCGCGCGGCGGGTGGGACGGTGGCGATCCGGGTCATCCGGGCGGCGAGGCCGACCACCTCCTCGGCAACCGGTCGGCGCTGCTCGGCGTACCGGTCGAGCAGCCGGTCGGGGCCGCCGTCGAGCACGTCGGCGAGCGCCTCGCCGAGCGCCACCGCGTCCCGCAGGCCGAGGTTCATGCCCTGGCCTCCGGCGGGGCTGTGCACGTGGGCGGCGTCCCCGGCGAGCAGCACCGGCCCGTCGCGGAACCGCTCAGCCACCCGGTGGTGCACCCGGAACCGGGAGCCCCAGAGCACCTCCGTGACACGGCCGGGGTCGCCCGCCGGGCCGCGGGTGTCGAGCAGCCGCTGCAGGTACGCCGCGTCGGGGTGCTCGGGGGCGTCCGCCACGGCGGCCACGATCCGGACCGAACCGTCGGGGAGCGGGGCCCAGACCAGCAGACCCTCCCGGGCGAAGAAGAGCACCACCTCGTCGCGGGGCAGCGAACCGTCGACCCGAACGTCGGCCAGGGTGAACGACTCCGCCCCGTCGTCCGGGCCGGAAAAGCCGATGCCGACCAGCCGGCGCACGTCGCTGTGCATGCCGTCGGCGCCCACCACGTACCGGGCTCGGACCGTCGCGCCGTCGGCGAAGGTGGCGGTCGCGCCGGCGTCCTCGCGGGTCAGGCCGGTGAGCCGGTACGGGCGCCGGGCCTCGCCGCCGAGCGCCGCGAGCCGGTCGGCGAGCACCGTCTCGGTGACCGACTGGGGCACCATCAGCGCGTACGGGAAACGGGTGGGTAGGGCGTCGAACCGGGCGCTGAGCAGCATGCGGTCCCGGTCCCGGACGGTGAACCGCGCCGCCCGCACCCCGCGCGCCACCAGCGGCGCCGCCGCGTCGATCCGGTCCAGCACCTCCAGCGTGTACGCGTGCACGACCGCCGCCCGGGAGGTGAGCGGGGAGCGTTGCGCCCCGTCGACCAGGGTCACTCCGACGCCCCTGCGGGCAAGCGTGACCGCCGTGGCCAGGCCGACCGGCCCCGCGCCGACAACCAGCACATCCGTAGCTCCGGGCAGCATCGCCCACCTCTCAGGTCGCAGGGCCCTCGGCTGAGCCGGGGCGGTCAGTCGGCGAGGCCGCCCGGCTGGTCGCCCCGCACGACGGGTGCCCGGACCAGGTTGCCCCACTCGGTCCACGAGCCGTCGTAGTTGCGCACCTGCGGGTAGCCGAGCAGGTGCCGCAGCACGAACCAGGTGTGGCTGGACCGCTCCCCGATCCGGCAGTACGCCACCACGTCGTCAGACGGGCGCAGCCCGAGCTGGTCGGCGTAGATGACGCGCAGTTCGTCGGCGGACCTGAACGTGCCGTCGTCGTTCGCGGCGGACTTCCACGGCTTGTTCACCGCGCCGGGGATGTGCCCACCGCGCAGCGCGCCCTCCTGCGGGTAGTCCGGCATGTGCAGCATCTCGCCGGTGTACTCGCCCGGCGAACGCACGTCGACCAGCGGCCGGCCGGCGGCGACGTGGGCCATCACCTGCTCCCGGTAGGCCCGCAGCGGCGCGTCGTCGCGCCGCGGCACCGGGTACTCCGCCCGGGGCCGGGCGACCTTCTCCCGGGTCAGCTCCCGCCCCTCGGCGAGCCACTTCTGCCGGCCGCCGTCGAGCAGCCGCACGTCGGCGTGGCCGAAGAGCGAGAAGACCCAGAGCGCGTACGCGGCCCACCAGTTGAAGTTGTCGCCGTAGAAGACCACGGTGTCGTCGCGGCCGATGCCCTTCGCTGCGCAGAGCTCGGCGAAGCTCTCGGCGTCCAGGTAGTCCCGGGTGACCTGGTCGTTCAGCTCGGTGTGCCAGTCGACCTTGACGGCACCGGGGATGTGCCCGGTGTTGTAGAGCAACACATCCTCGTCGGACTCGACCACCACCAGCCCCTCATCGCCCAGGTGCTCGGCCAGCCACTCGGTGGTGACCAGCCGCTGCGGGTCGGCGTACGACTGGAGGCGGGAGTTCGGATCACTCGGCACAGGCATGAGCCCCAAGGTACGCCGGTTCCCCGGGCCCGGAACCGGCATCGGAGATCAGGCTCGGCGGTGCACGATCCGGCCGCCGGCCACGGTGGCCAGACAGGCCCCGTCGGCGTCGAGGACCGCCAGATCGGCCCTACCACCGACCACCAGCTCCGGCGGCCGGGCCACCGGGAGCACCAGCAGGCCACTCCGTTCGGCGGCGGCCCGCAGGGCCGGGTCGGCGACGTGCCCGGCCAGCACGGCGGTCACCCCGCCCCGGAACAGCACGTGCACCCGCTCGCGGGGCGTGTCGGCCGTCGGCAGCGGCCCGTCGTGCAGCAGGCCCGGCCCGAGCGTGCCGGGCCACCGCCGCACCCGAGCCCCCGGGTACGCCCCGACCAGCTCGGCCAGCGGCCCGAGCGCGGCGATCCGGTCGCCGGCGACGGCGACCGCCCACTGCCCGACCGGCGAGGCGTCCGGGGAGCTGCGCGACAGCGGTGCGGTGTGCAGGGTGAGCATCAGTCGGCCATCGGGCCGAGCCGGGGACGCTTCGCGGTGACGGTGTCCCCGGACGACCGCCCGGTCAGCCGGCGCTTGACCCAGGGGGCCAGGTGCCGGCCGGCCCAGCGCAGGTCAGCGGCGCGGGCGGCCAACCAGGGCGTCGGCGTGGGGCGCGGCGGGACCAGCAACCAGTCCTCCTCGCAGCCCACCCCGAGCGCGGTCAGCACCTGCCCGGCGACCCGCCGGTGCCCGGCCGCCGACAGGTGCAGCCGGTCGGTGCTCCAGAGCATCGGGTTGAGGAAGGTGTCGTCGGCGTACAGGTCGACCAGGATCGCGCCGTGCCGCTGGGCGGTATCACCGACGGCCCGGTTGAGCAGTTGGACCCGGGGTGCGACGAGGCGCTGCCCCGGCAGCCGGGCCATCACGTCGGCGAATCGGAACAGCACCAGGTCGGCACCGCCGGAGCGCAGCCGCCCCACCACGTCGTCGAAGCGCTCCGCGAGGGCGCCGGGGTCGAAGGTCCGGCGTAGCACGTCGTTGCCGCCGGCCGCGAAGCTGATCAGATCCGGTTTCATCTCCAGCGCGGCCGGCACCTGCTCGGCCACGACGTGGGGAAAGAGCCGGCCCCGGACGGCCAGGTTCGCGTACCGGAAGTCGGGCCCGGCCTCGGCGGCCAGTCGGGTGGCCACCAGGTCCGCCCAGCCCCGGTAGCCGCCGTCCGGGTACGCGTCGTCCATCCCCTCGGTGAAGCTGTCCCCCACCGCCACGAAACTACGCCAGCGCACCGCGCCCTCCCGCACTCCTTCGATCGCCCAACGACGATCAGTCTGGCACCGCCGTCGGGGCCCGGCGTACCGGACCGGGGCGGACGTGTCCAAGCTCCCAGGCCCGGATCACCGGTGGCCCGTCGGCGGGTCGACCACCAACACCCAGCGCGTCGGCACAAGGTCATTTTCGTGGATTTTTGACGAGAAACGACCTATGCTCGCGGCAGATGCGAGAGGACGACGATGCTGATCCGCTTCGAGGCAGCGAACTTCCGATCGATCCTCGACCCCGTCGAGCTGACGATGGTCGCGATCGACAGGGATCGGGTCGAGGCACGCCATGTACCCAACATCAACGAGAGCCTGCTCTCCGTCGCCGCGGTCTTCGGGCCCAACGCATCCGGCAAGTCCAACGTCCTCGCGGCGATCACCTGGCTGCGGAACGCCGTGGCGGATTCGCTCCGGTTCTGGGACGACGGAATTCCGGTCGAGCCCTTCGCCTTCACCGATGGCCGGAACCGCGCCTCCGAGTTCACCTTGGAGGCTGTCATCCGCGGGGTTCGTTTCGAGTACGCGGTAGAGGTGGACCAGCAGGCGGTGCGCTACGAGGCGCTGTTCCACTACCCGGAGAAGAAGCGACGGAGGGTGTTCGAACGCGAAGGGACGAACCTGACGCTTCAGCGCGGTCTCGGCAGGCTCTCCGGCACCCGCGAGTTGTTGACCGATCGAGCCCTGGTGCTCTCGATCGCCCGCCGGTTCGGCGAGCCCCTCGTGTCCGATTTCGCGGGATTTATGCTGTCCATGCAAACGTTCGGGCAACGTCTCAACCACCGCCCCTCCGCGCCCGGAGCGGGTGCGACCCGGCGCTGGTTCGAGGAACCGCACGGCTGGGACCACCCGGTGTTGCCCGGATTCACCGATCCACGGGAGGAATTCGAGGCTGACCGCGCCCAGGCGCTCGCCCTGCTGAGGATGGCGGACCTCGGCATCGACGACGTGGTGATCGACGAGCACGAGGCGGCCTTTCCGAGCACCGACCTGGAGGCCGGCCGGATGCGCAAGCAGCGACGGATCCGACTGGTACACCGCACCGCCCAGGAACGGGTCCCGTTCGACCTGTCGGCGGAATCAGAAGGCACCCGCACGTGGTTCCAGCTCATCGGTCCCGTCCTGAGCGCGCTGAAGGCCGGCTCCCTCCTGTTGTTCGACGAGTTGGACGCAAGCCTCCATCCGACGCTTTCCGCCGAGGTGATCCGCCTGTTCTGCGACCCCGTCACTAATCCGTCGGGCGCCCAACTGGTCTTCAGCTCCCACGACACGAGCCTGCTCAACCATCTCAACCGCGACGAGGTGTGGCTCACCGAGAAGGGTGAAGACGGTTCCACCCGCCTCGGCGCTCTCGCGGAGTTCGCCGGTGAACGGGTGCGCCGGTCACAGAACTTGGAGAAAGCGTACTTACACGGCAGGTTCGGTGCACTGCCCGATGTAGACCGCACTGACGTGCTCCGCGCACTCGGCCTGATCGGCTGACCGATGTCACCGAAAAGAACCCGGGCCAAGGATCTTCGCAGGCCGGTCGCCAGGAGACCGGAACGCAAGACGATCGTCGTGTTCTGCGAGGGTGAGGCGTCGGAGCCCGACTACATCAACGCGCTGAAGAGCCTGCCGGGGGTGCGTGACAACACCGCGATCAGGATCGAGATCGATCCCAAGCAGGGGACGCCGGTCACACTCGTCCGGCGGGCGGTGGACCGCCGCGAGGACGACGAGGTAGACGAGTGTTGGTGCGTGTTCGACGTCGAATGGCCGCAGAACCATCCACGCCTCGATGAGGCCGTCCGGCTCGCGACCACGCAGGGCATCCGACTCGCCATCTCCAATCCCTGCTTCGAGCTGTGGCTCATCCTCCACTTCAGGGCGCAGAACGCCTTTCTGACCACCAACGAGGCGGAGCGGCAGAGCCGCATTCTCGATGGGAGATCCGGCAAGCGTATCGACGGCACCCGTTATGTGGAGATGCGGAGAGACGCGGCACGACGGGCCACGGCCCTCGGCAGGCGCCACGCCGACAACCAGACCCCGTTCCCGGACGACAACCCCTCGTCGACCTTCCACGAGCTGCTCGCGGCGATCGAGCCCGACCTTCAGACCCGCTGAGCTCTGGCCTCGCAATTCGCCCCTGGGAGAATCAGCCGGCGGCCGAGCCGAATTGGATCGCCAAGCCGTTTCACCGGTCGTACGCTGCGCTGATGTTGCTGCGCATGTCGACCCTGCTGCTCCGGACCCTGCGCGAGGACCCGGCGGACGCGGAGGTCCCGAGCCATCGGCTCCTGCTGCGCGCCGGCTACATCCGCCGCGCCGCGCCGGGCGGCTACACCTGGCTGCCGCTGGGCAAGCTGGTGCTGGACCGGGTGACCGAGATCGTCCGGCAGGAGATGACCGCGATCGGCGACCAGGAGGTGCACTTCCCGGCGCTGCTGCCGGCCGAGCCCTACCGCACCAGCGGCCGGTGGACGGAGTACGGCGACGACATCTTCACCCTGGCCGACCGCAAGGGCGCCGAGCACCTGCTCGCCCCGACCCACGAGGAGCTGGCCGCGCTGCTGGTGAAGGACCTGTTCACCTCGTACCGGGACTTCCCGGTGACGCTGTTCCAGATCCAGACGAAGTTCCGCGACGAGGCCCGCCCCCGGGCCGGGCTGCTGCGCGGGCGCGAGTTCCTGATGAAGGACGCGTACTCGTTCGACCTGGACGACGCGGGCCTCCGGGCGGCGTACGACCGGCACCGGCGGGCGTACCAGCGGATCTTCGACCAGCTCGGGCTCGACCACACGGTGGTGCACGCGACGTCCGGGGCGATGGGCGGGTCGGCGTCGGAGGAGTTCCTGGCCGCCACGGAAGTCGGCGAGGACACCTTCGTCGGCTGCACCGCCTGCGAACACGCCGCCAACACCGAGGCGGTCGTGACCCGGGCCCCGGCCGCCGGCGACCCGTCGGCGCACCCGGCGTCGGCCGTGCACGACACCCCGGAGACCCCGACCATCGCCTCCCTGGTCGAGCTGGCCAACGCCCGCCGGCTCGCCGGTCGCGCCGACTGGACGGCCGCCGACACCCTGAAGAACATCGTGCTGACCGTCCGCCGGCCGAGCGCGGACGAGGCCGAGCTGCTGGTGATCGGCCTGCCCGGTGACCGTGAGGTGGACCTGAAGCGGGTGGCGGCGGCGCTCGCCCCAGCCACTGTGGCGGTCTTCGACGGCTGGGCCGACCACCCTGAGCTGGTCCGCGGTTACCTCGGCCCGCAGATCTTGGCCAAGCTGGGCATCCGGCACCTCGTCGACCCCCGGGTGGTCGCCGGGACCGCCTGGCTGACCGGGGCGAACGAGCCGGGCCGGCACGCCACCCACGTGGTCCGCGGCCGGGACTTCACCCCGGACGGCACGATCGAAGCGGCCGAGGTGCGCCCGGGCGACCCCTGCCCGGCCTGCGACGCCGGGACTCTCACCATCCGGCGGGGCGTCGAGATCGGGCACATCTTCCAGCTCGGCCGCCGGTACACCGACGTGTTCGCCGTCGACGTGCTCGGCCCGGCCGGCAAGCCGGTCCGGCCCACGATGGGCTGCTACGGCATCGGGGTGTCCCGGGCAGTCGCCGCGATCGCCGAGCAGCACCACGACGACTGTGGGCTGGTCTGGCCGGCGGCGGTCGCGCCGTGCGACGTACACCTGGTGGCGGCGGGAAAGGGGCCGCAGCTCGACGCGGCGCTCGACCTCGGCGGGCGGCTCGCCGCCGCCGGCCTGCGGGTGCTGGTCGACGACCGCACGCACGTCTCGGCCGGGGTGAAGTTCACCGACGCGGAGCTGATCGGCATCCCACGCGCCGTCGTGGTCGGCCGCCGCCTCGCCGACGGGTACGTCGAGCTGCGCCATCGGGCCACCGGCGAGCGGGTGGAACTGCCGGTGGATGGGGTGGTCGACCGGCTGCGGGACGAGGTGCTGCGCGCCCGGGAAGAGGCGGCACGGTGGCGACAACCGGCAGAGAGGGTGTAGCGACCGCCTCACAGGGTACCGGTTACGAAATCGACACAGGTACACATTCGGAGGCTCTCATGACCGGTTACCGGGTCAGCGACGTGATGACCAAGCAAGTTGTCTACCTCTCCGCGGACACCACTTTGGACGAGGCGGCCAGGGTGATGAAGGAGGCGGACATCGGCGACGTGGTGGTCACCGACGGGGCCAGCCTCGCCGGCATGCTGACCGACCGCGACATCGTGGTCCGGGCGGTGGCCGAGCGCAGCGATCCGGCCTCCACCACCATCGGCTCGATCATCACCCGTGAGGTGGTGATGATCGAGCAGCACTCGACCGCCGGGGAGGCGGCCTCGCTGATGCGCGAGCGCGGCATCCGCCGCATCCTCGTCTGTGACAGCGATCGCAAGCTCGTCGGCATCGTCTCCCTCGGCGACCTGGCCATGCAGCTCGATCCCCACTCCGCCCTCAGCGACATCAGCGAGCAATCCCCGACCGTCTAGACCGGAAGGCCCCCTTCCCAGCGCGCCTCCGCCGGATGAGGGGGCCTCTCGCGACGGCGGTAACCTGACGGGATGCCCGAGATGCCGACCAAACTGGCCGAAATCGTCGACGAGTTCGCCGACGCGCCGCGCGACGTGGTGCTGGAGATGCTGCTCGAGTACGCCGACGTCATCCCCCCGCTGCCGGAGGAACTGGCCGGCCGGGAGGGCATGGAGCAGGTTCCCGAGTGCCAGACGTCGTTCTTCCTGCGCGCCCAGGTGGCCCCGGATCGGACGGTGATTACCTGGTTCGACTGTCCGCCGGAGGCACCGACGACCCGGGCCTTCGCCGGCATCCTCGCCCAGGGCCTGGCCGGGGCGAGCGTCGAGGAGGTGCTCACCGTGCCGGACGACCTCTACCAGCGGATGGGGCTCGCCCAGGTGATCAGCCCGCTACGGATCCGGGGCGGCACAGCGATCCTGGCCCGGATGAAGCGCCAGGTCCGCGAGCAGGCAGGCTGACCGGCGTCGGCTCATCTCGGGTGACAGTCGGGCCCGGCCCGCTTCCGCGCCCCCTCCGGGAACAGCCAGGCTGATCGCGGGGTTGTCCCCGGTCATGGAGATCGAAATCTACGCCGACGTGGTCTGCCCCTGGTGCTACATCGGCAAGCGCCGCCTGGAGCAGGCCATGGAGTCACACGACGGCCAGGTGACGATCCGGTACCGGCCGTTCCAGCTCGACCCGTCGCCGGTGCCGGCCCCGCAGCCGCTCGTGGAGGCACTCGCCGCGAAGTTCGGCAGCCGGGAACGCGTCGAGCAGATGACCGCCCAGGTGACCCAGGTCGCGGCGGACCTGGGACTACGGCTGGACTTCGACCGGGCGGTCACCGCCAACACCTTCGACGCGCACCGGCTCGTCGGGTACGCCACCCCGCGAGGCCTCGCCGCCGAGACCGTGGACGCCCTCTATCGAGCCCACTTCACCGACGGCGTGGACATTGGTTCGCGTCCGGCGCTGGCCCGGGCCGCCGCCGGCGTGGGGCTCGACGAGGCCGCCGTGCTGGCCTTCCTCACCTCGAACGAGGGGGTCCAAGAGGTCACCGCTGAGCTGGCCGCCGCCCGGAGCCTCGGGGTGACCAGCGTCCCGACCTTCGTGCTGGCGGGGAAGTACGCCGTCACCGGGGCGCAGGAGCCGCAGACTCTACTGGCCGCCCTGGCCGAGGTGGAACAGCGCGAGTCAACCGCCGGCTGACATCGACGACCGGAATGTTTCACGTGCAACAACATCGATATCGATAACGCTCTAGACCGGCCTGGCCAGGCCTTCCACCACCAGGGCGCCGGGCAGGGCGCCGAGGGCCGGGCCAGGCAGGGCGATCTTGCTGTGCCGGACGCCCGACCCGACGATCACGTGCGGGGTGGCGATCACCCGCGCGTCGACCAGGACGGGCCAATCCTCGGGCAGCCCGATCGGGGTGATCCCGCCGTACTCCATGCCGGTCGCCTCGACCGCGTCCGCCATCGGGGCGAAGCTCGCCTTGCGCACGTCCAACGCCCGACGGGCCACGCCGTTGACGTCGACCCGGGTCGTGGCAAGCACGACGCAGGCCGCGTACCGGAGCACACCCGCGCGCTTACCGGCGATCACCACACAGTTCGCCGACACGTCGAGCCCCACCTCGTACGCGGCGCAGAACGCCGCGGTGTCCGCGAGGCCCGCCTCGATCGGCGCGACCAGCACGTCGCCAACGTCCACCGGCGCGTCGGCGGACCACTGCCCGATCGCCGCGGCCACCGGCGGGGCCAGCAGGTCCGGACGGGCTCGGGCGGGCTCGGTCTTCAGCGTTCCCATCACGGGTGCGATCCTCGCACCCCCGCAGGCCAGCCGCTCGCCGGACCACCCACCGCGCGACCGGCCCGACGCCACAGGACTTTCCCGTGCCGGGGGAACCGGGCCGCAGGTCAGCCGTTGGCGACGAACGGGTTCTCCCGGACAAAGGACCGGTCCTGCGCGGCGGTGATCTCCTGGACACGCAGCAGGCCGGGGCGGCGGGCTTCCAGGTCCTCGAAGGCGTGCCGGACGGCGAGCCGGATCACGCCGTAGAGGAAGACGAACCCGCAGACGTAGAGGAGCACGGTAACGACGAGAACCAGCATGGCGTCACGGTAGGCGGACGTATGACGAGCGAAGTTCTCATCTCCCGCCGGTTCCCCCATCCGTGTCGGCCGGGCAGCCGGCCCGGTCCGCGTCTGTATCGGCGGCCGGCGCGGGCCTCAGCCGGCCGGCCGGGAGCGGGCAGCCGGAATCACCCGGCCGGCGAGGAGGACCCCCAGCGTGGCCAGGCCGGCGGCCAGCACCAGGGTCACGGCATAGCTGCCGAGGCCCGGGGCCGGGCCGACGGCGAGCACCGCGCCGGTCAGCGCCAGCACGGTCGCCGCAAAGAGCGAATCGCCCAGTTGCAGCGAGGAACTGTTGCGCCCCTGCTCGCCCGGGGCCGAGAGTTCCAGGGTGAGCACCGACAGCGACGGGTAGAGCAGCCCCATCCCGAGCCCGGCGACGGCCCAGCCGAGCACGCCGACCGGCAGCGGCACCTGCGGCCACACCGCGAGCGCCACCGTCGCGGTCCCGACGGCGATGCAGGCCAGACCGGCGCGGACGAGGGTGGCCGGGGAACCGGGGACGGGCAGCCGGATCCCGCGCGCTCGGCCTCCCGGGGCTGCGCCCGGGGCGGGCAGTCGCCCCTGCAACCAGGACCCGGCCGACCAGGAGAGCGCCCCGACGGTCAGCACCAGGCCCGCGCCGGTCGCCGACAGCCCCCGCTCTCGGGAGAGCATCAGCGGGATCACCACCTCCGCACCGGCGAAGGCGGCAGAGGCGAGACCGCGCAGCCCGACCACCGTCGGCAGGCCCCGACCGGCGCGCAAAAAGCCGGCCGGCAGCAGCCGCGGGGCGCAGCACAGCAGACCGACGATTCCGGCCGCCACCAGGCCGACCGCGAGCGCGCCGCGCTGCTGCCCCCCGTAGTGCAGCAGTGCGGCGCTCACCCCCGCCCCGCAGGCCCAGCCGATCCGGGCCAGCGCATTCGCCGCCGGCCGGACGGCCGACGCAGCGATGGTCCGCAGCCCCGGCTGGAGAAGCAACATCGCCGGCACCGCCACCGCCGGCACCGCCAGGAAGACCCAGCGCCAGCCGAGGTACTCGACGATCAGCCCGGCCAGGGCCGGCCCGACCAGCGACGGTACGACCCAGGCCGCCGCGAACGCGGCGAAGATCCGCCGGTGCAGCTCCTCCGGGTACACCCGTCCCACCACCACGTACAGCGCCACCATGAGTAGACCGGAACCGAAGCCCTGGACCACCCGCCCCACCACCAGCGCACCCATCGTGGACGCCGTGCCCGCGAGCAGAAGCCCGGCGACGAACCAGCCCACCCCGTGCCACACCGGCCCCCGGGGCCCCCGCGCGTCGCACCAGATCCCCGACACCACCATCGCCACCACGCCGGAGGCGAAAGGGCCGCCGAAGGCCAGCCCGTACAGCGGCAGGCCGTCGAGGATGCGGGCGACCGTGGGCATGGCGGTGCCGACGGCCAGCGACTCGAACGCGAGCAGCGAGATCAGGGCCACCACGCCCACCGTCATGGCCCGCAGTCGCGGAGAGAACAGCCGCTGCGCGACGACCGGGGAGGCGACCTCGGTGGTCACCGACGGCCGACCGCGCGGAATGCCCGGACCGGCTCCGGCACGGTGCCGCCCAGAGGACGGTCACGTCGACCCGGGGGCCGGTCCCGGCTCGCCTCCGACCTCAGTAGTTCGCGCGACATGCGGCACAGCCTCCGCCCTCAACCCGGGTTGAGGTCAAGCCGGCGAAAACTCCCCCGGCCCCGGGGGCATGACGGCCGCCCGGGCGGGAAGCCAGCCCGCCGGGACCGAGAGCGGGAGGCCAGATGGCGAACGGCGGGGGCAACGACGGCACCGGCCGGCCCGGTCGGCGGCACTCCGGCCGTACCCCTCGATGACGCCGTTGGGTCGGGTGGCCGGCCGCCTCCTGCCGTCGGTGGTGGTGCCCCACCTCGTCGGGGGCGCGTCCCGGGCAGTTCCACACCTGGTCGGGGAGGCGACGCGTACCGCCGGCACCGCCGCGACCCGGCTGGCCCGGCTGGCCGGCCTGACCCGGCGGCGGGTCTGGTCCCGTCCCGGGCGGCATCACATCGAAGTGCACGGCGTCTGCCAGGACGGCGGCGACATGTTGGCCCGTCAGGTGGAGCGGGCGCTGGAGCGAATGCCCGGCGTGGTCTGGGCCCGCGTCAACGCACCCTCCGGCCGGGTGGTGGTGGCGGTCGAGGAGCCGGAGCCGGAGCTGCGCGAACTGATCGCCACGATCGCCCGGTGCGAGCACACCTGCGACCACGAACCGGACCCGGAGATCCCGCCCCCGCACCCGCCGGAGGAGGGGCCGCGGACGCCCCGCACCCTCGGCGCGCTCGCCTCGGACGCGCTTGGCCTGAGCATCCTGACGGCCACCCGGATCCTGCCGTTCACCCGGGTCCCGGCCGAGGTGGCCGGACTCCTCGCCGCCATCGACCTGCACCCGAAGCTGCACGCCCTGGTCAGCCAGCGGGTGCGCGCCGACCCCCGCGCCGATGTGCTCTTCCCGCTGGCCGAGGCGGTCGTGCAGGGCCTGAGTGGGGGCTGGATACCGATCATGCTGGACGGCGCCCAGCGGGTCGTGCAGTGGAGCGAGGCACACGCCCAGCTCGCGGCCTGGGCGAAGGCGGAGCCCCGGCTCACCGGCAACCCGGACCGGGCCGTCGCCCGGGCACCCACGGCCGAGCGCCCGAACCCGAAGCCGGACGGCCCCGTCGAGCGGTTCACCACCCGGATGCTGGCCGCGGGCGCGGCTGCCGGCGCGGCGGCAGCGCCGGTGGTCGGCCCGAAACGGGCCGCGGCGCTCGGACTCTCCAGCCTGCCCAAGGCCCCGGGCAGTGGCCGCGAGGGGTACGGAGCCCAGCTCGGCCGGATGCTCGCCCAGCGCGGCGTCATCGCGATGGACCGCAGCGTGTTGCGGGAACTGGACCGGATCGACACGGTGGTGCTGGACGCGGCGGTGCTCGGCTCGGGCCGGGGTGCGTTGGCCGACCTGGCCCCGCTGCCCGGGGCGGACACCGCGGCGGTGGCGACCCACGCCTTCGCCCTGTTCGACCCGGCGGCCCCGAATCAGCTGCAGCGGGCGGACGGGTGGCGACTCGGCCCCTTGGACGAGATCGACGCCACCGACCCGGGCGACACCGACGACAGCCGACGGCTGCGCGCAGACGGCAATGCCCTGCTCGGCCTCGCCGAGGAGGACCGTTTGGTCGCCCTGCTCCGGGTGGCACCGGAACCCGCGCCCGGCGTGGACGCGCTGCCGAGCGCCGCCCGGCGGGCCGGCCTGCGCCTGGTGGTGGCCGGCGACGACGACGGCCGGTACGACTTCGCCGACGCCGTGCTACCCGGCGGCACCGGAATCGCCGAGACGGTACGCGGGCTGCAACGTGACGGCGCGATGGTGATGCTGCTCTCCGCCGACCGGGCGGCGCTCGGTGCCTCTGACTGCGGGCTGGGGCTGGCCGGCCCGGAGGACCTGCCGCCCTGGGGCGCGCACCTGCTGGTCGGCACCGACATGCGGATCCCCGCACTGATCATCGAGGCGGCGGGGGTCGCCCGCCGGATGACCGCACAGAACATCCGGCTGTCGATGGCCGGCACCGGCCTGGGCGCGCTCGGCGCATTGACCGCCGACCCCCGCCAGTTGCCGCGCCGGTCGCTGATGGCCACAAACGGGGCCGGCGTCCTGGCCTTCCTGCACGGAGTGTGGCGGGCGGGGCGGCTGCCGGACCGCGCCGACTCCCCGACCCCGCCCATGACCGCGTGGCACCTGATGCCGGCCGACGCGGTGCTCCGCCGGCTCGACACCGACGCCGACGGCCTCAGCTCCGCCGAGGCGCAGCGCCGCCACAGCGGGGAGACGGGGGACACGCCGGGCCCGTCCGGGCTGCTCCGGGCGTTCGTCGACGAGCTGGCCAACCCGCTCACGCCGGTGCTGGCCGCCGGTGCCGTGCTCTCCGCGAGCTTCGGTTCGCTGATCGACGCGGCCCTCGTCGGCGGGGTGGTCGGCGGGTCCGCCCTCGTCGGAGCGGTGCACCAGCGCAACACGGAGCGGTCGTTGGCCGAGCTGCTGTCCCGCTCGGCGGTCACCGCCCGGGCCCGACGCGACGGCGAGGAACGGGTGGTGGCCGCCGAGGACCTGGTACCGGGGGACGTGATCGTGCTCGGCCCCGGGGACGCCGTGCCGGCGGACTGCCGGGTGCTGGCGACGGACGGGCTGGAGACGGACGAGTCGTCACTGACCGGCGAGTCACTGCCGGTGGGGAAGACCGCCGACCCGGTGGTCGCCGACCCCGTCGCGGACCGGCGTTCCATGTTGTACGAGGGCACCACGATCGCCACCGGACACGGCACCGCCGTCGTGGTGGCCACCGGCGCGGGCACCGAGGCGGGGCGGAGCCTGGCGCTGGCCCGACAGTCACCACCGTCCAACGGGGTGGAGGCCCGGCTCGGCCGGTTGACCGAACTGGCGATCCCGCTGGCCGCCGGGTCGGCGGTGGCGGTGGCCGGGGCGGGGCTGCTGCGTGGCGTACCCCTGGCGGAGACGGCGGCGACCGCCGCGAACCTGGCGGTGGCGTCGGTGCCGGAGGGCCTGCCGTTCCTGGTCAGTGCCGCCCAACTCGCCGCGGCCCGGCGACTGGCCGAGCACGGCGCGCTGGTCCGCAACCCGCGCACCATCGAGGCGCTGGGCCGCGTCGACGTGCTCTGCTTCGACAAGACCGGCACCCTCACCGAGGGCCGGTTGTTGTTGGCCGGTGTCGGCGACGGCAGCGGCACCCGGTACGCCCCGCCGGACCGGCTGGACGACCCGCTGCGGCTGACCCTGGCCGCCGCGCTTCGGGCCACCCCGACCGGCGACCCTGACGAGCTGCCGCAGCAGACCGACCGGGCGGTCCGGCAGGGCGCCGGGGTCGCCGGGGTCGACGAACGAATCGGCGTGGACGGCTGGCGGGCGGTGGGCGGGCTGCCGTTCGAGCCGTCCCGGGGCTATCACGCCACCGTCGGGGCGACCGGGGGCGGCCTGCTGCTCAGCATCAAGGGTGCACCGGAGACCGTGGTGCCCCGGTGCACCGCCCGGCGCGCGGGTGACGGGCACGACCGACCGCTGGACGACGCCGGCCGGGACGAGCTGCACCGGATGCTCGCCGACCGGGCCGGGGCCGGGCACCGCATCCTGGCCGTCGCCGAGCGGCCGGTCACCCGAGAGGCGGTGACCGACGAGGAGGTGAACGGCCTGGTCTTCGTCGGTCTCCTGGCGCTCGCCGACGGCGTACGCGAGTCCGCCGCGCCCGCCGTGCGGCGCATCCGGCAGGCCGGGGTGCACACCATCATGATCACTGGGGATCACCCGGCGACAGCCAAGGCGATCGCCGCGACCATCAGCCCTGACCACGGCGACCAGCGGGTGGTCACCGCCACCGAGCTGGACCGGCTCGACGACGACGCGCTCGCCGAGCGGCTCGCCCGCACCGACGTGGTGGCCCGCTGCACCCCGGCGCACAAGGTCCGGATCATCCAGGCGTTGCAGGCGTGCGGGCGGACCGTCGCGATGACCGGCGACGGCGCCAACGACGCGCCGGCGATCCGGCTCGCCGACGTCGGCATCGCCCTCGGCCAGCGGGGCACCCCGGCCGCCCGCGCCGCCGCCGACCTGGTGGTGACCGACGACCGGCTGGAGACGATCATCGCCACCCTGGTCGAGGGGCGGGCCATGTGGTCGTCCGTCCGACACGCGCTGAGCATCCTGGTCGGCGGCAACCTCGGGGAGATCGCGTTCAGCGTGCTCAGCGCGGCCAGCACGGGCCGCTCGGCGCTCAACGGACGGCAACTGCTCCTGGTCAACCTGCTCACCGACCTGGCCCCGGCGCTGGCCATCGCGGTCCGGCCGCCCGCCTCCGACAGCGCCGCACAGCTCCTGCGGGAGGGCCCGGACAGCTCGCTCGGCGAGACGCTCACCCGGGAGATCGCGTTGCGGGCGGCGTCCACCACGCTGGGCGCGACGGTGGGTTGGACGCTCGCCCGGTACACCGGGCGGGAACGCCGGGCCGGGACGGTCGCGCTCGCCTCGCTGGTCGGCACCCAACTCGGGCAGACCGTGCTGGCCGGCGGGACCAGCCCGACCGTGCTGGCCTCGACGGCAGCGTCGGTCGGGGCACTGGTCTTCGTGGTGCAGACCCCGGGGGTCAGCCAGTTCTTCGGCTGCACCCCGCTCGGGCCGGTCGGCTGGGGTATCGCCGCCGGCTCGGCCCTCGGTGCCACCGTCGCCAACGGCGCCCTCACCCGCCTCCTCGACGGACTCACCGACGGTGGGGAGCGGCCACCGGACGACGGCTCCGCCGGAGCAGCTTGAAGACGAGGCCGCCCGCGGGGTGCTCCGGGACCGACCGGGCCACGTCGGCGACGGCCACGACGGCGACGAGGTCGGGCCCGCCGATCACCCGCAGCCCGCCGTACCTGCCCCCGCCGCGCCGGCCCGTGCGCGCCCCGGGTCAGCGGTGCCCGCGCCAGGTCGCGGCGGCCCGCCCCAGCCGGTCGTTGATCGCCCGCCCCACCCCGACGTCCGGGACCCGCTCGGCGACGATCGCGGTCACCCCGGCCGCGTCGAGCCGGTGCAGGGCGTCGAAGAGCCGGGCCGCCGCCACCGTCAGGTCCCCCGACGGGGAGAGCACCTCGACCGCCGCCCAGTCGCCGCCCGCCGGGCGCTGCCGGAAGGCCAGCAGCCCTCGCCGGCCACCGCCGCCGGCCAACGGGTCCACGCCGTCGACCAACTGCAACGGGGTACGCGGGGCGTAGTGCGCGGCCAACGTCCCGGGTGCCACCGGCTGGCCGGAGCTGCCCGGTCGCACGGTCACCGGGCCGACCGCCTCGACCAGGGCCTCCACCGGCAGCGCGCCGAGCCGGAGCACCACCGGGTGCTCGCCCCGGGCATCCACGATGGTCGACTCGATGCCGCACCGGGTCGACCCACCGTCGAGCACCACGTCCACCGCCGCGCCGAGCCCGGCCACCACGTGCTCGGCCCGAGTGGGGCTGAGCTGGCCGAACCGGTTGGCGCTGGGCGCGGCCACCGGCACCCCTGCCGCGGCGATCAGCGCCCGGGCGGACGGCTCGTCCGGCACCCGGACGGCCATCGACGCGAGCCCCGAGGTCACGATCGGCGGGATCGCGGCAGGCCGGTCCACGATCAGCGTCAGCGGCCCCGGCCAGAACCGCTCGGCCAGCGCGGCCACCGCCTCGGGCACCGGCCCCACCAGCCCGGTCAGGTCGGCCACGTCGGCCAGGTGGGTGATCAGCGGGTCGAAGCTCGGCCGCTGCTTCGCCTCGAAGATCCGCGCCGTAGCGCGGGCGTCCAGGGCGTTGGCGCCCAGCCCGTAGACGGTCTCGGTGGGAAACGCGACCAGCCCTCCGGCCCGCAGGACGGCGGCGGCTTCGGCGATGCCGTCCTCGGCGGGCAGGACGCGTGGGGATCCGGTACTCACGCCCCGACGCTAACCGCCCGCCCCGAGGGGGCGGCTGGTGGGGATCACCTGTTCCGCCGGACGACCGGCTCCACCCCCTTCACGTCGTCCCGCAGGTGCGACAGAACCCCGCCCAGGCGCCCAGCTAGGGTCGCCCGTGTGACTGAACCGTCCTACCTCGCCGCTGTTCGAGACTCGTACGACACGGTCGCAGAGGACTACGTCAAGATCGCACCGGCCCGGTTCGCGGAGGACGCATTGGGACGGGGGATGCTGGTGGCGTTCGCCGAGCTCGTACAGGCCAACGGCCGGCGGCCGGTCGCGGATCTGGGGTGCGGCCCCGGCCACGTCACGGCCCACCTGAACTCCCTCGGCGTTCCCGCCTTCGGTGTCGACCTCTCTCCGAAGATGGTGGACATCGCCCGCCGGACGTACCCGGGCCTGCGGTTCGACGTCGGCTCCATGACCGCCCTGGACCTCCCCGACGGACACCTCGGCGGCATCGTCGCCTGGTGGTCGATCTTTCATACGCCTCCGGAGGCGCTGCCGATGGTCTTCGCGGAGTTCCACCGGACGCTGGCCCCGGGCGGCCTGCTGTTCGTGGGATTCCACGTCGGCGACGAGCATCTACGCCCCGAACGCTCTTACGGCCACCCCGTGTCCTATGACGCCTATCTGCTACTGCCCGACGACATCGAAGAGCAGCTGCACCAGGCCGGAATGGTCGTCACCGCGCGACTCAGGGAGGAGCCCAGCCAGCGCCTCAAGCGGCCCCAGGCCAGCCTGATGGCCCGCAAACCCGAGCACTAGCCGGCGGAAGGCGTCTTCGATCGCGACACGGTCCGACAGCGGATCCGGCGACCGGACACCGATCCGGGCGTCGCCGGCTCGCGGCGGCTAAAGCCGTTCGAAGCTCGCCATCCCGGCGAGTTCGAGCACCTCGGTCCGAGTTGCCGGGCATTCCTGCCGGGTCTGGTCGTCGATCTGACGGCCGGTCGGCACGGCACCCTGCTTCTCGTACCAGGAATAGAGGTTCACGGTGAGGTTGGCCATCGTGCCCGTCTCGGACCCGATCCCCCTCAGCGTCGGCAACTGACCGTCCAGGTAGGCGCACACCTCCTTCGCCGTCACCGACGTCGAGTCGCCGGCCGGAGCGGATCCGACCGCGCTGGACGTGGCGTCGCCTGCTGCGGGGGCGCCCGGCGCCGCGGCCCCGGGGGGCTCGGATGCGTCGTTGTCCGCACACGCCGTCAGGGCGAGCACAAGACAGAGGGTCGGCGCGAGCATTTGAATCGTTCTCATCGGTTCTCGTCCTGACGTGGTTGTCGGTGATAAGTGACCGGCGGTCGGGCCGCGGTGGAGGGCTTGTCAGCCCCGGCAGCGAGCGCGGTGACGAGCCAGAGGCCGGCGGGCAGTCGGTAACCGACGCCCGGTTCACGAAACCGGTCGAGCAGCCGGACCGCCCCGGCCCGGGCCGAAGCCTGCCCAGCCGGCGGAGCCGCCCGGTAGGCGGCACCGGCGGGGCCGACTTCGATGAGCCATTCGGCAACGGCATCGGCCTCATCCGGGGCATCCAGGGTGACGTCACACGGCGTGATCGTGACGGCGGTAAAGCCGGCGCGGGTGAGGACCCGGGTGAGCCGCACCGGGTCGGCGAAGGAAAACGGACCGGGCTCCTCGCCCACCGGCAGCGGTGGTAACGCACCGAGGTGCGGTGCTGCGCCGAGCATCGTCGCGAACAGCCACGGGTTGACGCTGCCGTCACGGAAGACGGTCGCGACGAGGCGCCCTCCCGGGCGCAGTGACCGCCGGATCGTGGTGCAGCCGGCGACCGGATCCGCCAACAGCATCAGGGCCATTCGCGAGTACGCCGCGTCGAACGGTGCCCCCGGCACGACATCGAGGGTCTCGATGTCGGCGGCGCGGAACCGGATACCCGGGTACCGGCGGGTGGAGAACCGTTGCCGGGCGGCGGTCACCATCGCCTCGGCGATATCGACACCGACCGCCGTGCCGGTCTCGCCGACCGCCAGGGCGAGTTCAGCCGTGGTGCCACCACAGCCGCAGCCCACGTCAAGGATCCGTTCGGCGGGACGCGCGGCCACTCGATCCATGGCCGGCGCGCCCAGCGGTCGGCCTATCTCGTCCTGCCGATCGGCGTGGCGGATCCAGCCAGCTGCCGCTCCCGTCCAGAAGGCGGCGTTGCGGGACCGCAGGGTGGCGGCGTCGACCATCAGAACGGCATCTCGGCGCCGTCGACACTCATCGATCGAAAGCTGGCCGCCTTGGTCGGGTCGAAGCCGCCCTCCTGGGCCGCCAAGCCGGCGGCCCGGAGCAGCCGTTCGGACTGGAACCGACGGAACGCGGCTTCGTCCTGCCAGATGTTGATGATTCGCCAGCCATCCTCGGTCGGGCCGGCGACATGGGCGACGAGGCCCGGCGGCCGGTCCGGTCCGAGGTGTCGCTCCACCTGCTGGTACTCCGCCTCGCTGACGCCGGGCATCTCCTGCAACACACCAAACGGCATGACTGTCCCTCCATTTGATAGAGCCACTACCTATCCAATAGATCACTACACTTGGACGGTGGTTGTCAAGAGACGCTATGACTCCGCCCGGCGACAGGAACAATCCCGACAGACCCGGCGAGCAATACTCGAAGCGGCCGGCCGGCTCTTCGTCGACCCCGGCTACGCGGCCACCCCGCTGACCGCCGTCGCCGCGGAAGCCGGCGTCGCGGTCCAGACGCTGTACGCAGCGTTCGGCAGCAAGCGGCAACTGCTCTCACAACTGGTTGACGTCACCCTGGCCGGCGACGACGAACCGGTGGCCCTGCCGGACCGGCCCTTTGTCGCCGAGATCCGTGCGCTCGCCGCCCCTCGCGCCAAGCTCGCCCGCTACGCCCGCCACCTGGCCGAGGTCAACGCCCGGCAGGCCCAGGTGATGCTCGCGCTCGTCGGAGCGGCCACGGCCGATCCGGACGCCGCCGAGATCTGGCGCAAAAGCGTCGACGAGCGCCGCCGTGGAATGGCCATGTTCGCCGCGGAACTCGTCGGCACGGGAGCCCTCCGCCCCGACCTGGACGTCGAACAGGTGGCCGACATCCTCTGGTTGGCCCAGGACGTCCGCAACTTCGACTGGCTCGTCCGGCAACGCGGCTGGCCGCTGGAGCAGTACCAGCGGTGGTATGTGGACACCGTCAGCGGCGCCACCATCGCCGGCGCGGAATAACGGAACCTGGCTGAACTCGGAGCCCGAGATCTTCTCCAGGACACCGGCGTGGTGAAGACCTGGAACAGCGAAGAGGGTTGGGGAACAGTCGCTCTCGATCACGTCGAGCTGACCGTCTGGGTGCACTACAGCCACATTGCCGCGGAAGGTCACCGGAGCCTGGCACCGGGTCAGCAGGTGCAATGCCACCACGAAGTCCCAGGCCAGGACGGTTACCCAGCCCGGGCGGTGGAGGTCAGCGCCCGGCAAGCCGGGCGTTACAGTAGCGTGCTGGTCCGCTCGAAGGTCACCCTTGAGCATGACCTGCTCGACTAAGGTCGGCGCGGATCGCGGCAGATCCGGATATTCGCGCTCGGTTGCCGCGGCCGGGCCGTCCTGTTGGCCGCCGGGCCGGACCCCTGATGCTGTCTGGATGCTCGCCAGATCGTTACGCCGGTTCGACGGGCAGCCAGAGTTCACAGGTCGCGGTGCTGAAGTCGTTCGTAGGCTCAAGCACCGCGACGATCTCCGGACCTGGCCGCAGACGCCACGGGTTGGACGGGAACCACGCGGCTGCGGCCGTGGCCCAGGCCTTCTGCAGGGTCTGCGGATGCGGCCCCGTGGTCCGGATGACCACCCATCTGCCGGCCGGAACTTCGATAATGTCGAGGCCGCCGGGGACCGGCGTACCCGGGGACACGGCGACCCCGTGAAGGTAGGTCAGCTCGCTGCCCTCGGCGTAGTCGGGGTCAAGGTCGTCGCTGACCGCGAGTAGGCCGCTCGGCTCAGTGTTGCCGAGAGCCTTCAAGCGCAGGTGCTCCTCCGTCGGCAGTGCGGTGATGTGCCGCTGGATGTGCGGGTTGATGCCTTGACGGACCAGCCGGACGCGGGCCGCGTGCCCCACGAGCCGGAACTCGGGATGGTCGACGATGCGAGTGTCCACGTGTTCGCTCCCTTCGACGGTCAGACGGAGTGCCGAGATCATCAAGCCTCCGTCCGACGTCAACCTTGGTCGCAGCGCACCGGTGGGCACCCGACAAAAGCGGCGCGGAAAATGTCGGGTGATCGAGACCGGCGCCGCCGCACGATGGGAGGCATGGATGACACGACCTTGGTATCCCGCTTTCTTCGCGACGGCTTCGTAAAGCTGGAGGGCGCCGTCGCGCCGCGCGTGGCAGCGGACTGCGCGCGGCTGCTGTGGGGGGAGACGGGCTGCGACCCGGACGATCCAGCGACGTGGACGCAGCCCGTGCACTGGGTGCCCGGCATGGCGCAGGGGCCGTTCGCCGCCGCTCCCAACTCCCCGTTCCTCCATCACGCGTACGACCTGCTCGTCGGCACGGGACGCTGGGAGCCGCGCTACTCGCTGGGCACGTTCCCGCTGCGCTTCCCGCACGAAGAGGAGCCGGACGACGCGGGCTGGCACATCGAGGGCAGCTATCTGCCGGAGGGCGAGAGCTGGTACTTCACCAATGTGCGCTCCCGGGGCCGGGCACTGCTGATGCTGTTCCTGTTCAGTGAGGTCGGTGAGAAGGACGCCCCGACCCGGATCCGGGTCGGCTCACACCTCGACGTGCCGAAGGTGCTGGAGAAGTACGGGGAGGACGGAGCGAGCGGACTGGCCCTTGCGCCCGACCTGGTGGCAGCGTCCGAGCACCGGCCGCTCGCCCTCGCCACCGGATCTCCGGGCGACGTCTTCCTGTGCCACCCATTCCTGGTGCACGCGGCGCAACCGCACCGCGGAGCGCGGCCTCGCTTCATGGCCCAACCGCCGCTGATGCCAGCCGCACCGTACGAACTGGAGCGGGCCGACGGCGCGTACTCACCCGTAGAGATCGCGATCCGTCGGGGTCTCGGACAGGACGCCCTCGGTCTGGACGGGGACGGCACCGACCGCGGCGCCGGGGCGACTTGCTCCGTCCGTTCCTGAGCACCTGGCCGAAGGTCTGTCGGAAACCTCGGGGAGCCAGGGTGAGGTCCAAGGCGCGGCGCCGGTGAGGTTGCCGTCGCCAGTGCGGTGCCGGAAGAAGGCGTGCGCGGCGGATCCCGGCCGGCATCCAGCACAGCGCCCCGAGGCCGGTGAAGTGTGGCAGGCAGGGCAGGGGCGGGCTACGTGCGACGGAGGCGGGGTTGGTAGTGGTTCTGCGAGTGAGTGGCCGCAATGCGCGGTTCCAGCAATGGAAAGCTCTCCTCGGCAATCGGACCAAGCGGCAGCGACGCGGCGAGTTCCTCGTGCAGGGGGTGCGCCCGATCACCATGGCCGTCGAACACGGCTGGCAGATCCGGGAGCTGCTCTACGACACCAGCGCTCAGCTGTCCGGCTGGGCACGCGAGGCCCTGGATACAGTCCGGGCCGAGAAGTTCGCCGTCTCGCGTGAACTGATGCACGAACTGGGAGGTAAGGCAGACACGGTTCCAGAGCTGCTGGCCGTGGTCGCGCTGCCGGAGGACAACCTGCGCCGTATCCCGATCGGTCCGACCATGCTCACCGTCGTGTTCGATCGGCCCACCAGCCCCGGCAATATCGGGACCCTCGTTCGGTCGGCGGACGCCTTCGGCGCCGGCGGCGTCATCGTCACCGGCCACGCCGCCGACGTGTACGACCCGAAGGCGGTCCGGGCGAGCACCGGCTCGCTGTTCGCCTTGCCCGTGGTCCGGGTGCCCTCCCACCAGGCCGTTCTATCCTGGGTCGCCGACGTCCGCGCCGACGGCATCGGCATGAGCATCATGGGAACCGATGAGCGCGGCATCCTGGACGCCGCCGAGTACGACTTCACACAACCCACCCTGACGTTGATCGGCAACGAGACCACCGGCCTCAGCTCCGGCTGGCGCGAGGCATGCGACCAGCTCGTCCGGATCCCCATGTTCGGGTCCGCCAGCTCCCTGAACGCGGCGACCGCCGCGACTGTCGTGCTGTACGAATCGGCACGCCAGCGGGCCGCCGCCGCCCGGCGGTAGCGCACTGATCACAGGCGGCCGCCCGGCGGCTATCCGCCACCATCGCGCTATCTGACCTGCGGCGCCCGTCTGCGGACAGGCGCCGCAGCCGGACACCACACGGGCGCGGGGCGGACATCATCCTCGCCGTGATCGTGCCGGGCGGATCCGGCGACCGCCCGAATGCCGGTCTTGGCGCCGTACGCGCAGATCGCCGATACAGACCCGCGGTAGCCGACAAGATCATTCCTGGCAATCCGTGCACTGGCTGCCGAAGCGAGACCGGCCTAGCGGCGTCGTTGGCTCGGTCCTGAGTTCAGCGGCGCAACGTGCCGATAAGGCCACCAGCCGGGTACAAGATCAAAGCTGAGCTGTGCCCTACTTGTGCCCGCTGATCTTGTTCGCACAAACCGCCTGTTCAGAGGCGGTAAGAGTGGAGCCCAGGGGACTCGAACCCCTAACCCCTGCCTTGCAAAGGCGGATCGGACATAGCAACGGCACCCAGCCCGTGTGGGCGGGTGCCGTTGTCTTTTTCACAGTGGCGTCGGGTGTTGCTACCTGTCAGCCCTTGCTGAGGGTTTCGCTGACTTCTCGCTGACTCACGGGCCGATCAGGCTGTTCAGGCCCACGGTGGCGCTTCCACCAGCAGCGAGACCAGCAAGAATGGCGGTCGGTTCACTGACTTCCGACATCGCCGTAAGCACGCCGACTACGACGCCGCAGCATGCAGCCGTCATCAAGATCAAGGCAGAGCGCTGGGTGAGGAGGGGCTTGGGGCGGCTCTCCGAGGACTCATGGTTCGTCATGGCGGGGACAGTAGTGAACCTGGCAGCTAGTGTCCCTGGCCTCTGACCTGCACGTCTTGCGCCATCGACCAGCATCGGTTCAACATGTGTTGATGACGCGCCGCAGACCCGATCCGGACCGTCCAGTAGAAGGAACCACCTTGCTGGTTGCGATCGAACGCCTAGCGCTTCGCATAGTCAGGGACAGCGGTGGGACTCCATTGAGGGCCCTTGCCGACATCAAGGCGGCCGTCGAGCGGAACATCTGGGCTGAGATCAGCGGCGGTGCTGAGGGGCTGCTAGACCGAGTGCCAGAAGGCGGTGGAGAAAAGATGCTGCCATCAACAGGTCCTACCTGGCACGAGATAGGCAATGACCTAGGAGTTTCAGCACAGGCCGCCCAGAGAAAGTATCGCTGGAAACGGTAAGCGACGGCTCCGTGGCTTATATAGCGACACACTCGCCCGAAGGGTAGTTAACACTTCACCTACACAGGGCCACGTCGCGGACGAGCCACGCCCGACGTTCCTACCTTGCTCTGCCTGCGTATCCACAGCTAGCACACACGTTCGTCCACCGGTGTCCACAGGTTGTCCCGAAACTCGTCCACCCGCGCGGTTGAATGCCTGGCGGTTGAGTGCTTCGATCAGCGCCGGGAGGATCTACACGGCTGAACTTGTTCGGACACCCCTGGCCGCTAGGACGTGACTTGAAGCCGTGTACAACCTCCAGAGACACGGAGCGGCACCCGCCTAGGAACGGGTGCCGCAGCGAACTCCGTGTTGCTCCGCGTGCAACGGAATCAGGTAGGGAGATCGAGTGCCCAGGTTAGCAACCCGACACGGACGGACCAAGCGAAGCGACGACCAGCACGCTCGCCGAATTGGTTACCTCACGGCCGCAACTGCCCTGGTCACAGCACTGGCAACTCTCGCCGGTGCCATCGCGACTGTCGCAGCGCTGTTCGGCGCCTAACGGCTGAGGGGCAGGGTGCCAACGCTCTGCCCCTCCAGCCCGCCCTGCGCTACGCGACGTTTGTCGTTGATAGGTCTGCCCCACTTCCGCGCAGGTCTAGGCACGCAACGCCCGCAACTCGTCCTCGTACTGAGCGACGGCGGACTCATGGGGAAACCGCTCGCGAAGGACGTGGACAAGTTCGCGGGTGTGCATCGCAAGCGAAGGAATAGAGCGCCGCACGCCGGCGAGAGCAGCCCTACCCTCGCCAATCGCTTTCTCCAAGTCACCAGCACGGGCAGCAACGACACCCAACGTCACATGCGCTTCCGCTACTCTCATAGGCTTCCGCACGGTTCCGTCCGGGTCTGTCGATGAGCCGATGACCGCAGCGGCGTACGTCGCGGCCATCTGATCCTCTCCGACGTGCCGATAGCAATCCATCGTGTAGAAGTCCCACTTCGACGGATCGACCACGAAGTGATTATCGAGATTATCCGGGTACGGCAGTCCCTCCAGCACGTCACGCCCGTGATTCAGCATGACTTCTACCTGCCGCCTATCACCAATGCGCGCCCACGCCTTTGCTTGGTGGGCCGCAAGTTGAACGACCACGCTGTGTGCCGGTCCCACCGCCTCCAGCCCTGCTTGGGCTGCCACGATCGCAGATCGGTATTGGCCTTGCGTAAGTGCATACCAACTGCGCATCTCGTGAGCCCAGCCCACAACGTCGCTGTTGCCGGACTCGGCTCCCAGCGATAACGCCGCCTTGCGAGTAGCTTCCGCCGCCTGCCGTAGACCCATGTCGTACTCGACACAGCCCACCAACAGCGCCACCTGCCCGGCGAGTGACAAGACTTCGCGGTGTTGTGTCAGCGTGAGTCGACTATCGCGCAATGCGGTAATTCGACGCAACCATTCCCGTCCCTCAACTAGCAACACTTCTGATTGGACGTGAGAGTAGTCGCAACTCAACCGTTCCGCAGTGATACGCAGCGCTTCGATGATACTGGCAGAAACGTCGGATGCCTGCAACCGAGAGACAATCTCCAAGGTATCCAGCCCGGTGCCCGCAATGAAATGCGATTCGAGTTCTGGCCGACTCGGCGGAAAGAACGCTGCGGTTACCGTGCCGAAGGTTTTCGAGATAAGCGCCTTGTAGAAATCATCAGGCTCAGTCTCGCCGGACTCCCATCGCTTCCAGTTCCGAAGCAGACTTGATCGGCCTGGCAACTGCTGGTCGCCAGCGTGGGCACGAAGCGCTTCTAGGGCATCCGACTGTGACCAACGGCGGGCGGCCCGTTCAGACCTAATCCGACGCGACCACACCGGCCGGTCATCAGTATCCCGTCCCTCTCCTGGCGCCATGCGCAACCAACCTTCCGTCTCTAGCCGGTGACAACCGCTGGTGACGAACAGTTGTCCCCACGGTGACACCTGTCGACATCAACCGTTGTCGGATTCTCTTGATGCATGGCAGTCACTCGCTACCGACATCCCTCCACACACTCACCGCATGCCGCGAACAACGGTCTTGACGGTGGCTTGGGAAACTCCTGCGGCATCCGCTATCTCTGGCACGGTGTGGCTGGTCGATCCACGCACAACGCGAATCGCTTTATCACGCTCTGACCGCAGCGCATCCAGTGTCTTACTGGCTTCCCTGACGCGCTCTGCAAGCGCACGCAGATCTTCAAGGGTCGTCATGTTTACAAGCGTAGACGCGGGGCGGCCAGACGCGCCACGTCTAGACAGCTAGCCGGTAGCCGGCTACCGTATGGCTCAACAAGCAGCCCCGGCGGGCTCCTACCCCCGCCGAGGCCAGCGCAGCAACGGATCTCCCAGCGAAGGAGTACGAAGATGCAGGTCAAGGTTATCCCGCCAGCGCCGACGATGGACAGCCGTGTGTTCGCTGGTTTGGCGGTGCAGTTCAGGCCGTCGCGGTTGAACGCGGCGGGGGTTTGCCTGTTCTGCGAGACGCGGTGGTGCCAGTCGTCGGCGTGCGTCGAGTCGCATGCGGCGTCGTTGTGGGCTCCGTGTCCGGAGTGCGACGGGTTCAGCTTTGGACGCTGCGACAACTGCTTGAACGGTGTGGTGGAGGTGTCTCGGGACGGCCTGGTCAAGCTGGCCGATCGGGTGCTGCCGCGCCGCCCGGAGGAGTCCACGGCGTACGCGGTGGCCGCGTGATGGAGACGCGGTGGAAGCGGCTGCGGTTCGAGCGTGGTTGGTCGCAGCGTGACGTTCTGCGCCGCCTGGCGGTGGCGGCGCGGCGGCAGGGCGTGGACCTGCCGGCCGAGGAGTCGGTAAAGAAGGCGCTGTCTCGGTGGGAGAACGGGCACAGCCGGCCGACATCGTTCTACTACGGGCTGTTGGCCGAGGTGTTCGACCTGTCGCCGGATGACGGCCCGGTGCCGGTGGCCGGGCCGAGGCCGGGCACGGTGATCGCTGAGTTGGCGGCCCTGCGGGCGGAGGTCGCCCGCCTGGCCGAGTTGGTGTCGCACCTGGCGGCGGTGGCGTGATGGCGCGGCCGAACTCCCACCGGATGCGGCAGATCAAGCGGGCGTTGGCCGACCGGGATGGGGCGGGGTGCTTCTACTGCGGCCTGCCGTTCCCGGCCCTGATCGGCGCGACGGTGGACCACCTGATTCCGCAGAGCGTGTTGCCGGGGTGGGCGCTGATGAACCTCGTGTTGGCGTGCCGGCCGTGTAACGACGCCAAGGCCGATCAGCTTCCGCAGGTGTTCCTACGCACTGCCGGGCGCGCGCCGGTTCTGCGCCGGCCCCCGTGCCTGGCCGCCGCCGTCGCCGCCCTGGCGGCCGGTGTGGCGCGGGTGGAGCTGCGCCGCCCGTCGACAACCCCGGTTACCGCCGCCGTCCGGTGACGGATACCGCCAGGCGGCTTGCGTCACGGAGATCGAACCGGCAAGCCGCCCGGCCCGGACCCGGGTCCGACTAACCCCAGACCACGTACGTACCCGACGAACGGGAGTCACGCTGTGAGCGCCACGACCAACCGCAGAAGTGCCCGGCTGACGCCGGACTTACCACCACAGCCACCACCACCGGACGGATCTTCGGACCCGGGTCTACGGCACCCCGGACATGCTGAAACACCGCAGGGCGACGTGACGGCCGGACCCGATCGGCCGGCGCAGTGTTTCAGCGGGTCTGACTTGGAGATGCCCCCGCCGCCGGGCGGTCCGGACGGCACTGGCGCAGCGTCCGGCCCGGATGGCGGACCGGCCAGCACGGACCAGGCCGAGCCCGGCGGGAACGCCGAGTCCGGTCGGCGGATCCTGCTGACCCCGGCGTCGCTGATCAAGATGCGGCCGGTCGCGTGGACGTGGACCAACCGTATTCCGTCCGGCGCTCTCACGGTGATCCCCGGTCGGGAAGGCATCGGCAAGTCCCTGACCCTGGTGTGGCTCACCGCGCAGATCACCCGAGGCATCCTGCCGGGCCGGCACTACGGCACCCCGCGTCCGGTGATCTACGCGGCTACCGAAGACTCGTGGTCGCAGACCATCGGCCCGCGCCTCCACGCCGCCGGTGCGGACCTGACCATGGTGTACCGGGTCGACGTGCAAGACGACGGCGGCTTCGACTCCCTGACCCTGCCTCGGGACTGCGCGGCGTTGGGTCGGGAGATCAGCCGACTCGGCGTGGCCCTGCTCGCCGCCGACCCGCTGCTGTCCCTGATTCACTCCGCCATTGACACCCACCGGGACCGGGACCTACGGACCGCGCTGGAACCGCTGGTGAACATGGCCGACCGGACCGGATGCGCGGTAGTCGGGCTGGCGCACTTCAACAAGTCGGCCAGCCCGGACGCCCTGAACCTCATCACCGGGTCGCGGGCGTTCTCGGCGGTAGCGCGGGCCGTGATCGCCATCGCTCGCGACGACGAGGCCGGCGACGGGTCGTGCGTGATGAGTCAGGCAAAGAACAACCTCGGCCCCCTGGACCTGCCGTCACTGCGGTACGTCGTGGAGTCCGTAGAGATCCCCACCGACGAGGGACCGGCCTACGTCGGGAAGCTCACCATCACCGGGGAGTCTGACCGGTCGGTGGCCGACATCCTCGGCGACGGCGCGGCCGGCAACGCCGAGGACCGCACCGAACGCGACGAGTGCGCCGACTGGCTCACCGACTACCTGACCCACCAGGGCGGGGAAGCGGCCCGCGAAGACGTACTCAAGGCCGCCCGCGCGGCGGGGTTCGCCGAAGCGACCCTCAAACGTGCCCGTGCCCGCGCCCGCGTCACCACCACCCGCGCCGGCTTCCCCTCCCGGTCGATCTGGCAACTCAACCCCGCTCACGGACCGTCACCGGTCCGGCCAGTCGGCTCACAGTCGGCTCAGTCAGCTCACCTCACGGAAGCTGAGCCGACTGGCCCGACTGAGCCGACTGGCGCTCCAACCGGCCAACCCGGTCACGTTCCGTCACCCCGATAGCCGCCGGTAGGTGTCAGCGTTGTCAACGCCTGTCAACAGCAGGCGTTGACAGCCTGCCACCGGCCCTGACCAGCACGAACACCAGCGAACGGAAGGACTGTCAACGTGTCAACGCCCCCACCACCATTCGCGCCGGCCCACAGAGGCCAGGCCGGCGCGAAACGGCCCACTCAGAGCCACACAGCCGCCCACCCAACCCGGCCACCGGGCCTCTAGCCCTAGGACCAGCCACCTCCTAGACCTAGGACCAGCCCTAGGAGCCCGCACGGGCCACCACCAGCGATCTAGCCGTCTAGGACCCCGCTACCGGCACCCTGTCCCGACCGGCAATTGGCCGACAGCCGCCCCCGCCAGCTCCTAGCCGCAACCGGAGTCGTCACTGCGCCGGCCCGCCCGACTGCCGGCGTGCAGCATCCGGCCGGAACTACTTCGCCGATCGCTACTAGCAGCACTACCTGGCACCGACCGACGGAAGGAACCCCGTGAGCACGGTCATCCCGTTCCCACAACGCCCCGCACCCGACCCCACCGGCCCGACCGGGGCGGGGGGCATCCCCACCACCGCCACCCCCGCGCCGGTCGGCCGGGCCGTCTACACCGTCGCCGAAACCGCACACCTGCTGTCCCTGTCCCTCGGCTCTACCTACGCCCTCGTCCGCTCCGGCGACATCCCCGCCATCAAACTCGGCGGCCGGTGGCTCATCCCCAAGCGCCGGCTACACGAGTGGCTGAACAACCTCCCCGAGGCCAGCACCGAAGACGTAGGCCGGGAACTCGACCGCATCGAACGCCAGGAACAGCGCCACCGCCACCGCAACGGCGCGTAGCCAGCCCGGGGCCGCTAGGTCTAGCCCCAACACCCGCTAGACCTAGCGGCCCCGCTAGCGGCCCACACCACCCACCACCTGGCCCCTATCCCTCTATCCCCACCACCGGCCCGCCGACCGACAACCCGACTGAACCACCATCCCAACTGGTTCAGCCGGGCTAGAACCGACCACCCGCAGAGATGCACCGTCCGTAACCGCAGCCACAGGCCGCCGTCCCTGCTAGCGCTAGCACCCCACCCCGCTAGCGCTAGCACCCCCGCTAGCAGTCCAACCCCGACACCACCAGGCCACTAGCAACTAGCAACCCACCAGCGGAAACACCCCGAACCCCCGCCAGAACGCGAACCACGCCCCCCGCAACCGCTGCTAGCTAGCCCATGACCAGCACCCCCACAGATAACACACCGTCACCAACACGAGGAGATCCACAACCGTGGGACACATCGTCAAGACGCCTTCCGGCACCTTCCGCGCCAACTGGCGCGACCCGGCCGGCCGTCAGAAGGCCAAGACCTTTCGCACCCGCAAAGAAGCCGCCGCGTACCTCGCGGCCACGGAAACGACCGTGAGCCAGGGAACCTACGTCGACCCCACCGCCGGCAAGACTCGGTTCGGCACGTACGCGGAGCGCTGGCTTGCCTCGCGGTCGGTGGAGGCAACCACGCTCGCCGCGTGGACCTCGCGGCTGAAGGCGCGGCTTCTACCGCAGTGGGGCGCGTGGTCGGTCGCCCGCATTGACCACCTGGCCGTTCAGGAGTGGGTCACGCTCATGGGCCGGGAGCTGTCGCCGGCTACCGTCGCCTCGTGTCACTCGCTGCTGTCGTCGATCCTCGTGACGGCGGTACGTGGCCGGCTGATCGCGTTCAACCCGTGTGAAGGCGTGCGCCTGCCGTCGCAGCGCAAACGGGCGGGCGGACAGCTCCCGCTAACGTTCGATCAGGTGACGGAGCTACTTCTTCCGAGCACTCCGGAATGGCACCGCCCCGTTGTCGCGGCGGCGGCCGGGGCGGGGCTGCGATGGGGTGAATGCCTCGGGCTGCGGTGGACCGACATCGACTTGCCGGACGACGACGGCCAGGACGCCACGCTGACCGTGCGGCGCGTCGTGATCGAGGTCAACGGGCACTCGGCCGACAAGCCGTACCCAAAGACGGCGCAGAGCCGGCGCACGGTTCCCGTGCCGCCGTTCCTACGCGCCGAGCTGGTACGTCACCGGGAGCGGACGAACCCCGACGCCACCGATCGGGTCTTCACCAACCAGGTAGGCGACCCGATGCTACGGAGCAACTTCCGGCGCCAGGTGTGGCGGCCCTCGCTCGTGCGCGCCGGGCTGCTCGGCATCATCACGGAGACCGGCCCGCACCGGTTTCGGGCTGCCTGGCGCGATAAGGAAGCCGCGGAGTGGGCGACGGAGTTCACCACGCACCGGGACGCGGTGGCGCACGTCGCGGTCAAGGCGTCCGGCGGGCTACGGTTCCACGACCTGCGGCACGGCTACGCCACCGGGCTCATCTCCAGCGGCGTACCCGTCAACGTCGTCCAGGCGGTCATGGGACACGAACAGGCGTCGACCACGCTCAACCGGTACACGCACACGCCGGCCGACTTTCACCGGCTCGTCCGAGGGGTTTTCGCGGCCCCTGCTGACGACTCGCTGACCGCCGATGACAGCGATCGATCAAACGAGGGCGACGAGGGGGAGGAAAAGGTCCCGTGACCTGCACGGGAGCCGAGTGGAGCCCAGGGGACTCGAACCCCTAACCCCTGCCTTGCAAAGGCAGTGCTCTGCCAGTTGAGCTAGGGCCCCAAGGGCGGACGAAGCCGCCGGGAGCTGGCAGTCGGAGGAACGCCTCAGCGCAGGTCGGGGGCGGTGGTCGCCTCGTGCCACAGAGCGCGCTCGTCGTTCGAAGCCTTGATCTTCCTGGCCACCACGGCGGCCACTCCGACCACGCCGGCCAGAATCAGAAGCTTCTTGAACATGGGGCGACCCCTCGCGCTCGAAAGCCGTCGGAACGATGTGCGGTGGGGCTAGCTGGAATCGAACCAGCGACCTCAGAGTTATCAGCTCTGCGCTCTAACCGACTGAGCTATAGCCCCGTATGGCGACGTCCAAGGCTAACGCATCCGCCCGCCGCGCCCCAAATCGGGGGCCGACTGCCGCTGCGCGCCTCGCCGTACGACTGAAATTACCCGGACGCACGACGCCGGGACGACCGCTTTACGCGGCACGTCCCGGCGTCGGTGCGATCAGTCGCGCTCAGCGAGCGTCAGCTCGATCCCGCCGACCAGGTCGGCGCAGACGTTGTAGACGAACGCCCCGAGGGTGGCGAGCGCGGTGAACAGGACGACGTTGACCAGGCCGATCAAGGCCGAGCTGAGGATCACGCCCTTGGCCGTGATCTGGAAGCTGCTGGCGCTCTGCCCGCCGGCGTTGACCAGGTCGGCCAGGCTCTCGTTGACGCTCTGGAACACGCCCATCGCGTCCAACGCCAGGTAGAGCACCGAGGTGGCGACGACCACCACGATGAAGAGCACCACGGAGACGGCGAAGGCGAACTTCATCACGGACCACGGGTCGATCCGCTTGAGGTTCAGCCGGGCCCTGCGCGGCCCGCGCGACGCGGCCGAACTGACCGAGGTGCGCGCGGCGCGTACCGCGTCACCGACGCGCGCGGCCCCGACAGCGGACGCACCGGCGACCCCCGGCGGCAGCCCGCCGCCGTTGGCGGGGCGATTCGTGCCGCCCGGACGGCCACCGTCCGGCTGGGGCTTGGTCGTGCCCCCACCGATTCGCGGCATCGTGCCGGTGGCCGCGTTGCCGGCCGGCTGGCCGCTGCCGGTACGAATCGGCTGTGTCGTCCCCGGATGAGCGGCACCGCCCGCCCCCGCAGCCGGAGCCACCACGGAGGTGGGCGCGTCGATTCCGGATGTCTCCGTCTTGTCACCGGCCCCCGAGCCGTCGCCGGGCTTCTCCGGCGGCGGTGCCATACCGGGGGCCCGGGTGAACTTCGGGGCAGGCGCGTCGGCGGGAACGGTTGCCCGGCCCACGGCCGCGCGGCCGGTCGCTGGTGTGCCGCCCTTCGCGGCGGCCTCCTCGTCGACCGGGTTGGCCGAGGTCCCCTTGTTCCCCGACTTCGCCTGTGTCTCCGTCATCAACTAGTCCTGTTCGTCAGGCTCGTCGGCATTGCGAGCAATCGCCACGATAGTCACGCCGTCCGGGAGGTCCATCAGCTTGACCCCCATTGTGTTCCGGTCACGCGTACGGCGTACAGGCTTCACCGGAGTCCGGATGACGCCACCGTTGCTGGTGATCGCGAACAGCTCGTCGTCCGGGTGGATCACCACAGCGCCGACCAGACCACCGCGCCGCTCGGTGATCTTCGCAGTCAGCACGCCCTTACCTCCCCGGCCCTGGACCGGGTATTCCTCGATCGGGGTACGTTTGGCGTATCCCCCGTTCGTGGCCACCAGAACGTCCAGGCCCTCGCGAACGACCTCCATCGCCAGCAGGACGTCCTCGTCGGTGAACCGCATGCCGATCACGCCCGACGTGGCCCGGCCCATCGGCCGCAGCGCCTCATCGGTGGCGTTGAAGCGGATCGCCTGGGCGTTCTTGGAGACCAGCAGCAGGTCGTCGGACGGGGCCACGAGGGCAGCACCGACCAGCTCGTCCTCATCGCGCAGGTTGATCGCGATGACTCCGCCGGAACGGTTGGAGTCGAACTCCTCGAGCCGCGTCTTCTTCACCAGGCCGTTCTTCGTGGCCAGTACCAGGTAGGGCGCCACCTGGTAGTTCGGGATTTCGATGATCTGCGCGATCTGCTCGTCCGGTTGGAACGCGAGCAGATTGGCCACGTGCTGGCCCTTGGCTACCCTACTGGCTTCCGGAAGCTCGTACGCCTTGGCCCGGTACACCCGGCCCTTGTTCGTGAAGAACAGCATCCAGTCGTGTGTGGAGCAGACGAAGAAGTGGCTGACGATGTCGTCCTGCCGCAGCGTGGCCCCGCTGACTCCCTTGCCGCCGCGCCGCTGCGAGCGGTACAGATCGACCTTGGTCCGCTTGGCGTACCCGGTGCGGGTGATGGTGACGACCACGTCCTCGCGGGCGATCAGGTCCTCCATGGAGACCTCGCCGTCGAACGGCAGGATCTTCGTCCGCCGCTCGTCGCCCCACTTCGCGATGATCTCGCCGAGCTCCTCCGAGACGATCCGCCGCTGCCGCTCCGGCTTGGCCAGGATGTCCTTGAGGTCGGCGATCTCGATCTCGAGCTTGCCCAGGTCGTCGAGGATGCGCTGCCGTTCCAGGGCGGCGAGCCGGCGCAGCTGCATGTCCAGGATCGCGGTGGCCTGAATCTCGTCGATCTCCAGCAGCCGGATCAGGCCCTGCCGGGCGTCATCGACCGTCGGCGAGCGCCGGATCAGGGCGATCACCTCGTCGAGGGCGTCCAGCGCCTTGGACAGACCGCGCAGGATGTGCGCCCGCTCCTGGGCCTTACGCAGCCGGAACGCGGCCCGCCGACGGATCACCTCGATCTGGTGCTCGACGTAGTAGCGCAGGAACTGGGCCAGGTTCAGCGTGCGCGGCACGCCATCGACCAGCGCCAGCATGTTGGCGCCGAAGGTCTCCTGGAGCTGGGTGTGCTTGTAGAGGTTGTTGAGCACCACCTTGGCGACCGCGTCACGCTTGAGCACGAGCACGATCCGCATGCCGGTACGCCCGGAGGACTCGTCCCGGATGTCGGCGATGCCGGCGAGCTTGCCCTCCTTGATCAGCTCGGCGATCCGCTCGGCCAGGTTGTCCGGGTTGACCTGGTAGGGCAGCTCGCTGACCACCAGGCAGGGCCGGCCCCGCTTGTCCTCCTCGACCTCCACCACGGCCCGCATCCGAATCGAGCCCCGGCCCGTCCGGTACGCGTCCTGGATGGCCTGGGTGCCGACGATCAGGCCATAGGTGGGGAAGTCCGGGCCCTTGACGATCTCGATGAGCGCGTCGAGGGTGGTGGCCTCGTCGACCTCCGGGTTCTCCAGGCACCACTGCACGGCCGCGCCGATCTCGCGCAGGTTGTGCGGCGGGATCTTGGTGGCCATGCCGACCGCGATGCCCTCGGAGCCGTTGATCAGCAGGTTCGGGATCCGCGACGGCAGGATGGTGGGCTCCTTGGCCCGGCCGTCGTAGTTGTCCTGGAGGTCGACGGTGTCCTCGTCGATGTCCCGCAGCATCTCCATCGCCAGCGGGTCGAGCTTGCATTCCGTGTACCTCATGGCCGCAGCCGGGTCATTACCGGGCGAGCCGAAGTTGCCGTTGCCGTCGACCAGCGGGTAACGCAGCGACCAGGACTGTGCCATCCGGACCAGCGCGTCGTAGATGGCCGAGTCGCCGTGCGGGTGGAACTGGCCCATCACGTCGCCGACGACCCGGGAGCACTTCACGTAGCCGCGGTCCGGCCGGTAACCGGAGTCGAACATCGCGTAGAGAATCTTGCGGTGGACCGGCTTGAGCCCGTCCCGGACGTCCGGCAGTGCCCGCCCGACGATGACGCTCATCGCGTAGTCGAGGTAGGAGCGCTGCATCTCCACCTCGAGCCCGACCGGCTCGATGCGGTCGTGCGCCACGACTGCGGCGGCGGGGACCTCGGGGACCTCGGGGACCTCGGGCTCGCTCGGGGAGGACTCGGGGGTATCGGTCACTGTTAACCCTTATCAGAATCAGAGTCGGTTTCGTGCTGTGGATAACCGCTGTGGAAACCGGCCGTGCTGTGGATAACCCTGTGGATGAGTGGGCCGCCCGGTCGACTACCCGGGCGGCCCGCCCGGTCCGTCAGATGTCCAGGAAACGGACATCCTTGGCGTTGCGCTGAATGAACGAGCGGCGCGCCTCGACGTTCTCACCCATCAGCACGCTGAACAGCTCGTCCGCAGTCGCCGCGTCGTCGAGCGTGACCTGGCGCAGGGTGCGGGTGCCCGGGTTCATCGTGGTCTCCCAGAGCTCGGGATAGTTCATCTCGCCGAGGCCCTTGAACCGCTGGATGTCGTCCGGCTTGGCGTTCGGCTTCTTCTGCTGGCGCAGCGCGATCAGCCCGTCCCGCTCGCGGTCCGAGTAGGCGTACTGCGCGTCGTCGCCCTTCTTGTTCCACTTGATCTTGTAGAGCGGCGGGGCGGCCAGGTAGACGTGGCCCAGCTCGACCAGCGGCCGCATGAAGCGGAACAGCAGGGTGAGCAGCAGCGTCTGGATGTGCTGGCCGTCCACGTCGGCGTCGGCCATCAGCACGGTCTTGTGGTACCGCAGCTTCTCGATGTCGAAGTCGTCGTGGATGCCGGTGCCCAGCGCGGTGATCAGCGCCTGGACCTCGGTGTTCTTCAGCACCCGGTCGATCCGGGCCTTCTCCACGTTGAGGATCTTGCCGCGGATCGGCAGGATCGCCTGGGTGCGCGGGTCCCGGCCCTGCTTGGCCGAGCCGCCCGCCGAGTCGCCCTCGACGATGAACACCTCGGACTCGCGCGGGTCGGTGGACTGGCAGTCGGCCAGCTTGCCCGGCATCGAGCCGGACTCCAGCAGCGACTTGCGGCGGGCCAGCTTGCGCGCCTGCTGCGCGGCGATCCGCGCCCGCGCCGCCTGCGACGCCTTAGTAATGATCATCTTCGCTTCGGCCGGGTTCCGGTCGAACCAGTCCACGAGCCTGTCGTTGCAGACCCGCTGCACGAAGCCCTTCACCGGGGTGTTGCCGAGCTTGGTCTTGGTCTGGCCCTCGAACTGCGGGTTGGCCAGCTTGACCGAGATGATCGCGGCCAGGCCCTCCCGGATGTCCTCGCCGGAGAGCTTCTCGTCGCCCTTGAGCAGCTTCTTGTCCGCGCCGTAGCGGTTGACCACGCTGGTCAGCGCGGACCGGAAGCCCTCCTCGTGGGTGCCGCCCTCGTGGGTGTTGATCGTGTTGGCGAAGGTGTAGACCGATTCGCCGTACGACTCGTTCCACTGCATGGCGATCTCGACCGACATGCCCTCCTCCTCGGAACCGAACTCGACCACCGTCTTGTGGATCGGGTTCTTCGAGGCGTTGAGGTGCCGGACGAAGTCGGCGATGCCGCCCTTGTAGCAGAAGGTGACCTCGCGCGGCTTGCCCTCCTCGCCCTCCGCGACCCGCTCGTCGAGCAGGTGGATGGTGAGGCCGCGGTTGAGGAAGGCCATCTCCTGGATGCGGCGGTAGATGGTCTGGAAGTCGAAGTCGACGGTCTCGAAGATGTCGGGATCGGGCCAGAACTCGACCCTGGAACCGGTGCGGTCGGTGGTCTCGCCCTTGTCCAGCGGGCCCGGCTTGGAGTGGGTGTACTTCTGCCGCCAGACGAAGCCGGACTTGTGGATCTCCACCGCCATCCGGTGGGAGAGGGCGTTGACGACGGACACGCCGACGCCGTGCAGGCCGCCGGAGACCGCGTACGCCTTGCCGTCGAATTTGCCGCCGGCGTGCAGCACGGTCAGCGCGACCTCGACGCCCGGCTTCTTCAGCTTGGGGTGCAGGTCGACCGGGAAGCCCCGGCCGTTGTCGGTGACCTGGACCCCGCCGTCGGCCAGCAGCACCACGTCGATGGTGTCGCAGTGTCCGGCCAGCGCCTCGTCGACGGCGTTGTCGACGACCTCCCACACCAGGTGGTGCAGACCGCGCTCACCGGTCGACCCGATGTACATGCCGGGCCGCTTGCGGACGGCCTCCAGCCCTTCCAGGACGGTGATCGACTCGGCGCCGTACTCCTGCTTGTCCTGCGCTGCCACCCTCGGCCACTTTCTCGCGCCACCCGCGCCGCAAGCGGCACGTCGGGCGCGGGTTCGGCGGACAGGACGCGACGTCGGCGCGCGGACCGACACCGGGAACGCTCCGGGCACGGGCCGAAACACCGGTCGCCGCGGTTGCCCGCGGATCGCGATCGGCTCAACCCGACGTGGAACAATGATCGTGGGCCCGGTGGGCCCGGGTCCGTCGCTCCATGTCGGGTCTTCGTCTCGCCCTCAATCTTACTGTGCGCGGACGACAGAACCACCACTAGGCACCCCTTCCCGGCGGCTGAGAACTTCGTAGCCGACCGAACCGCGCCACCCGCGGCCCCCCCTACAGGCGAACCCCGGAGTAAGGAATCGCGCCGCAGCCGGGTCGGCCCGGAACGCCGAGGGCCGGGGTCGCGCCGGAGCGGGCGGTGGGCGTACCTTTGCGGCGCGCCCAGCGTGGCTCGTCTTGATCTTTTCCGGTCGGAACAGGACGATCGACCCGAACGCTTCGACACATGCTCAAGGGGTGACGCCAGATGGGGCTGGACAATGTCGCGGTGCACTGGCCGCGGACCGGCCGCTTCTACGATCCGGTCGCACCGGCCGAGTTCGTCGACTTCGGCGAGATCGTCGATGTGCCGGGGGTATCCGCGCCGACGGCGGCCCTCGCGGAACACATCGCCAAGACCGGAACGGTCCGGGCCACGGCGTACACCGAACTGGTCGACCTCCTGCTCGGGCTCGAAAATGTGCTCTACGCCACGGACGCCGCCGCCGAGGACGAGGATCCGGTGATCGACCCGGACGGCTGCGCCTGGATCGCCGGCGGCGTGGAGCGCTTCGTCACCGGGCACCGCCCGCACGGGGAGACGGTCACCTTCGACTCGGTCAGCACCGTGCTGCGCGGTCTGCTCGCCGACGGTCGCCTCGCGGAGCAGCAGCTGCGCTGGCTGGCCAGCCGGCTGGACGCGCTGCGCGACGAGAACGGCGGGCCGCCGCAGTGGGACTTCACCTGCGCCGAGTTGGGCGTGCTGGCCGCCTTCTACCGCCGCTGCGCCGACCGGGGCTTCGCCGTCTACGCCGACGCCTGATCCGCCGGCCCCGTCAGCACCGGGTCGCCGGGGGCGAGTTCGCGCCGGCCCGTACCGGGTGCCCCGGTGCGGGTCACGCCGGGGCGGCGGTCTCCGGGGCTGCAGGGTCGCCCGGGGCGGCCCGGCTGGTCGCCGCGATCACCCGGGTCAGGGCGGTGTGCAGGTCCCGCAGCTCCTCGATCGGCATCCCGAGCCGCCGCACGATCGCCGGAGGGATCTCCTCGGCGCGGACACGCAGGGCCTCTCCGCTCGCGGTGAGTGTCACGGCCAGGCTGCGTTCGTCGGCGGGGTCGCGCTCGCGCCGGACGTACCCGGCGGCTTCCAGTCGCTTGAGCAGGGGCGACAGCGTCCCGGGGTCGAGCTGCAACAGACGGCTGAGTTCCCGTACGGACAGCGGCGCGTGCTGCCAGAGCGCGAGCATGACCAGGTACTGCGGGTGGGTCAGACCCATCGGCTCCAGCAGCGGACGGTAGACGGCGACCACGCCCCGCGCGGCGACGGAGAGCGCGAAGCAGACCTGCTGCTCCAGCGCCAGGGGATCTCCCTCCCACCGGTCGTGCACCACGGCCTCCTCGTCGTCGCCGTTGCGATCGTAGCAATGATTGGTGTACCAATTGTTGGTGTACAAACTATGCCCTGTCGGCGAGGGAAGGCCAGGCGGATGAGCGGCGACGAGCAGGTGGGCGACTCTTCGGGCAGCGGGGGTCGCCTCATGGGCTGGGTGTTCCGCAACCTCGCCGGCCCCTCCCAGGTCCAGGGGGCGGTGCAGGGCGGCTCGCGCCACGCCCGGGATGCCTGGAAGCAGGACCTGGAGCGGCGCAAGCAGTGGAGCCGGGAGCAGCGGGAACTCAAGCGCGCCCAGCGAGAGGTCCGGCACGCCGGGGACTGATCGTCAGCCGTACGTGTCCCGGGGTCCTCGCCCCCGGACCCGGCGCGGCCCCTTGGACCAGGACGGCGCGGCCGGGCCGTGGATGTGCAGCTTGCGCACCACGTTGTGGCCCACCTCGCTGGCGATCTGCCTGAGCAGGGAGCCGGCGAGCAGCCGCAGCTGGGTCGCCCACGCAGTCGACCGGGCCTCGACGGTCAGCTCGCCGTTCTCCAGCTTCACCGGGCGGCTGTTCTGGGCGACCTCCGAGCCGACCACCCGCTCCCACGCGCCGAAGACCGTCGCCTCGGCCGCCGGCAGCGTCCAGCCCCGCGCCTTGACCAGTCGGTTGAGCACAGTGCTCAGCGACTGCGGGTCACGCGGGTCCGGCCCGGGGCCGGAATAGCCGCGCAGCCGCCGACCGCCCTCACCATCGCCGCCGGGTACCGGGCTGCGCCGTCGGGTGCGGGCGGTCGCATCGCGCCGGGCCTTCGCGGCGTCGAGCACCGCCCGGGCCAGTTCCGGCCCGGCGGATGCCTCGCCCCCACCGCCACCGCCACCGCCGGCACCGCCACCGCCGCCACCGCCGGCACCGCCACCGCCGGCACCGCCACCGCCGGCACCGCCACCGCCGGCACCGCCACCGCCGGCACCGCCACCGCCGGCACCGCCGGCCGACGGGCCGGTCGGGGTGCGACCCGTCCGTCCCGATTGCGGCGGACGCGGCGGCCCGATGCGGGCCGGCGGAAGCTCCGGCTCATCCGACACGACGCACCGTCCCCTCTTCCACCCGGTACCGGGTGCCCCGCAGGCCGGCCGGCACGTCGTCGTCCACGGCGCAGGTGACCAGCACCTGGCTGGCCCCGCCGATCAGCTCCGCCAGCCGCTCCCGGCGGCCCGCGTCCAACTCGGCGAAGACGTCGTCGAGCACCAGCACCGGTTCGATGCCGTCGGAACGGAGCAGATCGTATCCGGCCAGTCGCAGGGCCAGCGCAAACGACCAGGACTCGCCGTGGCTGGCGTACCCCTTGGCGGGCAGCGGGCCGAGGTTGAGCACCAGATCGTCACGGTGCGGGCCGACGAGGGTGGTGCCGCGCTCCACCTCGGCGGAGCGAGACTCGGCCAGCGCCGTGGTCAGGGCCGCCACGAGTGTCTCCCGGTCGGGCGTCGGGTCGGTCAGCTCCACCGACGGCCGGTACAGAATCTCCGCTCCGCCCCGGCCCGCCGCTACCGCGTCGTACGCCCTGGTGACGTGCGGGCCGATGGCGGCGACCAGCTCCAGCCGGCCGGCGAGCAACTCGGCACCGTGCTGGGCCAGGTGGGTGTCCCAGACCGCGAGGGTGGACAGGTCGCCGCCCCGCGACCCGCCGGTCTTGCGGGCCAGGTAGGCGGTGCGCAGCAGGGCGTTGCGCTGTTTGACCACCCGCTCGTAGTCGGCGCGCACCCCGGCGTACCGGGGCTGGCGGTTGACCAGGAGGTCGTCGAGGTAGCGGCGGCGCTCCGCCGGGTCGCCACGGACGAGTTCCAGGTCCTCCGGGGCGAACAACACGAGCCGCAGCGCGCCGAGGACGTCCCGCGCCCGCCGGGCGGGCGAACGACCCAGCCGGGCCCGGTTGGCCTTGCCGGGGACGATCTCCAGCTCGACCAGCAGCTCACGTCCGTCGTGCGCCACCGCGCACCGGATCACTGCGGCGGACGCGCCCATCCGGACCAGGGGGGCGTCCGTGGCGACCCGGTGCGAATCCAGGGTCGCCACGTAGCCCAGCGCCTCGACCAGGTTGGTCTTGCCGACTCCGTTGGCGCCGGTCAGCACGTTCGGACCCGGCTCCAGGTCGACGCCGACCTGCTCGTAGGAGCGGAAGTCGACCAGTTCGAGCCGGCGAACGTACACAGGTTGTGGATACCGCTCAGCGCTTGTGGACGGCGTGCCCGCCGAACTGCTGACGCAGCGCGGCAACGGCCTTCATCGCGGGCGAGTCGTCCTGCCGGGAGGCGAACCGGGCGAACAACGACGCCGTGATGACGTTGAGCGGCACGGCCAGCCGGACGGCCTCGTCGACCGTCCACCGCCCCTCGCCGGTGTCCTCCGTGTAGCCGCTCAGCTCGGCCAGCTCCGGGTCCTCGTCAAGCGCCCGGTCAAGCAGGTCGAGCAGCCAGGAGCGGACGACGGTGCCCTCGCGCCAGGACTTGAACACGCCCGGCACGTTGGTCACGATCTCCGATTTGGAGAGCAGCTCGTAGCCCTCGGCGTAGGCGTGCATCAGGCCGTACTCGATGCCGTTGTGCACCATCTTGGCGTAGTGGCCGGCGCCAACCGGGCCGGCGTGCACGAAACCGAACTCGCCGGCCGGCTTGAGCGCCTCGAAGATCGGCATCAGCCGGTCGACGTGCTCCTGGGCGCCGCCAACCATCAGGCCGTACCCGTTCTGGTTGCCCCAGACGCCGCCGGAGACACCGACGTCGAGGTAGCCGATGCCCTGCTCGGCGAGCCGCTCGGCGCGGGGCGCGTCGTCGCTGAACCGGGAGTTCCCGCCATCGATGATGATGTCTCCCTCGCAGAGCATGCCGGCGAGGTCGTCGATGGTGGTGTCGGTGACCCCGGCCGGGACCATCACCCAGACGGCACGGGGGGCGTCGAGCTTGTCGGCCAGCTCGGCCAGGCTGGCGACATCGCTCAGCTCCGTGTTGCGGTCGTAGCCGACCACCTCGTGCCCGGCGGCGCGCAACCGTTCGCGCATGTTGCCGCCCATCCGGCCGAGTCCTACGAGGCCGAGCTGCATCTGTTCCTACCTCCGCTGCGTCTGGGTCAAGGAATGCGCGATCAGCGGGAGACGCGAATCGGCATGATGAGGTATCGGTACCCAGGGATGACTTCGCCATCCTCGCCGGAGGGGGAGATCACGGCCGGCTTGAACGCGTCGACGAACGAGAGCACCGCGAACTGCGAACCCAGGTTGGTCAGGCCGTCGATCAGGTACTGCGGGTTGAAGCCGATGGTCAGCGGCTCGCCGGTGAAGGTGGCGTCCATGGCCTCGCTGGCCCGGGCCTCCTCGGTGCCGCCGGCCTCGACCACGAGCCCGTCGGAGCTGAAGCTGAGCAGCACCGGCGTGGTGCGCTCGGCGACCAGAGCGACCCGCTTCACCACCTCGATTAGGGTGCTCACCGCGACCCGGGCCTCGGCGTTGTGGCTGGCGGGGAAGAGCGAGCGCACCGGCGGGTAGTTCGCGCCGTCGAGCAGCCGGCTGGTGGTGCGGCGGGTGCCGCCGGAGAAGCCAATCATGCCTTCCCCGGCCGCACCCTGGGAGAGGGCCATGGTGACCTGGCCACCGAGCGGGCCGAGGGCCTTGGCGGTGTCGTGCAGGGTCCGGGCCGGCACCAGGGCGGTGATGCTCACCTCGGGATCGTCGGGGTTCCACTCCATCTCGCGCAGGGCGAGGCGGTACCGGTCGGTGGCGAGCATCGCCACGTTGCGCCCGGAGAGTTCGACGCGCACGCCGGTCATCATCGGCAGGGTCTCGTCCCGGCCGGCGGCCACGGCGACCTGGGCAACTGCCGCGGCGAACGCGGCGGCGTCGACGGTACCGGCGCTCTGCGGCATTTCTGGCAGGGAGGGGTAGTCCTCCACGGGCATGGTGGGCAGGGTGAACCGGGCACTGCCGCAGACCAACTCCAGGTGCGAGCCGACCGCAGCGATGTCCACCGGCTTGGCCGGCAGCGCCTTGGTGATCTCGGCCAGCAGCCGGCCGGAGACCAGAGCGGCACCGTCGGCGTCGCCGTGCACCTCGACGGCCACCTGGCTGGAGACCTCGTAGTCGAAGCCGGAAACCTGCAGGTTCCCGTCAGTCACCCGGAGCATCACACCGGCCAGCACCGGTACGGACGGCCGGCTGGGCAGGCTCTTCGCGGTCCAGGCCACGGCCTCGGCGAGCGCGTCGCGCTCCACTCGGAACTTCATCAATAGCCTCCGCGTCGACGTCAGCGACAACTCTCTCATGCCGACCGCTGCCCACCGTCCCGCCAACGTGCGGGTACCCATCGCACCTTAGGGCGCGTGGGCATCGGCTGTGCGCCCGACCCCGTGGCTCGCCTCGGTGCCGAGCGGGCTGTCCCCGAGCGGTTTCGAGCCGATCCACAGGAAGTCCAACGGTGATGATTGGTTTTTGTTCTCTATAGAAGAGAACCTCATCGTCTTCATCGCACCTGTGGAAACTGTGGAAAACACGAGTTTACGCAGGTCAGCCAGACTATCCACCGGTGGGTTAGCTGTGGAGAACCGGGGGTAAAACCTGCCCCGTTGTCCACAGGCCGCCCCAGCCGGCAAAGTTGTCCACCGCCGTCCACCGGTTATCCACCGGTTATCCACCGACTTTCTCCCCAGTCCTGTGGACAGGCGGGCCGGTTCCGGACGCGGTTGTCCACAGAACCTTCAACAGGAAATCCACAGGCCACCCGAGACCGGTGGATGACGGGACCGTTGTCCACAGTCGTCCACAGGGTCGTCCCCAGGGTTTGTCCACAACCTGTGGGTAACTGGTGCGGCACGGATCGTAGTTATCCACCGTCGGTGGATAACTCGCTGTGGATAACCACCGTTAGCTGTGGACAATCGCGGGCCGATTCTGCGGCCTCGGCCGGGTCGCGGATCGACGTCAGGCCCCCGGGCACCCTGTGGACAGCGAATGGCCCGGGTGAAAAGTGGCGGGGGTCACACGTCCCGGAACGCGAGGACGCCCGGCCGAGTACGGCCGGGCGTCGGGAGGCTGTGGGCTGTGGGTCGCTCAGGTGGTCTGCTTGATCCGGTTGGTCAGCTCGGCGATCTGGTTGTAGAGCGAGCGGCGCTCCGCCATCTGTTGGCGGATCTTCCGGTCGGCGTGCATCACCGTGGTGTGGTCCCGGCCGCCGAACGCCTGCCCGATCCGGGGCAGCGACAGCTCGGTGAGCTCCCGACACAGGTACATGGCCACCTGTCGGGCGTTGACGAGCACCCGGGAACGGGACTGACTGCGCAGATCCTCCAGGCTCACGCCGAAGTAGTCCGCCGTGGAGACCATGATCTGGTCTGCGGTGATCTCCGGGCCGGCGCCGTCCGGGATGAAGTCCCGCAGCACCTCCTCGGCCAGCGACAGCTCCACGGTCGACCGGGTGAGGCTGGCGAACGCGGTGACCCGGATCAGCGCCCCCTCCAGCTCCCGGATCGAGTTCGACACCCGGGACGCGATGAACTCCAGCACGTCCGGCGGGGCGTAGAGCCGCTCCTGGGCCGCCTTCTTCTGCAGGATCGCGATCCGCGTCTCCAGGTCGGGCGGCTGGATGTCGGCCAGCAGCCCCCACTCGAACCGGGTCCGCAGCCGGTCCTCCAGGGTGGCCAACTGCTTCGGCGACCGGTCGGAGGTGATCACGATCTGCTTGTTGGCGTTGTGCAGCGTGTTGAAGGTGTGGAAGAACTCCTCCTGGGTCCGCTCGCGGTTCTCCAGGAACTGGATGTCGTCGATCAGGAGGATGTCGACGTCGCGGTAGCGGCGCTGGAACGCGCTGGTCTTGTCGTCCCGGAGCGAGTTGATGAAGTCGTTGGTGAACTCCTCGGTCGAGACGTACCGGACCGAGCGGGCGTTGCCCAGCGTCGTGGCGTAGTGGCCGATGGCGTGCAGCAGGTGGGTCTTGCCCAGCCCGGAGCTGCCGTAGATGAACAGCGGGTTGTACGCCTTCGCCGGCGACTCCGCGACGGCGACCGACGCGGCGTGCGCGAACCGGTTGGACGAGCCGATGACGAACGTCTCGAACATGTACTTCGGGTTGAGCCGGTTCCCACTCTCCGCGCCGCCGGGCAGTCGTCGGTCGTCCCGGCCCCCGGGGCGATGATCCGCGGCACTGCGCCCCGGTCCGCTGTCCGTGCCGCCGTCGCGGTGCAGCCTTGGGCCGGCGTCCCGGTACCGGGGCTCGTAGGGCCGGGTATCGGTGTCCGGCCCCTCGTAGCCGCGCCGGTCCTGGCCCGGCCTCGGCGGGGCCAGCGGCTCGGCGAAGGTGGCGCTGAACAGTGGCTCCTGGGCGTCCCGGCTGGCCGGCACGGGACCCGGCCGGTGGCCGTCGGTACCCGCCGGGAGGTGCGGGGCGGCATCCTCGGTTGCCGGGCGTTCCGCCGCGCCGTGCTGCGGGTAGCCACCGTCGCCCCCCGGGTAGCCGCCGCCTCGCTCAGAGGACGACGGCCGGCCGTGGTTGGCGTGCTCCTGCTCGCCCCGGTCCAGGTACCCGGATGTGGGGAAGCCTGGCAACTGTTCGTGCCGGTTTCCTCCCGGCCCCTCGTAGCGCGGGTCGAACGCGGGTGAGGTGCCGAAGTCGGAGGGCCCGCCCTGGCCGGCGTCCGGCGTGCTGCGGTAGACCGTGCCCGCCGGCCGGCCGGCCGCGTCCTCTGCTACCCGCACGGTGACGGCCACCTGTATCGGCCGACCCAGCCGCCGGGTCAGCGCCTCGGTGATGGCCGGCCGCAGCCGGGACTCGATCACGTCTCGGGTGAAGGCGTCCGGCACGGAGAGCAGCGCAGTGTCCTCCACGATCGCGCGGAGCCGGGTGAGCCGCAGGTACGCACGCTGCTGCGCGGAGATGATCTCATCGGCGAGCTCGTCCGTGGCCGCAGTCCACATCGCGGCAAGGTCGGTCGTACCGGCCACCGTCGTGCCCCCCTCGCTTCTGCTCCCGACCGCCGCTGTGGTCCAGCCCGAATGGCCAACCGTCATCCACAAGTTATCCACAGCCTGTGTACCGACCGATTGTGGCCTCCCGCCGGACGCGGGTCGGACCTGCCCCCTGTCTGGACGGGCGCTGAAGCGGGTTTCACCGTGCCGAACGATTCACTGCCCTGTCGGGTCTTGCCTGCCGAAGCGAACCGGGCCGCCGACGCCGACCGCAATCGCGCACGCTAACAGCGTGGGCAGGGGAGCATCAACCGTCGACGCGGGGGACCCTTGTCGGCATCAGTGAAAACCACCGCTTCGGTCGTGCTCGGGGCCGGCGGGGCCGCGCCGGGGTGCTTTGACGCTCGTTGTCCGCCTGCGTAGGCTGGAACGGCTGCTCTGCCGCCCTCTGCTAGGGTGGTGTGTGCTTGCTGTCCGCAGTCGTCTTCCTCGCCTGGTCGAGGTCCCGCGCCGCCGGGCAGCATCGATCGGGGGCCACCGCCGAGGTGGCCTGGACCACCACACGATCCCGGCGGTCCAGCGCCCGGGGCGTACGAAAACGGAGAGCCTGACGTGAGCAAGCGCACCTACCAGCCGAACAACCGCCGGCGCGCGAAGACCCACGGCTTCCGGCTGCGCATGCGCACCCGGGCCGGCCGCGCCATCCTCGCGACCCGCCGCTCCAAGGGCCGCACCCGCCTGTCGGCCTGAGGCCGACTGGTCCGGTCCGGGGGACGTGGGCAGTCGTGCTGGCAGCCGCGCAACGACTGCGGCGCAGCAGCGACTTCGCCGCAGCGGTTCGGGCTGGCCGACGCGCCGGTCGAGGCGCGCTCGTCGTCCACCTGACCCTGCCCGCCACATCCGGGCCCACAGCCGATACCTCGCCGAAGCCGGCGCGGAGCACCGGTGCGGAGGAGAACTCCACACCTGCCCGCGCCGGTTTCGTCGTGTCCAAGGCAGTCGGCCCCGCCGTCGTCCGTAACACGGTCCGACGCCGGCTCCGACATCTGGTCCGCGAGCGGCTGGCGGCCCTGCCTTCCGGAGGCACCCTGGTTGTACGCGCGTTGCCGGCTGCGGCCGAGGCGTCGTACGCCCAGCTCGGGGCCGACCTCGACGCGGCGCTCACCGCCGCTCGCACCGCCCGTGGGCGGCGATCCCGATGAACAGCGGTTCCGGCCCGTCCCGGCCGATGAGCCCGGGTGCCCGGGTGCTGACCTGGCCCATCGTCGCGTACCGTCGGTGGATAAGTCCGGCGTTGCCGGCCCGCTGTCGGTTCCATCCGTCGTGCAGTGCTTACGCCATCGAGGCGGTGTCCCGCCATGGCGCGCTCCGGGGGGCCGGTCTCACGGTCCGACGGTTGTCGCGCTGCCACCCCTTTCACCCTGGTGGATACGACCCGGTGCCCGAGCCGGGCGGCCGCCGCCGCGCCGATGCGACTGGAGCCTGAGAATTGTTCAGTCTGGACTGGATCTACTACGCGATCTCGTGGATCCTGCTGACCTGGCACTCGGCCTGGGACGCCATCGGGGTGCCGGCCGGCGCCGCGCTCGGCACGAACTGGTCCTGGATCCTGGCCATCATCTTCCTGGTGGTCACCGTCCGGGTGATCCTGTTCCCGATCTTCGTCAAACAGATCAAGTCCCAGCGGGCCATGCAGGCGCTCCAGCCCAAGGTCAAGGAGCTCCAGGAGAAGCACAAGGGTGACCGGGAGACGCTCCAGAAAGAAATGATGGAGCTCTACCGGAAGGAAAAGGCCAACCCGCTCATGGGCTGCCTTCCGATGTTTCTCCAGATCCCGGTCTTCCTCGGCCTCTTCCACGTGCTGCGCCGCCTCGACCCGTTCAAGCCGGAGGACAAGAAGACTCTCTACGGCTGGGCGGTCGACCAGTTCAACAGCGCCTCGCAGGCGAAGCTGTTCACGGCTCCGCTCTCCGGCAAGTTCGGCTCGACCGCCGAGGAACTGGCCCGGTTGGGCGCCAACGGCACCACCGTGAAGGTGATCGCCGGCATCCTGGTGCTGCTCATGATGGCCAGCACCTACCTCACCAGCCGCCAGATGATCCTCAAGACCGGCTGGGCAGAGGACCCGCAGCAGAAGATGATCCAGCGCCTGATGCTCTACGGCATCCCGCTGTCGCTGCTCATCTCCGGCGCGATCTTCCCGATCGGTGTGATCATCTACTGGGTCACCAACAACCTGTTCACCCTGGGCCAGCAGCAGTGGGTGCTGCGCAAGTACCCGCCGCCGCCCACCCCCGGCCGCACCGGCGCCACCGGTGTTACCGGCCCCCGTGGGCCGGCCCAGCCGGCGAAGGCCGGAGGGCTGTTCGGTCGCAAGGCCGTGCCGGCCCCGGTCAAGCAGGCTTCGATCACCCCGAAGGTTGCCGGTCCCAAGCCGGGTGCCAAGCCGACCAACCAGAAGAAGGGCCGCCCGGCCAAGCGCCAGGGCTGACCGTCCTCCCGTGCGCCGCCGGCCGAGCCGGCGGCGCACGGACCGACCCTGGCAGCCGCCCCGCAGGGGCAGGCGCCGGGCCGGAGAACCACCGCGCACAGCGCGGCCGCGGGGCGACACTGGCCCGTACAGACGTACCCGGGGCACCGGCGATCTCCCGCCGGCCCGGGAAACCAGCGGACCCGACGGTCCGGCCAAGCGAGTACGGAGATGAGACCGTGACCGAGACCAGCATCCCCAGCGCGGACCAGTCAGTGGACGAGGAGAACGCGCCGATCGAGGCCACCGACGACACCGAGGCGGAGGAGACCGAGGCCGAATCCGGGCCGACCGTGCGGGAGAAGAAGGCGCCGGCCGAGAGCGAGCTGTTCCAGCAGAGCGAGATCGCGGCGGACTACGTCGAGGGGCTGCTCGACATCCTCGACTACGACGGCGACATCGACGAGCTGGTGTCGGGCGGGCGCCCGGTCGTCGAGGTGGTCGGCGACCGGTTGCAGAACCTGGTCGGGCAGCGCGGCGCCACGTTGGAGGCGCTCCAGGAGCTGACCCGGCTGGCGGTGTTCCGGCAGACCGGCACGCCGAGCCGACTGCTGCTCGACGTCGGAGGCTACCGGGCCAACCGCCGCAAGGAGCTCGCCGCCGTGGCCAAGAACGCCGTGGAGAAGGTCAAGGAGCACGGCGAGCTGGTACGGCTGGAGCCGATGTCCGCGTTCGAGCGCAAGTGCGTCCACGACGTCGTCAACGCGATGAGCGGGGTGGAGAGCGAGTCCGAGGGCGTCGAGCCCAACCGGCGCATCATCGTCCGGCCTGCGGACTGATCGGGTGACGCGCGACGACATCACGGCTGGTGCCGTGTCCGGCCCGGGTGGCACGCCGCCCGGGCCGTCGCCTGTCCGACGGCTCGATGGCCTGACGGGTCCGGCCGACGACGCCCAGGCCCCCGGGACCGCGGGTCTGCACACCACCACCGCCCCGAAGCCGGCCGTAGGCTCGGAGTCGGCCGTAAGCCTGAACTCGGTCGAAGGGCCGCAGTCGGCCGTCGGGCCGTACTCGCCCGACGAAGCGGACCGGCCCGATGGGCCGGATCCGACCGTCGCGGTGCTGCCGCCGGATCTGGCGGGCGCGGCCCACGCCCTGTTCGGCGACCGGCTCGACCTCGCCGCCGCGTACGCGGAGCTGCTCGCCACCGACGGGGTGGTCCGGGGCCTGATCGGGCCCCGGGAGGCACCCCGGATCTGGGACCGGCACCTGCTCAACTGCGCCGCGGTGGCGGAGCGCATCCCGGAGGGCGCGTCGGTGATCGACGTCGGGTCGGGCGCAGGCCTGCCCGGTCTGGTGCTCGCCATCGCACGCCCCGATTTGAACCTGACGTTGATCGAGCCGCTGGCCCGTCGCACCTCATTCCTCATCGAGGTCGTCGAGAGGCTGAGGCTGGCGAAGACGGTCCGGGTTTTTCGGGGCCGGGCCGACGAGGCGGCGACCGGGTCCGCCGGGGTCGGGCCGTTCAGCGGCGACATCGTGACGGCGCGGGCGGTTGCCCCGCTCGACCGGCTCGCCGCCTGGTGCCTGCCGCTGGCGGTACGCGGCGGGCGGCTGGTCGCGATGAAGGGGGCCTCCGCCGCGGACGAGGTCGCCGAGCACGCCGGGGCGGTCGCCAAGCTGGGTGGAAGTGAACCCGTCGTGCATCGGTGCGGTGTCGGGCTGATCGAGCCGCCCGCCACGGTGGTGGAGATCGTTCGGGAGCGGATCGTGCGTCCGCCGGGGGTCAAGCCGGTGTCGAAGCGCTCACTCGGGGGCCGGCGCCGGGGTCGTTGATCTGACTTACCTGTCGCCCCGCTGGCTTCCGGCCGCAGGTCGGATCGTTGATACGGGTACGGGTACGGGTGCGTCGAGGCGTGAGAACCCGACGTGGACCGGCCGCGCCCGTCCGCCGTAGGCTGGCCGCGCCGATAGTGTGGGGTGGGCGGCATCTGTGCGGCAGCGGGTCCCGGCCACCCCCACCGGGTCGTACGCTCCGTGGTGCGACGAGCGTGGCCAAGACGACGGGGTGCGAACCGACCATCCGGAGCGGGTAGGGATGACAGGTGCATGACGACGGCAGGTACGACGACGGTTCACGGGTGACGGCCGGCCGTGGGGGGCACTCCGCAGCCGGTTCCGTTTCACGTGAAACCGGCCCCCAGGACCGGTCCATCGACGCCCCGGGGCCGCGCCCCTCCGACTGCGATCCGGTGGTGCATCGCGACGCACCGGCGGTCGGCCCGGTCGGGCCGTCATCCGCAGCGGAGCGGTCCGGGACGGCCTACGGTGCGGGCCGTCCCGATGACCCCCTCGCCGAACCTGCCCTCTCGCACCGCCGTGAGGCTGTGGCACCGTCCCTCCCTGAGGCGTCGCCGCCAGCCGCAACGGCCCTTCCCCGCCAGCCCGCACCCCGAGCGGTACCCGACGCGGCCCCTGCGGTCGCCATTTCTGTCGACACGCCGGCACCGCCGGCTGCGGCCTACCGGGACGACCCGGCGGATGCCGCGTACGTTTCACGTGAAACCCCGACGCGCGAAGAGGATGACCCACCGTTGGCTATGGAGGCTATGCGCGCCGTGCAGATCCTTAATCCGAGTGGCGAGGTGACCATGCCTCGTCCCGAGCGGACACGGGTGATGTGCGTCGCCAACCAGAAGGGCGGCGTGGGTAAGACCACGACCACGGTGAACCTGGCGGTAGCGCTCGCCCTACACGGAAACCGGGTCCTCGTGATCGACCTGGACCCGCAGGGCAACGCGTCGACCGGGCTGAACGTTCCGCACCACACCGGGGTGCCGGATGTCTACGACTGCCTGATCAACAGCGTCCCTCTTGAGGAGGTGGCGCAGGGCGTCGAGGGGATCCCCAACCTGTGGTGCGTGCCTGCCACGATCGACCTGGCGGGTGCCGAGATCGAACTGGTGTCGATGGTGGCCCGGGAGACTCGACTGGACCGGGCGATCGCCGCCTACCCCGGTCATTTCGACTACGTCTTCATCGACTGCCCTCCGTCGCTCGGCCTACTCACCGTCAACGCGTTGGTGTCCGCGCAGGAGGTGCTGATTCCGATCCAGTGCGAGTACTACGCGCTGGAGGGGCTCAACCAGCTGATCAACAACATCAACCTGGTCCGCCAGCACCTCAACCCGAAGCTGGAGGTCTCCACCATCCTGCTCACCATGTACGACCGGCGTACCCGGCTGGCCGACGCGGTGGAGCAGGACGTCCGGAACCACTTCGGCGACAAGGTGCTCCAGGCGGTCATCCCCCGAAATGTGCGTGTCTCGGAGGCACCGAGCTACGGCCAGTCGGTCATGACCTACGATCCCGGTTCGCGGGGGGCAACGAGTTACTTCGAGGCCGCCCAGGAGATCGCCGAGCGTGGGTTCAAGGAGCCGAGCCGGAATGCGTAGTGCGGACGAGTCGCTGGGAGGCGTCGTATGAAGAACCGTCCTCGGGGGGGTCTGGGCCGAGGGCTCGGTGCGCTGATTCCCACCGGCCCTGCCCAGTCCAGTGGAACGATGACGGCGACGCCCGAGAGGGCTCAGGCCGCTGCGGTTCCGCCGGCGATCGTCCCGTCCTCGGCCAGTAAGGCCAATGAGGCCAATGAGGCCAATGAGGCCAGTGACGTCGCCGAGGCCACCGACGTCACCGACGTCACTGAGGCCGTCGCGACGGAGCCCGAGCCTCAGCTCAGCCCGGTGCCGGGTGCCAGATTCGCCGAGATCTCGGTCGACGCGATCATGCCCAACCCGAAGCAGCCCCGGCAGGTCTTCGACGAGGACGCCCTGGAGGAACTCAAGACCTCCATCCAGGAGGTCGGTTTCCTCCAGCCGATCGTGGTCCGCGCGCTGGACGGCGACAAGTACGAACTCGTCATGGGTGAGCGCCGGTGGCGGGCCGCGCAGGCGGTAGGTCGGGAGAGCATCCCGGCCATTATCCGGGAGACCCGGGACGACGCCATGCTCCGGGACGCGCTGCTGGAGAACATCCACCGGGCGAACCTCAACCCGTTGGAGGAGGCCGCGGCCTATCAGCAACTGCTGGAGGAGTTCGGCGCGACCCACGAGGAGCTGGCCCGGCGGATCGGCCGCAGCCGCCCGCAGATCTCCAACACCATCCGGCTGCTGAACCTGCCCGCCCAGGTGCAACGGCGGGTCGCCGCCGGGGTGCTCTCGGCCGGGCATGCCCGCGCGCTGCTGAGCCTGGACGAGGCGGAGGCGCAGGAGCAGCTCGCGCTGCGCATCGTCGCCGAGGGGCTGTCCGTCCGGGCCACCGAGGAGATCGTGGCGCTCGCGTTGGCCGACGGGCCCGCCAAGACCCCGGCCGCCCAGCGACGGCCGAAGCCGCACGCCCCCGCCCTGACCGATCTCGCCGATCGACTCTCCGACCGGTTCGACACCCGGGTGAAGGTCGACATCGGGCGGAGTAAAGGCAAGATCACCATCGAGTTCGCCACGGTCGACGATCTCGAACGGATAGTTGACATCATCGGGGTCGGCCAGGAGGAAGCCGAGGACTGACCTCACCGCGAACAGACCCGGCCGCGCCGTCCGCCCTGGACGGCGCGGCCGGCTCGTTTCCACGATCCTCCGCGTCCCCCCTCCCCCCGGGTCCTGCGGTGCCGGTCGCAACCGCCGCACCCGTCCCAGCTCGCCCGGCATTTGCCCGCACGCACCGATATTGATCGGTAGTCAGCCCCGGGGCGGAAGAGAGAGCAACCGCGTTCTTCGCCAGCCGAGCGACTGCGGCCGAGCCGGGGTGCGGGAGCGGCAGGCGGTGGCGATGGTCGCGTCGGCCGGCGCTGGTGTCGAAGCGCGGCGTGGCAGCTGGAGCCCGCTGTGTCTGCGCCTGCGGGCGTTGGATGGATGACGCGGTGTTGGACCAACCTGGGTGGTGATCCGGATGCTGAGGGCGTTGTGGCGGGTCGGGTGGGGCTGGGCCGACCCGCCGGGCGCTGTCGGAATGGCTGGCTAGACGTCACGGCGGCGGCCCGTCCGTCCGGGCGTCGATGGCCGAACGTCGGCCTGTCGTGGACCTTGGCGGGGCAGCGCCCTGGATTTGCCCGGTGAAGGGGGCGCCGGTCGGCAGCCGGCAGGGCGATGGCGGGCTCGCCGGGGGCGGATTGTTCCACGTGAAACCGAGGCATCTTGTTCCACGTGGAACATTGGCCGGACCGCTGATCGCAGGGAAGGCTCCACGCCGAATTCGCTGCCCGGCTTTCTCGACCCGAGGACAAGCTTCGCGGCTGAACGGCCACTCGATTCCACGGTAGCCGCCCGACGTCACGTCCTGACCAACACCACCGGCCCGGCCCCGGCGCTCAGGGTGCCGGCACTTCGATCCGGGCGCGGGTCATCCTGCCCCTGGCCCGCGAGGCCGCCCCGGCCCCCGCCGCCCCGCCCGTCCCGATGACAACGGGCGGGGTCGGTTCCACGTGAAACGGCCGGCCTGCTTCCTGTCGCTGCGCGAAGCACCCGGGGAATTGGCGTGGTTCCACGTGAAACCGACGGCCCGGACCGCGACCGGGGCCATCGGGGTGCGCGACCGGGGCGTCGGCCGGTCCGCCGCCCGCCTCAGGCACGACGTGCTCGGGACCACCACCCCGGCAATCGGGAGCGTCTCCGAGTCGTGCCGCACCAGCGATCGAGCCCCTCGTCCGCCAGCGCTAGCCATCCCCGCCAAATGCGGGCCGATCGCCGGCTCATGTCGAATCGGGGCGGCAGGCCCACCCCGCCTCCGGCCCGATGCCCGGCGCTGGCCTTCATCGGGCAGGCAGCCGCCCCCGCCTTGAGCCACATCCCTCGGAGCCCGATCCTGCTGGCCGTCGCCTCGATCCAGCCCGGCTCCACCCCCTGAATTCAGCCAGCCCTGATCAGCCTTCGGTCCGATCGGAACCCCACCCGGCTCGACGCTGGCTCTGCCAGAGGCGCCGGCCGACCTACGGGACCGGCCGACCCCATCGGGCTGACGGACGTAGCGGCGTGACGCACCGGCCACCTCGCCGGCCCGACGCACCCACGCCACCTCGCCGGCCCTCGGGCCACTCGGGACGTCGAGGAGCGTACGAATACGACCCGCCTCCGCCCACCGGCCAACCCGCGAGCCGCGGCAACGGCCGTGGGGCCCCCGCTCTCCCGTCCAGTGCCGCAGCCCTGGACGTCTTGGAGGTAACTGATCGCGACACCGCCTCCGTTTCAGCGCCGGTGCTGACACGGCCTCAACCCATCCGCTCGGAAGACACCGGGGGTATGTCTCTGCTCCGAGCCTGATGACCCCACCCACCCGGCTCAAGACATAGCGAGTCCATCGCGACCGAGGAGAGGCACCAGGGGCGGCCCCGCCAACCCCCTCGCCGCCAGGGACGAGCCACGGGCACCCAAGGGGAAGCCCGCTCGACCATCGAGCGCGTCAGAAGCAGATCCCTCCCCACCTGGGCCCCGAAGCGCTCACATTCGGGCCGTCGAACGCGCGACCCATGGAGCGTCGGTTCGTTAGGAACGAGGGAGCCGATCTGCCTGTGCACAACTTGGTCGCAGAGCGGCAAAGTTATCCACAGCGGTTTTCCACAGGCACCCCCTGTTTCACGTGAAACCCCGCGTGAAACGTGGTGTCAGCCTGTGGATGACGAGGGGTCCCCACGGCCCCGAGGGCCTGTGGATAACATGTGGACGACCGCACGGCGACCCGTGCCGGAGTGCCCCGCCCAGGGGCGGCTGAGCGGCCAAAATCGTGTCGCGTAGCCCATCGGGGGCGGAACAGGTAGGGACAGTCGTTGTTCCCTCGGTTAGGGTCACGTCGTGCAAGACACCCCTCCCTCAGTCCCCGATTTCACCTCCTGGCCCTCCTTTCCCTTCGAAGGCGACCTCCGGGTCAAGCCTCTTGAGGACCCCGTCGGGGTCGAGCCCGCACGCAAGGGCGAGGGAGCTCGGGAGTGCACGGCATGCTCCGCGCCGGACGATGCGTACATCTGGGTCGGCGAGCGGTGGCGCGTCCGCGCCATGGACCGGCCGACCGGGCTACCGATGGTGCTGATCCTGGAGTCCCGTTCCCACCTCGACCTCGGCGACCTGCCCAACCTCCTCGCCGCCGAGCTGGGGGTCATGACGGTCCGGCTGGAGAAGGCCATTCGATCCCTGGACGGCGTCGCGCGGGTTCATGTGAACCGCTGGGGCGACGGGTCCGCTCATCTTCATCTGTGGTTCCTGGCCCGGCCGTACGGGCGGCTCCAGCTTCGGGGCACGTTCCTGTCGCTCTGGGACTCGATCCTTCCGCCCATCTCCGAGGAGCGGTGGCGGGAGAACCTGGCCATGGTGGCCGCCTGGCTGGCCGAGTTCGGCGGCCGTCCGCTGGCCGAGCCGCCCCGCATCCGCTGGCAGGCACCGTCGAGTATCGCCGCGCAGTCGTCGGCTCCCGCACCGGACGAGGACGACGTCGGCGGGGTGATCGAGGCGGCTGAGGAGATTCCGGAACCGGACGACGCAGCGGCCGGCCGCCCCACCGATGATGAGCCGGGACGCGGCTGACCCCGCGTGGTCGGGAGGGACGGTCAGACGCGGCGGGCTGCTGCTCGGGTCACCAGCGACCCGAGCAGCCGGCCGAGGTCCAACCCGGCAGCCTGGACCGCGAGCGGCAGCAGCGACGTCTCCGTCATCCCCGGTGAGACGTTGACCTCCAGCACGTGCGGGCGGCCGTCCGCGTCCACGATCAGATCGACCCGGGAGAGGTCGCGCAGCCCGAGCGCGGTGTGCGCGGCCACGGCCACCTCGGCCACCGTGTCCGCCACCTCCGGATCGAGCCGGGCGGGCGCGTGCCAGGTGGTCCGGCCGGCGGTGTACCGGGCTGCGTAGTCGTACACGCCGTTGCGGGGCACGATCTCTACGGCAGGCAGTGCCTGCGGCCCGTCCCCGAGGTCCACCACCGAGACCGCCACGTCCATCCCGGGCACGTACCGCTCGACGAGTGCCGTCGAGTCGTACGCGAAACAGCCCACCATCGCGGCCGGCAGCGACGCGGCGTCCCTGACCACGGCGGCGCCCAGCCCGGAACCGCCCTGCGTCGGCTTCACCATCAGCGGCAGCCCCAGCCGGCCCACGATGCGGTCCAGCACCGCCACCGCCCCCAACTCGGAGAAGCGGTCGTGCGGCAGCGCCACCCAGTCCGGGGTGGGGATGCCGGCCTCCCGGAGCACCGCCTTGGCCGACGGCTTGTCCCAGGCGACGCGGGACGCGCGGGCATCGCAGCCGACGTAGGGGACGTCGCAGAGGTCGAGTACGCCGCGCAACGAGCCGTCCTCGCCGGTCGCGCCGTGCAGGGCGATCACCACCGCGTCCGGCGGGTCGGCGACCAGCGCCGGCAACAGGGCGATGTCGGCGTCCCGCAGTTCCGCCTCCACACCGACGGCCCGGAGGGCGTCGAGCACCCGACGGCCGGACCGGAGCGAGACATCACGCTCGTAGGAGAGCCCACCGGCGAGCACCAGCACGTGCAGGTCGGCGTTGACGGCGGGGTCGGTCACGGTGATTCGCTCGGCAGGGGTCGAAGCCATGCCGGAATCATGCCAAGTCGGGTCCCGGCGTGTCCGCGCCGGCCTGCCCGCGCCGCACACCGGGACGGTCGACCGGGCCGAACACCCGACGCATGGCGATGTCCTGTTCCATCACGCCGGCCAGCCGGCGCACACCCTCGCGGATCCGCTCCGGCGGCGGGAAGGAGAAGTTCAGCCGCATGTTGCCGGTGCCGGTCCCGTCGGCGTAGAAGCCGGTGCCCGGCACGTACGCCACCCGGGCCGCGATGGCCCGCGGCATCATCGCCTTCGAGTCCAGACCCGGTGGCAGCGTCGCCCAGACGAACAGGCCACCGGCCGGTCTGGTCCAGGTGGTCCCGGCCGGCATCAGGTCCTCCAGCGCGGTCAGCATCGCGTCCCGACGCTCCCGGTAGACCTCCCGGTAGACCTTGAGCTGTTGGCGCCACGGCATGGTGGCGAGATAGGTCGCCACGGCGGCCTGGGCATACCCGCTGGGGCAGAGGATCTGCGCCTCGTTGGCGATGACCAGCTTGTCGCGGACCGCATGCGGGGCGAGGATCCAGCCGACCCGCAGACCGGGGGCGAAGGTCTTGGAGAAGGTGCTGAGGTAGAACACCCCGTCGCGGCGCCGGGACCGCAGCGGCCGCGGCGCGTCGCCCTCGAAACCGAGCTGACCGTACGGGTCGTCCTCGACCACCAGCAGGCCCGCCCGCTCGCAGATGTCGAGCACCCGCTCGCGCCGTTCCTCGCTGAGCGTCACGCCCATCGGGTTCTGGTACGTCGGGATGGTGTAGAGGAACTTCACCCGCCGGCCGGACCGGGCCAGCTCCGCGATGGCCGACTCCAGCGCCTCGGGGATCAGCCCGTCGTCGTCCATCGGCACGTGCACCACCTGGGCCTGGGCGGCCTGGAACACCCCGAGCGCGCCGACGTAGGTCGGCCCCTCGGCGAGCACCACGTCACCCGGGTCCAGGAAGAGCCGGGCCACCAGGTCGAGCGCCTGCTGGCCGCCGACGGTGACCACCACGTCCTCCGGGGACGCGCCGCAGGACGCGTCGATGCCGGAGAGGGCCATCACCTCGCAGATCCGCTCGCGCAGCTCCAGGGTGCCCTGGCCGATGCCGTACTGGAGGGTGGTGACGCCGTGCTCGGAGCCGAGCCGGCCGAGCATCTCGCCCACCGCGTCCAGCGGTAGGGCGGCGATGTAGGGGGCACCGCCGGCGAGGGAGACCACCTCGGGCCGGCTGGCCACCGCGAACAACGCGCGGATCTCCGAGGCGGTCATGCCCCGGACGCGCCGGGCGTACCGGTCGGTGTAGTCGTCGAGCGTCGTGCCGGTCATGACATCACCTCGATCGCGTGTCGGGCGGCTCCCGCCCTCCCGGGGTTACCCGGGACGCCGCGGACCATGGCGGCACGCCGACGCAGATCCCCGATGGTAGTCCGCGGTACGCCGATCGGTGCCTGAGTTGTCGCCCGAGTCCACATCCCGGACCCGTCGGGTCGCTGGTCAGTCCGCCCTCGGCGGCTTCCGGGTGCATTCGCGCTTTCCCTCCCGTACCGTCGCCTGGCGGCGTACGATCGCTCGTCGGGGCCCGAAGGCGGCGGCGTCGTTCCGTGCCGGCCTCGCCTCCGACTATTGTGGGGATACGTCAATGTCGCGACGTCTGGTCAGCTTGACCCTCGACACCCTGGAAGACCTGCCCCGTCCGTGCCGGCAGTGTGTTCACTGGGAGCTTGATCCGGTTTCGGCCGACCGGGCCTGCGCGGCCGGTGACCCGGGGCTGGAGAAGGAGGCATGGGTCTCCCAGACCCTGCTGGAGTGGGGCTCCTGCGGCAAGCTCGCCTACGTCGACGGCATGCCCGCCGGTTTCGTCATGTACGCCCCGCCGGCCTACGTGCCCCGCTCGATGGCGTTTCCCACCTCGCCCGTCTCCGCTGACGCGGCCCTGCTGATGACCGCGTACGTGGTACCCGCATTCTCGGGCGGCGGGCTCGGCCGGATGCTCGCCCAGGGGGTGGCCCGGGACCTCACCAAGCGGGGGATCAAGGCGATCGAAGCGTTCGGCGACGCGAAGTTCGGCGACGACGGCGACCCGCCGGGCAGCTGCGTCGCTCCCGCCGACTTCTTCCTCTCGGTGGGCTTCAAGACCGTTCGTCCGCATCCCCGCTACCCGCGCCTGCGGCTGGAGTTGCGCACCGCGCTCAGCTGGAAATCCGACGTCGAGTACGCCTTGGAGAAGCTGCTCGGCTCGATGAGCCCGGAGACGCTGCTCCGGCCGGTCCGCCCCGCGCAGGCCACCCGCTCGACCGGCGGCTGACCGCCGCCGGCCCGGAGGGCCGGGCGGGCTCAGGCGGTTGCCACCGGCCCGGCCGCGATCGTCGCGCGTAGCTCGCTGACGTCGATGGAGCCGGTGGGCACGTCCCGCTCGATCGGGAAGTACATCCGCTGGACGGCGGCCACGATGGCCTCGACGATCCGGTCCCGGAACCGCGGGTCGACCAGCCGCCCCCGATCCGCCGGGGAGGTCAGGTAGCCCACCTCCACCCGCACCGCCGGCATCCGGGTCAGCCGGAGCAAGTCCCACGTCTTGGCGTGTGTCCGGCAGTCGCGCAGCCCCGTCCGGGCCACGATCTCCCGCTGTACCAACCCGGCCAGCCGCTCACCGGTGGCCGAGGTGACCCCGTTGTCGGTGCCGTAGTGGTAAGTCGCTACGCCGTCTGCCTCCGGATTGGCGTGGCCGTCGGTATGCAGCGAGATGAACACGTCCGCGCCCAGGGAGTTGGCCAGCTGCGCCCGCTCCACGTCCGGCAGGCAGCTCCCCGGCGCCGGTCCCCGGGTCAGCTGCACCCGTACGCCGGACGCGGCGAGCCGCCCCTCCAGCCGGCTGGCCAGGTCGTGCACCAAGTCGGCCTCGGTCCAGCGTAGTGGCCCGTCGGACACCACCGCCCCCGGGTCGGTGCCACCGTGGCCCGGATCGATGACCACGGTCCGGCCGACCAGGGCCGGGCCGGCCTGTCGGATCGCGTCGGATTCTCGCAACCACTGCGGCCGGCCGCCCACCACCTTCCGGCCCAGACGGCGTAGCGCGTTCATCGTGTACGGCCCGCAGGAGCCGTCGGGCTTCAGCCCCATCTCCCGCTGGAACTGGGTTACCGCCCGCGAGGTGCGGATGCCGTAGATGGCGTCGGCGTGCCCCACGTCGTACCCCATCTCCAGGAGGCGTTCCTGCAACGACCGGACGTCCTCGCCGGTCAGCGGCTCAGGCACGGCGTGGTAGAGGGTTCGCGCGCCGAGCCGCCAGCGGGCGGCGTCCAGGGCGCGCCAGGTCTCCGCGCCGACGCGCCCGTCCACGCTGAGCCCCCGGGACTGCTGGAACGCCCGGATGGCGCGTTCGGTCTCGGCGTCGAACTCGTCGCCGTCGCCCACGGGCGACGGGGCGAGCAGGTCGAGGCCGATCAGCACGCCGCGGATCTCGGTCACGGCCGCCCCCCGGTCACCGGGTCGGATCGGACGCACGCTCGACCCCCTTCGCACGGTCGCCGGCCGGTCGGTCCCGCGGCACGGGACCGGGGTTTTGCGACCCGGCCGCCGACGGAGCGCGGCATGGCCGGTCACCGACCGCCCCCTCGGTTGAGGTTATGCGGTCCGCCCGGCCGGGGTGACGGTGTCCGCGTAGCTCAGGGCCGGAAACCAGAAACCCCGCACCCGGAAGGGGGTACGGGGTTTCCGGACGCGTGGGTCAGAGCGCGGACTGGATCAGCTTGACCAGCTCGCCCTTCGGCTTGGCGCCGGCGATCGACTGGACCGGCTCACCGTTCTTGAAGACCGTCAGGGTCGGTACGGACATCACCCGGTAGGCGCGAGCCGTCTCCGGGTTCTCGTCGATGTTGAGTTTGACGATGCTCACCTGGTCGCCCATTTCACGGGCGATCTCCTCCAACAGCGGAGAGACCTTGCGGCACGGCCCGCACCACTCGGCCCAGAAGTCGACGAGCACCGGCTTGTCGGACTTCAGCACGTCAGCGGCGAAGCTCGCGTCGGTGACCGCCTTTGTCGCTCCCACTATGACCCTCCTCCGGGACTTTGGTTCAGTTCGGTCGTGCCGTTCCGTGCCGTTCCGTAGGCCGTGCTCAGCCCTGGATCGTGGCGATGAAGCGCTCGGCGTCCAGGGCGGCGGCGCAGCCCGTACCGGCAGCGGTGATTGCCTGCCGGTAGGTGTGGTCGACCACGTCGCCGGCCGCGAACACGCCCGGGATGCTGGTCCGGGTGCTGGGCGCCTGCACCTTCACGTACCCCTCGTCGTCCAACTCGACCTGGTCGTGGAACAACTCACTGCGGGGGTCGTGACCGATCGCCACGAACACGCCGGTGACGTCGAGGACCTTGCTCTCCCCGCTGTGCACGTTGCGTACCCGTACGCCGGAGACCTTGCCGTCGGCGCCGAGGATCTCCTCGACCGCCGAATTCCACTCAACCTTGATCTTGTCGTTGCCCAGCGCGCGCTCCGCCATGATCTTGCTGGCCCGGAACGAGTCGCGTCGGTGGATGATGGTGACCGACTCGGCGAACCGGGTGAGGAAGCTGGCCTCCTCCATCGCCGAGTCGCCGCCGCCGACGACCACGATGTGCTGGTTGCGGAAGAAGAAGCCGTCACAGGTGGCGCAGGACGACACGCCGTGGCCCAGGTACTCCTGCTCGCCCGGCACGCCCAGGGGACGCCAGGCCGAGCCGGTGGAGAGGATGACGGCATTGGCCCGGTACGCGGTCTCACCGACCCACACGGTGCTCACCGCGTCGGAGCCGATGCTGCCGGTGTCCTTCAGCTCGACCCGGGTCACGTCGTCGGTGAGGAACTCGGCGCCGAACCGCTCGGCCTGCTTGCGCATGTTGTCCATCAGCTCGGGGCCGAGGATGCCGTCGGCGAAGCCGGGGAAGTTCTCCACCTCGGTGGTCGTCATCAGCGCGCCACCGGACTGCACACCCTCGATGATCAGGGGCTTGAGGTTGGCGCGAGCGGCATAGACCGCCGCCGTGTAGCCGGCCGGCCCGGAGCCGATGATGATCAGGTTGCGGACCTCGTCCACTGCCGTCTCCCGATGTGTGTGGTCGCCACCGGCATGCGCACCGATGCCGGTCTGAGTGCCGCCGTCGCGGACGCCGGCTCATGACTTGCGGAACGTCATCGTACGAAGTGGGGATTCCCGAGCCGGTCATCCGGTGGGTCACGTCACGTGAAAGGACGGCGACCACGATTCCGCCTCGGTAGGGCGCAGCCGGTCAGCCCGTCCCGGTGCGCCTGCCGGCGAACCGCGACCTCACCCTACCCGCGCCCGGTAACGGGTGTCGGCACCGGATCCGGGGACGCCGCACTCCGGGCCGCTCACCCACGCCCAGCGTGCCCCGGACGGGTCGACGAATCGCAGGACCAGCGCCGGGGCGCCCCGGAACCGGGCGTAGTCGACGAGGTCGACGGTGAGCAGGCCGACCCCGTGCTCGGCGCTGACGGCCGCCAGGCAGGAGTTCAGGCCATTCGGCGAGGTGAGCAGCTTAAGGCCGCCGAGCGCCGGAAGGCGACTCTCATCGGCGGCCACCGGCCCGGTCGACCCCCGGTCGAGCGACTTGCCGGGCCCGGTTCTCGGGGCGGCGCCTTCGGCGGCCAGCGCCTCCGGCGTCCAGTCGATGCCGCTGCGTCGGGGCGTGCCGATCTCGCGGAACGAGCCGTTCACGGCCGCCCCCGGTACGGTGTGCTCGCCCATCGTGGTGTGTACCCCGCTGTCGGACTGGCTGGTCCCGCCGACGAGTTGGTTGAGCCCCAGCCCGACGGCGAACACCGAGGCCGTGGCCAGCGCCACCGGCCCGGCGATCCGGACCCAACGTCGCCCGCGACGGCCGGGACCGACGCCGGTGGGCCCGGTCGTGGGACGGGATCCGCCGGCGGGGCGGCGTGAGCCCGCCGACGACTGGGAGGGCACCAGCGCGGGCAACCCCCCGTCGACCGGGCGGGCTTCGTCGACCCGGCCCACCGGGCCGGAGGAGTGGGTCGCCAGGACCGATTCGGAAGGGTCGGTCGCCGTGCCCGGGCCGGCGCCGGCCAGCGCGGCGGCGATCCGGTCGGCTACCGCCAGCGGCATCTCGGCGGCCAGGTCGGCCCAGGTCGCGAGGTCCTCGCCGACCCGGGCCAGGGCCGGTGCCAACGCGTCGTGGGCCTCGGCCCAGGCCGGGTTCTGCTCGACCAGCCGGGCCACGACAGCCTCGTCCGGCGTGCCGTCGAGCGCGCCGCCGAGGTAGTCGGCGAGCAGGTCGTGGTCGACCTCCCTGAACCCCCCGGCCGTCACGATTCCTCCCGGTTGGCGTCGCGCCGGGAGTGTCCCGACCCCGATCCGACGCCCCGGGCCGGTCCAAGGTTCCCCCGGGTGACGACGGGCACGTCCGGGCTGCTCCCGGCCACGGCGGTGCCCCGGTCGCCCCGGTCGGGCTCCTCGGCCGGCCCACCCGGGGGCGCGGTGGTCATCCGCACGGTCGGCCCGGTCCGGGCGGACGCCGGCGCGGGCCGGCGGTCCACCCCGCCCGAGACCCCGTCGGCGGCGCTGCCGGTCGTCCCGGCGGGAACGACGCCGGTCCGGAGGTGGCCGAGCGCCACGGCGAGACGGGCGCGACCCCGGGCGCAGCGGCTCTTGATCGTCCCCTCGGCCACACCGAGGATCCGGGCCACCTCGGCCACCGGATAACCCTGCACGTCGACCAGCACCAGCGCCGCCCGTTGCTCGACGGGCAGGTCGGCGAGGGCCTGGCGGACCACCAGGGTGGTGTCGTGGTCCTGGACGGGTGCCGCCGGTTCCACCCCCCCGGTCGTCGGGCCGCCGTCGGGGCCGTGCGCCCCGTCCGGCAGCGGAACGGTCGGGTGCGCCTGCCGGCGACGGATCCGGTCCAGGCAGGCGTTCACCACGATCCGGTGCAGCCAGGTGGTGACGGCGGAGTCGCCCCGGAACCGGGCCGCCGCGCGGTGGGCGGAGAACAGCGCGTCCTGAAGCGCGTCGGCTGCCTCCTCGCGGTCGCCGATCGTCCGCAGGGCCACCGACCAGAGCCGGTCCCGGTGCCGGTGGAAGAGTTCCGTGAAGGCGTACCGGTCGCCGGCGACGTGGGCGCGGAGCAGTTCGACGTCGCTCGCCCCGGTGCCCGGGGCGGAACCGGTGGGAACAGCGACCGGTGGACGGCGCTGGCCGCCCACCGGTATGCCGGCCGTCCGCTCGCCGTGACCGTCCATCACCTCGTCCGATCGGTGTGGCGGCCCGGTGCCGGCCCCCGGTTCACGACCCCTGGACCGTGATCTCCTGGACGCCGAGCTTGTAGCCCCGCTCGCTCGGGGGCAGTTCGGTGATCCAGAACAGCAGGTAGCGGTACTTCGTGTCGGCGTTGAAGCCGTTGAAGGTCATCGTGGTGCCGTCGTGCTCCTCGAACGGCTGGCCGATCGGGCTCTTCTGGTAGCTCAAGAACAGCGATTTGTCGCCGGCCGAGGTGGAGGGCGGGTCGGTCGTGCCGGCGAAGAGCTGGGCGGACGCCCCGGTGGCCGAGAGGCTCACCTGCACCGACTTGACCGTGCGCTCCTCGCCGAGGTCGAGCCAGACGCCCATGCCCCGCTTCAGGTTGCCGAAGTTGGGGCGACCCTGGTAGGTCTCGGTCTCCCAGCCGTTGTCCTGGTCGCCGTCGATGACCTTCTCGGCGCCGCCCAGCTCGCTGCGTTGCTTGCTGTCGGGGTCGATGATGCGTACGTCGCTCACCGACAGCTTGCGCGGGCTGGCCGCAGCGGGAGTGGCCTCGCTGACCGGGGCGCTGCTGGACGGCTGGGCCACCGGCTCGGTCTGCGGGTCCTTGTCGTCCCCGCCCAGGGCGCTGATGCCGATGAGAAGGCCGACGAGGGCGACTGCCAGCAGGCTGGCGATGCCGACGGCGACCTTCCGGCCGCCCACCGAGGCCAGCGGCGACGGCTCGTCCCCGGTCTCGGCGGCGAAGCGCAGCGGCCCGGCCGGTTCCAGGTACGCCTCTTCCTCGATCGGGATGTCGAGCCGGCCCAACTCGGCCGCGAGCACGTCCGACGGCGGTGGGGCGATCCCGGAGTCGAGCAGGTCCATCGTGAGGTCGTCGAGGTAGGCGGGAACACCGGCCCGGACCTGGCGGGGCGCGGCGATCGCGCCGCTGGCGTCGCGGACGGCGTCCGAGATGGCAGCCCGGCCATGCCCGGCGGTCGCGCCGCGCAGCGGGGCCTCAGCGTGCGGCCAGTGCCCGGTCAGGGCGAAGTAGAGGACGCCGCCCACGGAGCGGACGTCGCTTTCCTGGCTGTCGGTGCCGTCGGTCCGGGCGTCGGCCAGAACCACCCGGCCCTCGTCGCTGATCATCACGGTGCCGGGGTGCACGTTGCCGTGCACCATGCCGGTGCCGTGTACGGCGGCCAGGGCGCTGGCCACGGCGCTGCCGATCGCGGTCGTCCGGCCCGGGTCGAGGGGGCCGTCGGTGACCATCTCCCGCAGGGACTGCCCGTCCACCCACTCGCGGACCACGTACGCCCGATCGGCCTCGTCGATCGCGTCGTAGACGCCGACCAGGTTCGGGTGGATCACGCGGCTGGCCGCGACGGCGCCCTGGAGCATCTCGGTGGCCGAGTCGCCGCCCGGATAGCGGAGCACGACCGCGACGGGACGGCGTAGCACGACGTCGACCCCGCGCCAGACGAGCCGGCCCGCGCTGTCGTTGTTGATGTGCTCGACCAGTTCGTACCGCTCGGCGAGGATCTCACCGGCCGTGGGAGCACCGAAGGTCATGACCGGCGGAGCGCTCTCCTCCGCCTCCTGACCCTCGCCGACCTGGGTCACCCGTCCTCCCTCGGTGATCGTGTCGATCGATGGACCCGCGCTGCTGGGCATGTGGCTTCCCGCTCTGCCTGTTGAGACCCGGCCGACAGTGTCGACGCGGAGCGCCTGGGTCAGCCGTACCCGTCCGAGAGCGACCTTACCCGGGTTGCCCGCTTCCCCGACATGTCATCTTCCCGCCGGACCTGGCTGAGGTGCCGGGACAAGCGGTGCCCGTCCGGTTACGCCCGTTGTCAGCCGCGTTGCTGTCACATGTACTAGCCAATCTAGAGGTTGACCGCACGTAGTCGTCGCAGGGGCCGCGCCGGTGTGGCGGGGCTGGTGCTGCCGCCCGGATTCCCTACCGAGTGGTCTCCCATGCTCAACCTTTCGGTTGGTTGTCCACAGGCACTTACGGTCGCTGACCGGTGAATCGCTGAGTTATCCACAGGTTCATCCCCAGCCTGGGTTATTCCCTGTCACGCTGTGTGGCGCCCGGGCCGGCCCGGCGGTGGCGCAGACTACGGCCGGGGCCGAGGCGACCCGTTCAGCGGCCGAGTCGGCGGCGGACCATCCCGACGACCTCGGTGATCTCCCCGATCCGCAGCACCATGGCCAGCCCGAGGTAGGTCCCACCGATGACCGCGCCGCCGACCACGAGCCGGACGGCGGCGGCCGTCCAGGTCAGCTCGGTCGGGTCGCCCGGCAGCAGCTTGAGCACCAACCAGCCGGCCAGGGCGGCACCGAGCGCGGCGACGAGGGCTTTGCCTATCGTCCGCATGATCCCGCCGAGCCCGATCCGGCCGACCCGCGGTCGCAGCAGCATGGCGGAGATGACCGCCGCCGCCACGTACGACACGGCGTTGCCGAGCATCATGCCGGCCGCGGCGAAGGTGGCCGAGAACGCGGCGAAGAGCCCCACCTGGAGCAGCACCCGCAGGATCACCACCGGGATGTTGACCAGCGCCGGGGTTCGGGTGTCCGGAAGGGCGTAGAAGGCGAAGGTGAAGAGTTGGCTGATCGCGAAGGGGACCAGCCCCAGCGCGGCGACCAGCAGCACGGTGGAGGTGGCGGTGGCGTTCTCGCCGGTGAACGCGCCGTAGCGGAACACCACCACCGAGATGGGGCCGGCCAGCACCGCGTAGCAGACCGCGATCGGGGCGAGTACTGCGGTCACCATCCGGGTGCCCCGGGACAGGTCATCGGTCACATCGCGGTATCGCCCGTCGGCGGCGGCGGCGCTCATTCGGGGCATCAACGCGGTGATGATCGAGACGGCGATGATGCCGTGCGCCATCATCAGCAGCAGGAAGACGTTGTTGTAGATCAGGATGCCGGCGTTGTCGTCGCCGGCGGCCCGGGTGAGTAGGTTGACCACCACGAACAGGCCGAGCTGGTTGACCGCGACGTAGCAGAACATCCAGGCCCCGAGCTTCGCCAGCTCGCGTAGCCCCAGCGCGCGGAAGTCGAACCGCCACTTCCACCGGAAGCCCACCTTGCGCAGTGCCGGCAGCAGGCCGCCGGCCTGCACCGCCACACCCAGCAGGGTGCCGCCGCCGATCAGCAGGATCCGGCCGGCCCCCATCTCGGCCGGCGGAAGCAGCTTCGCGCCGTAGACCGCGATGTAGAGCCCACAGGTGCCGATGACCACCAGATTGTTCAGGATCGGCGCCCACATCGGCGCGGCGAAGTGCCCCCGGGTGTTCAGCACCGCGGCGATCAATGCGCTTACGCCGGTGAAGAAGAGCATCGGCAGCATCAGGTAGGACAGATTGTTGACCAGGCCGGTGTATGCCCCGTCCTTGCCGCTGGCATACAGGGCGGTCAACACCGGCGCGCTGGCCATCGCGAGCAGCGCGGCGGCGGCGAGGGCGAGCACCGCCAGGGTGAGCAGCCGCTGCGCGTACGCCTCGCCGCGGTCCGGGTCGGCCTTGCGCCGGCGGACCAACACCGGGATCAGCACGCTGGTCAGCACCCCGCCGAGCAGGAACTCGTATACCTGGTTCGGAAGGAACTGGGCGGTGGTGTACGCGTTGCCGATCAGACCACCACCGAGCGCGGCACCGATCATCAGGTTGCGGATGAATCCCGTGCCCCGGCTGACCAGGCTGCCCGCCGCCATCACCGCGCTGTTGGTGGCGGCGCTGGTCTCCGCCACGACCTCCTGCGGCGGCGCGGTGGCCTCCACGGCGGGCTGGTTCAGCGGCTCCGCCGAGATGAAGGTGGCGTCGTCACCGGGCAGCCGGTCGCCGCCCTGCGCGGCGTTCGCGCTGCGGTAGAGACCGCCGCTCATCTTCCAGCCTCCAAGGGGTACGTCGGAGCCGGACACCGGCCCGCACCTCATGACCATAGTCAACTCCCCCCGCATACCCGCGCCCGGCGGATCAGTTCCCGATCCGGCCCGATAGGCTGGCGCTCCCATGTCCGAAGCCTCCGTTCCCCACGCCGCCGACCGCCGTGAGCTCACCGCTGCGCAGCGCAACGCCGTCGCCGAACTGCTCCGCGTCTCCCCGGTCGCCGACGAACTGGGCCGCCGGTTCGCCAAGGCTGGCCACGAGCTGCACCTGGTGGGGGGTTCGGTACGCGATGCCCTGCTCGGCCGGCTCGGCGATGACCTGGACTTCTGCACCGACGCCCACCCCGAGCAGACCCTGCGGATCATCAAGGGCTGGGCCGAGTCGATCTGGGAGACCGGCCGCGAGTTCGGCACCATTGGCTGCCAGCGTGACGGGCTGCGGCTGGAGGTCACCACCTTCCGCGCCGAGGCGTACGACCAGGTGAGCCGGAACCCGATCGTCGAGTACGGCACCAACCTCGCCGACGACCTGAAGCGCCGCGACTTCACGATCAACGCGATGGCGGTCAGCCTGCCCGACCACCGGTTCACCGACCCGCACGGCGGCCTCGACGACCTTGCCGCCAAGGTGATCCGCACCCCCGGCACCCCCGCGGACTCGTTCGGCGACGACCCGCTGCGGATGCTGCGGGCGGCCCGGTTCGCCGCCCAGCTCCGCTTCGCCGTCCACCCGGACGTGCGCGCCGCGATGATCCGGATGGCCGCGGACCTCGACCGGATCACCGCCGAGCGGATCCGCGACGAGTTCACCAAGCTGCTCTGCGGGGTGGACCCGATCACCGGGCTGCGGCTGCTGGTCGACACCGGCCTGGCCGACCGCTTCCTGCCCGAGCTGACCGGGCTGAAGCTGGAGATCGACGAGCACGCCCAGCACAAGGACGTCTACGAGCACACGCTCACCGTGGTCAGCAACGCCGTGTCGTACGAGACCGACGGTTGTGACTTCGTCCTGCGGATGGCCGCGCTGATGCACGACGTCGGCAAGCCGGGCACCAAGGCGGTCGGGACGGATGGCCGGGTCAGTTTCCACCACCACGAGGTGGTCGGTGCCCGGCTGACCAAGGCCCGGATGAAGGCCATGAAGTACCCGAAGGACGTCACCACGCAGGTGGTCAAGCTGGTCGGTCTGCACCTGCGCTTCTACGGGTACGGCCGGGGCGAGTGGACGGACTCGGCGGTGCGGCGGTACGTCACCGATGCCGAAGACCTGCTGCCCCGGCTGCACAAGCTGACCCGCTCGGACTGCACCACCCGCAACCGGCGCAAGGCGGCCGCTCTGTCGGCGGACTACGACGCGCTGGAGGAGCGGATCGCCCGGATCGCGGCCGAGGAGGACCTGGCCCGGGTCCGCCCCGACCTGGACGGCAACGCGATCATGGAACTGCTCGGGGTGCCGCCGGGGCCAATCGTCGGCCAGGCCTGGAAGCACCTCAAGGAGCTTCGCCTGGAGCGCGGCCCGCTGGACCGCGACGAGGCCGAGGCGGAGTTGCTGCGCTGGGCCCGCGAGCAGGGTGGTACGCCGACCTGAGCGTTAGGAAGGGCCCCCTGTACAACGGAATCCGTTAACAGGGGGCCCCGCCTAGCACGTCAGGCGTCGACGGCGGGCTTGGTGGTGCCGCTGGATCGGGCGGCGCTGAGGTTGCCGAGCAGGCTGGCCAGGTCGATGCCGGTCAGGTCGGTGCCGAGTTGGAGCCCCTGCGCCACGTTGCTCGCCACCGACTTCGTCAGCGAGGACGCCCCGTCGGTGGAGATCACCGTCATCTTGTCGATCGCGCCGATCGGCGCGCTGGCCGCCTCGACCACCTGCGGCAGCACCCGGACCAGCAGGTCCAGCACCGCCGCCTCGCCGTACGTGGCGAACGCCTCGGCCTTGCGGGCCATCGCGTCGGCCTCGGCCTGGCCCTTGGCCAGGATGGCCGCGGCCTCGGCCTGTCCCTCCCGCTCGACCGCCTCGGCGATCGCGGAGCGCCGACGCTGCTCGGCCTCACCCTCCTTGGCGCCCTCGATCGCGTTGGCCTCGGCCAGCGCGGCCCGGCGGGCCCGCTCGCCCTCACCGGTGAGCCGCGCCTGCTCGGCGGAGGCCTGGGCGGCGGCGATGACGGACTGACGCTGCGCGTCGGCGTGCAGCACGGCCGCATTGCGGGCCGCCTCGGCCTCCTGCTCCACCTTGTACCGGGCGGCGTCGGCGGGCTTGCGTACCTCGGTGTCGAGTTGCCGCTGCTTCAGCTCGGCATTGCGCTCGGCCACCTTCTGCTGCTCGGAGAGGATCGCCTGGTCCCGTTCGGCCTGGGCGAGCGGGCCGGCCGCCGCCGACTTCGCCTTCGCCGCGTCGATCTCCGCCTGGATACCAGCCTGCTTCAGCGAGAGGTTCCGGTTCGCCATGGCGATGGCCTCCTCGGCCAGCAGCCGTTCCTGCTCGGCCTGCTGCCGGGCCCGGGCCTCGGCGATCGAGGCGTCCTTGAGCACCCGGGCCGCCTCCGGGCGCCCCAGGTCCCGCAGGTATGACCCCTCGGCCACGATGTCCTGGAGCTGGAAGGTGTCCAGCACCAGGCCCTGGTTGGTCATCGAGTGCTCGGCCTCCTCAGCCACCGCGCTGGCGAACGCGGCCCGGTCTCGGATGACCTCCTCGATGGTGAGCCGGCCGACGATCGAGCGCAGCGCACCGGCCAGCACCTCGCGGGTGAAGTTGTCGATCTCGTCCTGCTGGTGCAGGAAGCGCTGGGCGGCGGCGCGGATCGCGTCCTCGGTGCCGCCGACCTTGACGATGGCGACGCCGTGCAGGTCGGCCCGGATGCCCTGCTTGCTCACCGCGCCCTTGATCCCGACGTCGATGCGGCGGCTGGAGAGGTCCAGCGACTGGATCTTCTGCACTACCGGCAGGACGAAGACCGACGCACCGAGGACGACCTTCTGCCCGGAGTTGTCGGTGGACCGGCCACCGTCGGCGTTCTGCGTGGTCCGGCCCTTGCGGCCGGTGACGATGAATGCCTCGTTGGGCCCGGCGACCTTGATCCGGGAGAGCACGAAGAGGACGAGGACGACGACGAGGAGGACCACGCCGCCGATGGCGATGAGAAGTGCCATGTGACTTCCGTCTCTGCGGGGGAGGAGGGGTTCAGTAGGTCTCGACGTGCACGCTGGTGTCGCTCAGGGCCGCCACGACGAAGACCTGGGCGCCCACCGGGATCGGGACGTCGGCGCGGGCGTTGAGCTTGACCGGCTGGCCGGCGACGCGGACCCGCACCTCGCCGTAGCCGTCGACCGGCACCGGGGTCACCACCAGGCCGAGCGCGCCGACCAGATCATTGCGGGTGGGGGTGGGGTCGGTCCGCATGGTGCGGGCGGCCCGGGTGAGCCGGACAGCGACCCAGGCCGTGGGCACCGCCGCGAGCACGCCACCGGCCACGGCCGCCACGGTCGCCCCAAGGGTACGCCCGCCGACCAGCTCGTTGACGATCGCGGCGCCGAAGCCGAACGCACCGGTGAACCCGGCGACCGCCTCGGTGGAGACCGGCCCGTCGACGCCGGGGTGGCCGAACTGGAACAGCTCGGTGCCGAGCAGGGCCAGCGCCAGCACGGCGACGCCGGCCCCGCCGATGATCAGGAAGATGAGCGTCCCCGAGGCCATGAACAGCACAGTATCGACGCCGTGCAAGGTCATCCGTGGCTCACGCCCGGTGGATACGGTGGCGGGGCACCCGGTGGAGGCGATGGGACACGGGCACCGCCGGCGGAGACGGGGCCACTCCGCTCGGGCAGCACGTCGACCGGCACCTCGGGCCGCCGGGCGCGGCGCCGCCACCCGGAGACCTGGTCGTGGTAGAGGATCTTCTTCACATACGGCTCGGCGTCGCCCCGGATCCGCGGCCAGCGCGCGTACGCCTTGGCCAGCGCGTTCTGGAGCAGGTCCTCCGCGCCGTGCTGGCTGCCGGCCAGGACGTACGCGAAGCGCAGCAGGACCGCGCCCCGCTCGTTGACGAACGCGGTGAACTCCCCGTCGGTCACCTCAGTCACCGCCCACCTCCGATGCTCAAGACGCCCACCGGAGCCGGAATCTTGCCTGTCCGGAGAGCCGGATCGCGGCCGGGTCGGACCGGGAGGGAAGAATGGGGGTGTGCGCTGGACCGTGCTCGACTCCCCGATCGGCGAGTTCTCCGTGGCCACCGACGACGACGGGGTGTGCGGCACGCACTTCGGCCGGATGGAGTCGGCGGTCGAGACGCCCGCCGACGAGCTGTCCGGGCGGGCCGTGGCGGAGCTGCGGGCCTACTTCGTTGGCGAGCTGACCGAGTTCACGGTGCCGGTGGCGGTGCGCCGGGGCTCCGACTTCGAGCGCGCGGTGTGGCGGGAGATGACCCGCATCCCGTACGGGGAGATGGTCACCTACGGCGCGGTGGCCAAGGCTGTGGGGGAGCCGGGCGCGGCGCGGGCGGTCGGGGTGGCCTGCAACCGCAACCCGATCCCGGTGATCGTGCCCTGCCATCGGATCGTCGGCGCGGGGGCGAAGCTGGTCGGCTTCGGTGGCGGCCTGCCGCGCAAGGTGACGCTGCTGGAGCTGGAGGCCCGGGTCGCCCTGCAACGCGCCTGGTCGTGACCGGCGGGCCGGCGGGTCGATCCGGCGGCTCAGCCCGTGACGAGGACCGCGACGCCCAGGCCGATCAGCGTCAGCACGGCGAACCCACCTCCCGCGATTCCCGCGACCAACCCGATCTTCGTGCTCCGATCCATGGCCCGCTTCCAACCGGACGGGACGAGCACCGAGTCCACGAACGTGGTCAGCTCTCGGGAGTCGAACCGGTAGCTGCGTACCAGGCTGCCGTCGTCGTGCCGGCCGACGACCGCGCCGTGCCCGAAGCTGATCTGGGTGCCCTTGAAGACGCTCGCGCTCAGGGACGCCCCGACCACCCGCCCGTCGATGCCGAACCGGTAGCTCAGCCTCCGGTTCTCCTGCTGCCGGGTGTAGATCCGGTTCGCGTCGTCGAACCGCAGCTCGACGGCGTGCTCGACGGTGAGCCCGCTGCGGTGGAACAGGGTGTGCCAGCGCATATCGGCCACTTTCAGCCCGACCCGTGCGCCGCCCGGGACGGGGGTCACCGAGTACGGGGTGTCGCGGGCCTCGTACGCGAGCTGGGCGACGATCTGCGCAGAGTCCACAGGTTGCTCCTTATCGCCGTGCCGGAGGGGGAAGGGCGGTGGCCGGCGCGAAGCGTGAGGGCCGGGTCCCGACGGACCCGGCCCTCACGGTGCTGCTGGTGGTCAGCGGGTCAGCGCTCGCCCTCGCCCTTGATGAACGCCTCGACGGCGGCGTGCGCGTCGTGGTCGGAGTACTGCACCGGCGGGGACTTCATGAAGTACGACGAGGCCGACATGATCGGGCCGCCGATCTTCCGGTCCAGCGCGATCTTCGCGGCCCGGACGGCGTCGATGATGACGCCGGCCGAGTTCGGCGAGTCCCACACCTCGAGCTTGAGCTCGGCGTTGAGCGGGGTGTCGCCGAAGGAACGACCCTCCAGACGGATGTACGCCCACTTGCGGTCGTCGAGCCACGGCACGTGGTCCGACGGGCCGATGTGCACGTCGCTCTTGCTCATCTCGTGCGGGATCTGGGACGTGACCGACTGGGTCTTCGAGATCTTCTTCGAGACCAGCCGGGTGCGCTCCAGCATGTTCATGAAGTCCATGTTGCCGCCGAAGTTGAGCTGGTACGTGCGCAGCAGCTCCACCCCGCGGTCCTCGAAGAGCTTCGCCAGGGCGCGGTGCACGATGGTGGCGCCGACCTGGCTCTTGATGTCGTCGCCGACGATCGGCAGGCCCGCGTCGGTGAACTTCTGCGCCCACGCGGGGTCGGAGGCGATGAAGACCGGCAGGGCGTTGACGAACGCGCAGCCGGCATCGATCGCTGCCTGGGCGTAGAACTTGGCGGCCTGCTCGGAACCGACCGGCAGGTAGCAGACGACGACGTCGACCTGTGCGTCGCGCAGCGCCTGCGTCACGTCGACCGCCGGGGCGTCCGACTCCTCGATGATCTCGCGGTAGTACTGCCCCAGGCTGTCGAAGGTAGGGCCGCGCTGCACGCTGATGCCGGTCGGCGGCACGTCGCAGAGCTTGATGGTGTTGTTCTCGCTGGCGACGATCGCCTCCGCGAGGTCCATGCCGACCTTCTTGGCGTCCACGTCGAACGCCGCCACGAACTCGACGTCGGAAACGTGGTATTCGCCGAAGGTGACGTGCATGAGACCCGGGACGCGGTCGTTCGGGTCGGCGTTGCGGTAGTACTCCACGCCCTGTACGAGGGACGAGGCGCAGTTTCCCACACCGACGATGGCGACGCGGACGGAGCCCATAGCGTCTGCCTCCTTCTTCTTCATCACGGCCGCTCTTTCCTGGACTCACCAGGCGGAGGCGGGCTGTCGTTATCTCGTCGGCCGCCGACCGTCCCCGCTTGCGGGACCATCGGGGCACGGCCGGAGCGCTCGTTGGCGATGAGCTCCTCCAGCCAGCGGACCTCGCGCTCACAGGCGTCGAGGCCGTGGCGTTGCAGTTCCAGGGTGTACGCGTCGAGGCGCTCGGCCGCCCGGCCCAGCACGTCGCGAAGCCCTTCGCGACGTTCCTCGATCTTTCGGCGGCGACCCTCCAGGATGCGAAGGCGGGTCGCCTGGTCAGTGCGGGCGAAGAACGCGAAGTGCACACCGAAGCCCGTGTCGTCGTACGTCTCGGGGCCGGCCTGCCCTATGAGCTGGGCGAAGCGTTCCTTGCCCTCCGCGGTGATCTTGTAGACCACCCGACCTCGTCGGGTGGTCAGCGCGGGAACCTCCTCGGCCGTCGCGGGTGTCTCGGCGGCTTCGGTGATCCATCCCGCCGCCTGCAACCTGCGCAGGGTCGGGTAGAGCGAGCCGTAGCTGATCGCCGCCCGGATCGCACCCAACTTGGCCGCGAGCTCCTTGCGGAGTTCGTAGCCGTGCATCGGGGACTCCTGAAGGAGACCGAGGATGGCGAGCTCGAGCACGGGCCACCCCTTCTTACCCCCGGCGCGTGGGCGTAACCACCGCGATGTATCGGACCGATACATCGCACGTTAGCCTCTGACCAATCGTCAGGGCAAACCCCCACAGCGAGTTTCTGGGCCACGGACTGTGACGGTGGTCGCCCCGTCGGGCCGGACCGCGTACCCTTCTCCGCATGCGTACGCAGCGCCAGGTGGTCGACTACTCGCTCCGGAAGCGGGCGGTACTGCGTGAACTCCTCGCCGGCGGGATCGGCACGTACGACGTCTGCGACGCGTCGCCGTACCTCAAGAGTGCCGCTCGGTTCCATGGGGAGCCGACCGAGGACCGCTGCCCGATCTGCCGCAGCGAGAACCTCACCCGCGTCCACTACATTTACGGGGACGAGCTCAAGCAGTCCGCCGGGCAGGCGCGTACTCTGGTCGAGTTGCCCGTCCTGGCGATGACGCTGCGTGAGTTCCAGGTCTTCGTGGTGGAGGTGTGCCTCGGCTGCGACTGGAACCACCTCGTCGAGCAGTTCCTGCTCGGGCGGGACGGGTTGGCCGGTGACACAGAGGGCGGGGCGGAGCAGGGCGCGGTGGGCGGCACGGCCGCCTCGGCCGTGGGCGCCCCGGCTGCCAGGCGGAGGCGAGAGGCGCAACGGTGAACCCTGCTGACTCGGTCGGCCCGGCGTGGAGAAGACGGGACGACCGACAGCTCTTTGGCCCGATTGATCCGGAAATAGCGACCCCGACCCGACGCGCTCGGGCGGGGACGTCGCGTGTTTCAGCTCACGGCAACCCGGTGGCGGCGCGTTCGCGTCCCACCGCGACCGGCAGGGTGTGAGGAATGAACTCGTACGGCGATCCCAGCTCCTCGCGCGGGCGGGCCCAGATCCCCGGCGCCAACGGCGACTCGGGGACGGGCGATACATACCGCCGCGCCGACGCCGGCGGCAACGGCTGGTCCCCAGAGGGTACGGCACCGGCCGGCCGTGGCTCCGCCACGCCCCGGCCCCCGGCGGGCGGCTCGGCACCCGTGCCGCCGCGCCAAGGAGGCTCCGCCTCGGTCGGGCGCGCGGGCGCGGGCCGGGCCTCGGTGCCGGTTCCCCCTGCCGCCGGCGCACCGGCCGCCGGGCGGCCCGGCGCGGGCCGGGCCTCGGTGCCCGTCCCGCCGGCACCCGGTGGTGCTCCGGCCGGGCGCGCCCCGGGCGGGGTCGGCTCCGCCGGGCGGGCGAGCGTCGGCTCCGCAGGCGTGGGCGGGCTCGCCGGCCGGGCCACCGTCGGCCGGGCCGGGGTGGCCTCGGTTCCCGGCGGCGGTGGTGCTGGTGGTGCTGGTGGCCCTGGCGGGCCGACCGGCCCGGGTGGGGGCGTTCGTGGCGGTCGTGGTGGTCGTGGCGCCGGCGACCCGAATGCGATCGCGCGGGCGAAGAAACGCCGTCGGGTCAACACGCTGATCGCCGGCTTCGCCGTGTTGATCATGCTGGCCGGTCTCGGCGTCGTCGGGTTCACCTACTACTCCACCACGGTGGTGCTGCCCGAGCAGTTGCCGCTGCCGCTCTCCACCACCGTGTACGCCAAGGACAAGAAGACGGTGCTGGCCAAGCTCGGCGACCAGAACCGCCAGCTCGTCAAGATCGCCGAGATCCCCGAGCCCGTGCAGCACGCGGTTGCCGCAGCCGAGGACCGCAACTTTTACCGGCACTCCGGAGTGGACTACAAGGGCATCGCCCGGGCCGCCTGGAACAACCTCTCCGGTAACGACAAGCAGGGCGCCTCGACGATCACCCAGCAGTACGCCCGCAACGCCTACGCGAGCCTGAAGGACGACACGTACGCCCGGAAGGTCAAGGAGGGAATCCTCGCCTCCAAGCTCAGCGAGGATTACACCAAGGCCGAGATCATGGAGCACTACCTCAACGTCATCTACTTCGGGCGGGGCGCGTACGGCATCGAGGCGGCGGCGCAGACCTACTTCGGGGTGCAGACCAAGAAGCTCACCGTGGCCCAGGCCGCGGTGCTCGCCGCGTTGATCAAGCAGCCGGTCGCCAGCGACACCCACAAGGGCTACGACCCGGCGGTCAACCCGGTCGATGCCCGGTCGCGGTGGGCGTATGTGCTCGACGGCATGGTGACCGAGGGCTGGCTCAACGCGCCGAACCGGCCGAACCGGCCGACCGACGCGCAGTACCCGAAGACGCTCAGCCCGAAGGACGCCGGCTCGGCCGCGTTCGGCGTGCAGACCCCCCGCGGCAACGTGATCAACTACGTCCGCGAGGAAATGGAGCAGTGGGGGCTCTGCACCAATTCCAAGGCGGACGGCAAGGTCAGCTGCGTCGAAGCGCTGCGCGAGGGCGGCTACCGGATCCAGACCACGATCGACCCGAAGCTCCAGACCGCCGCGGAGAACACCGCGATGCGCAAGAAGAAATCCGAGCTCATCGACCAGCCGAAGAACCTGATGGCGGCGGTGGTGTCGATCGAACCGGCAACCGGCCGAGTGCTCGCCTACTACGGTGGCGACACCGGGGCGGGCTTTGACTACGCAGGCAAGAACACTAACGAGAATGGTGACCTCGTCGGTGGACATCCGCCCGGCTCGTCGTTCAAGGTCTACACGCTGGCGGCAGCCGTGAACGCCGGCATCTCGGTGAAGTCGCACTGGGACGCCACCCCGTTCACGCCCAAGGGCTCCGACTACCGGGTGCAGAATGCCGGTCGAGACGTGAGCCAGACCTGCGGTAAATGGTGCACGCTGGAGTTCTCGACAATCCAGTCGTACAACGTGCCGTTCTTCCACCTCACCGCGAAGATCAAGCCCTCGGCCGTGCTGGACATGGCGAAGCAGGCCGGAGTGAACACGATGTGGACGGTCGCCCCGCCCATGGCGTATGACCTGGCCAAGAACGACTCGAAAGACCTCGCCCCAAAGAAGTTCGACAACGTGGTCGGCTACGGTCAGTACCCGATCACGGTGCTGGACCACGCCAACGGCCTCGCCACGCTCGCGAACGACGGTAAGTACAACAAGGCCCACTTCGTGTTGAAGGTCGAGAAGCAGAACGTCGACACCGGCAAGTGGGAGGTCCTCGCCGGCGAGAAGCTCAAGTCCCAGCAGCGGATCCGAGCGGACGTCGCCAAGGAGGTCACCGGCGTCCTCAAGCAGATCCCCGGCCCCAACAAACGGGCGCTGGAGAGCGGCCGTGAGGCGGCGGGTAAGACCGGTACCTGGGAGCACAACAACAGCGAGCGCAACGCGCACGCCTGGATGGTCGGGTACACCCCGCAGCTCGCCACCGCCGTCTGGGTGGGCAGCCTCGACCCGAAGAAGCCGCAGATCATCGACAAGGATGGCGCGGACATCGGCGGCTCCAAGCTGCCCGGCGCCATCTGGCAGCGGTACATGAACGCCGCGCTGGACGGCGAGGACAAGAAGAGCCTGCCGTCGGCCACCGGGATGGGCGACCCAGATGCCGGCAACGGCACGGCACCGCCCGAGCCGACCCAGCCAACCCCGCCGACTTGCAACCCGATGGACATCTTCTGCCAGCAGACCCCCGGAACGCCAGGCAACCCCGGTAACCCCGGTAACCCCGGTAACCCGAACGGTCCTCGGCCGGGCGGCGGCGGCGTTCTACCTACGGCAGGGCCCCGCTCACGGGAGTAGGCAGGCATCAAACGTACCGCGAACGGCGACCGGACCGGTCGCCGTTCGCCTTTCTGTCGCCGACGGGCTGGGCCAGAAGGGGAAACCGGATTTTTCCTCCCATCACCGGCGGTGAGCGCTGCGCCGCATGCGCCGGATGACGCAACAAACGCCGGATTAACCCCTGAAAACCTCGTCCCGCAGAATCCAGTCGCTTGCCGGTAGAAGGAGCCAGCGAAACCGCTACGGCCCCGCTCGTGTAGTAGCTCCTGACGGGTCGTGGTGGTGTTCCGCAACCGGCCCCTCGACGCCGCCCATTACCCGTTTGTGTGGATGGCCGCGTTGATGATGAAGGTCCGCGAGCACGGGCGGACGGTCAACGTCCACGCGCTGGTCGCCGTCGGGGTCAACGCCGACAGCGTGAAGTCCTCGGCCTGGACGTCGCCTCCGACGAGGGCGGGGCCGGATGGCTGGCGTTCCTACGCAGCCTGACCGCCCGCGGCCTGTCCGGGCGTGAACCTGGTCATCTCCGATGCCCACCGCAGCCTCGTCGCGGCGATCGGCACCGCCCTGCTGGCGCGGCCTGGCACGATGCCGCACCCACTACCTGCGTAACCTCCTCACGAAGGTCCCCAAGTCGGCGCAGCCCTGGATCGCGACCCTGGTACGCACGGTCTTCGACCAGCCCGACGCCGACGCCGTCCGGGCCAGTTCGACCGGGTCGTGACCACCATCGAAGCGAAGTTCCCCACCGCCGCCGACCACCTCGCCGATGCCCGCCGTCGCACTGATGTAGTCGGGATCTTCCGAACCGGCCGGCGATCATCCGGCTCGTCGGCGCCGCCCTAGCCGAACAGACCGACGAATGGACCGAAGGACGCCGCTACATGGGCCGCGAACTCCTCGGCAAAGCCCGAATGATCACCGCCCAGCCAGACCAACACGTCAGCGACCAGCCCGACCCGACCCCGATCGCCGCATAACATCAAACCGGATCCAGCGGTGGCCGTCTCTTACACCACCAGCGTGGACGTGACCTGGACGGGCCCTCGTTGGCGCCAAACTCAAGTTAGGGCCGCAGCCAGGATCGCCAGTGCCTTGGTTGTCTCGGTCAGGGCTTGGCGGAGCGCCTCCGTGGCCTGCCGGTCCATCCGCACGGGCCGGGGATCGTCCGCTAGGTTCTCCTCGCCCTCGCCCAGGATATGACGCTCCAACTGGGTGACGGCGGGGGTCGGTCGAATTCCCAACTCGTCACCGAGGCGCGTTTGCAAGCCGCGTAGAACCGCCAGGGATTCTGCGGTACGTGTGGCCCTGTACAAGGCTTCGGCAAGTCGGCAGTGTAGGCCCTCGTGGTACGGGTAGACGGTGACCCAAGCGTGCAGGCCAGAAATCATTTCGAGTTGCTTGCCGCGGGCGAAATTGATGTCCACCAGATCTTCGACCGCGCGAAGCCGTGCTTCTTCCCAGCGTGTGACGTCGGCCCGGAGGGCGGGCGAGTCAACGTCCTGGATGGCGCTTCCTCGCCAGAGCGTGAGGCTGTGTCGCAGCAGCCCAGACGCCCGCTCCAGTTCCTGGTTTCTTCGAGCGGCTGCGGCCTCGGCACAGATGCTCGCGAAGCGTAAGCCGTCGACCCTATCGTCGGAGACCTCCAAAATATAGCTGCTGCCGTGTCGTACAATGCGCTGCGCGGAGCTGCCGTGCAGCAGGAACGAGCGCAACTTGCCGACACGATTCTGAATTTGCTGGCGAGCAGTCACCGGAGGATTCTCTCCCCATACGACGTCGATCAGCCGATCAATGGATACCGCGCGGTTGGCGTCGATCAGGATCGCAGCGAACAGCGCACGATTCCTCTCACCCGAAAGATGTACCGAAGATGAGCCCAACTTGATGGCCAGCGGGCCAAGAAATTGAAAGTGCAAGAGTCCCCCCGTGTTTCCGTTCGTTACTCGTGATCCGCGTGCGGATCGCGAGCGGCATAGTCTTCACTCGATCTTAGTACGGCAGCCGCCTTTTGGGATACCGCTGGTTCCGGAGGATGGACTGGGCCTGGCTCGATCAGGTCGCCACGGGCGCCGATCCCGACGACGGCCGACACAGTTTCCTGATCAGGATGCAGTACCACCACCAGGGCTGCTGCGTAGTCGTTTGAAGAGCGGTTGAGCTGGGATTTCGTGCAGGTTGGGGTTCATGTAGGACGGGGCGACGCCGGTTGTGATCGCCGTCGACGGCAAGGTCGAACACGGTGCCCACTCACCCGACGGGCGTCAGGTCCACTGCCGTCGGCCTACGACACCAGCACCGGCATCGGACCCGCCGTCTTCGCCACGCTCCGTAACACCTCGATCGGGTACCACCGCAGCAACGGCGAAACCAACATCGCCCGCGCCAACCGCCGCTCCATCTACCTGATCGGTGCTGTGACCAGGAGCAGCCCGACTACGCAATAGCCCTGAACCACCACAGGGGAACTGGCCTTCCACCGCTGCTGGCCACTCTCGCCCAGCGTGTCCGAGTGGCCGGGATCCGCTGGGCCGTCGAGGAAGCGTTCCAAGCCGCCGAGGGTCAGGTCGGCCTGGACTAGCGCCAGGTCCGCCGCTGGGACTCCGGGCACCGCTCGACGATCCTCGCCCTGCCCGGTCTCGCCATCCTGGCGATCTGCACCGCCGCCGACCCCTGCACAGCGATTTGATCAAACTGACCGTCAACCGAAGTTCGCCGTCTGATCAACACTCCCTCATCCGTCCGTTCAGCGATGGCGCCCACCGTTTGGGCTGGTCACGACGGCGGTGACGCCATCAAGCACGAGCCCGACGAGACCACTACACGCGGCGACTCAACCTCGAACTCCAGTCATGATCCCGAACGGCGGCTGCCGTATTGGTCAAGGCTCAAGCAAGGGATACGGCAATGGTTGCTCCAGTTTTGTCGATGACATCGGTGTCGGATTGAAGGTGGTTTGCCTCGCCGGCCCACGGTGCTAGTCCGATCGGCCGAGGTACGGCAGAATCACTGTTCATGAGCACCCAGCCGACGGTCGGCATCGACGACACCGGGACTAGCGACCACCCGTCCCGCTCGGACGGTTTCGTCCGGGGCGTCTCCGAGGTGATCGGCGGGCCGCTCGGTGATCACGCGGTGGCTGTCGATCGTCCTGTCGGCCGGGAGCGATGGTTCTGGACGGCGGCCAGGATTATCCTCGCCCTCACCTGCCTGACACTGGCGCTGCACTGGCTGCAAAAGTCACCCTGCCAGGACGGCGCCTGGCAGAACAACACTCAGTACACGCGGCTCTGCTACACCGACGTGCTCGCCCTCTACTACGCGGAAGGGCTCAACGAGGGCAAGACGCCCTACCAGGACCACCCGGTGGAGTATCCGGTGCTCACCGGGTTCATGATGGGCGCGCTCGGCCTGCCCGTGCATGCCCTCGGCGTCGACAACCCACAGCTCAACCAGGGGCAATGGTTCTACAACGTGAACGCGCTGACCCTTGGCGCGCTCGCGGTCGCCACCGTAGCCGTGATCCTTGCCCTTCGCCGCCGCAGGCCTTGGGACGCCGCCCTGTTCGCGCTGGCCCCATCGCTCTTTCTCACCGCCACGGTCAACTGGGACTTCCTCGCCATCGGGCTGGCCGCCTTAGGGCTGGCGGCCTGGGCGAGGAGGCGCCCTGCGCTGGCAGGGGTGCTGCTCGGCTTGGCCGGCGCCGCGAAGATGTGGCCGCTTTTCCTCCTCGGGCCGGTTCTGGTGCTCGCTCTGCGCGCGGGCCGGCTCCGTGCTGCGCTGACGGCGCTCGCCACGGCCGGGGCAGCCCTGGTGGCGGTGAACCTGCCAGTAGCCGTGCCATATCGCGAAAACTGGACCCGTTTCTTCGAACTCAACACCACCCGCCCGATCGACTGGGGCACGCTTTGGTACGTTGGGCGGTACCTGGACGGCAAAGTGAACACTGATGTGCCTGGCGAGCAGGGACCGTTCCAGTGGTTGAATGCCAACATTCCCACGCTGAACTACGTCTCGTACGCCTTTTTTGGACTGGCATGTCTCGGTGTGGCCGGGCTGGTGTGGGTGGCCCCCCGCAGGCCACGGCTCGCACAGCTTTGCTTTCTGGTGGTCGCCGCATTCCTGATCTTCAGCAAGGTATGGTCGCAGCAGTTCGTGCTCTGGCTGCTGCCTCTGGCAGTGCTCGCCCGGCCTCGGTGGGGTGCCTTCCTGGCCTGGCAGCTCGCCGAGGTCTGCTACTTCGTCGCCTTCTACGGTGAACTGCTCGGCACGGCTACCAGCAGGCCGGTCTTCCCCGAAGGGGTTTTCGTGCTCGCGTCGACGTTGAGGATCGGCACGGTGGTGCTGCTCTGTGTCCTAGTGATCAAGGACATTCTTCGGCCGGAGCGGGACGCGGTGAGGCAGACGTACGACGACGATCCGGACGGTGGCGTGCTGGACGGTGCCCCGGACGCGCCGTGGTACCTCCGCCGACGTGGGCGATCGGCGGCAGTAGTCGCCGAACCAACGCTGGCAGGCGCCTGAGCCTGCCTCATCCGTCGGAAGGGAACGGCGCCTACACATCCGTCAGGAGGCGATGATCTCCGGCGACTCCGTTTCGTACCAACGACGGGGGGTCCGCGATCTGGACTGCGTGAGTGCGGACCCCCCGTGGCGTTTTAGCTCACCACCACCGGGTGCACCTCCAGCCGGAGCTCGGACCCTGCGGGTAGTAGCACGCCTGTGCCTCGTATCCGGCGTCGTTCACCATTGCCGTGTACGTGTCCGGAGAGTTGGAGAGCATCGTCAATCTGTGCGAGCCGCTGCTGTTCCGGCTGACCACCTTGAACTGTACGGCGCTGGAGGTGGTCTTCGCCCAGGCTGTGCGACAGCGAGGGCTGTACCGCAGGGAGACGCTGCCGGTTGAGTCCGAGGTCGTGTAGACGTAACCGTCCGACAACTGTGGAATTATCGCGTCGTCGACGCAGTAGTGGTAGCACGTCGAGCAGCCGCTATCATAGATCTTAAAGGATGACGGGTCCTTGCCGTCACAGGTGGATCCGCAGCCGGTGGCGGCCAGCGTGACCTCGTCGATGAAGACGGAGTCCTCGGTCTCGGTGACCGCCTCGGTGACCGCCTTGGGGGTGGCCTCCGCAGCGTATGCCGGCATGGGGGAGACTCCCAAAGTCAGGGCGATGGCTGCGACGAGCCCAGAAATGAGCCGCAGTCTCTTCACGTTTTTTCCTCCTGGTTGTAGGGCAATCTGCGAAACAGAATGGCCCTACGCCCCACCGCCGCCCCACCGCCGCCCCACCATCGCCCCACTGCCAGGTCCCCCCTGAAGACAGCTTCGAGAAGTCCGGCCGCCTTGCAGCGGAGATACCCGGCACGGCGTGGCCGACCTGCCGGAGCTGGAGTGTCTAAGACGGCGATGGATCGGCTACGCCTACCTGACCGCCTTAATGCTCCAGCCGCATCTGGTGGAGTTGGTGTCTTCGCTGGTAGTGGGCTGTTCTGGCGCGGTACGGTGTCGGCGTCGCCATCGTGAGCATCGATGTATGCGGTGGAGGGGTCGGTTGGTGGTGGTTCAGGTGTGCCAGGAGACGGCGGACCTCGCCGAGGGTGAGGGGAATGAGGCCGTCCTCGGATTCGGTGCCCCCTTTTTGGCCTGGGCGGCGGCGGAACGTGTTAAGGGATTGAGTCCAACGGGAGTTAAGCGGCTTGTCGTTGCGGCTCGGGCTTGTTGATCCAGACCTGTTCGGGCGATGCCGGCTTCCTCGCGGCGGGCGGGGTCGTCACACCACCGGCGGGGCAGATACAACTCCCGGTCGATCAGCGTGCGTCCGGCCGGGCTGGCGTAGGCGAGGAATACCCCCGAGCTGGCAGTTCTCCGTCCGGCCGGCCGTGCCGGAGTCCTGGCGCTGCACCCCGGCCGACTTGATTCCCTTCTTCAGGAAGTCTGTCTCGTCGACGATCAGCACTCCGTCGTCGTGGCCGAGGTGCTCGGTCACGTAGGCGAACAGGTCCTTACGAACAGCGTCCGGGTCCCATGCGGACCTGTTGAGCAGCCGTTGCATCCGGTCCGGCGTGGTGTCTCTGTCAAGGTCCAGCCGTTCTTGCTCGCCAGCGGCGACAGCAACCCGACCAGGTAGGTCGCCCGCCCCAACCGGTGCGCGAACCGCGTCAGCAGATCGTCCAAGCCTGCCCGCCAGCCCACGATCTCATCGATCAACACAAGCACGGGAGCCTGCCAGCCCTCCGACCCATGGGACCACAAACCTTCACCGACAAGGCCGGCCTCTTCGGCTGGCGATGCGAGGAGGAGTCGACCGATCGGCCGAGAAGTCGGCCGACCTTGTTCTACGAGAGGCGGAAGACCACCGCGCCCTCGATCTCCTCACGGGTGATGCCGAGGGCGTCGACGGGGGCGTCGATGGTCGTCGCCCACGGCGTACCCGCAGTCTGGTTGCGCACCACCACCACGTTGCGGATGCCCAGGTTGCGTAGGTAGGTCACGCTCGCCTGGTCCGGGAAGCTCTCGGCGGCCTGCCGGATCTCCGTCTGCCGGGCGGGGGTGAAGCCGCTGCCGCCGTTGACCATGTCCTGGAATCGGCTGGTGGACCAGAGCATCACCGGCTGGTCGAGGTTCTGGCTGCTCGGCAGCACCAGCATCGGGCCGTCGACCGACCGCATCGCCGCTGGCTGGGTCGGCACCACCGGGTGCGGCGTGTTGTTCAGCCCCTCGGCGATCACCAGCAGGAACGGCAACACGACGGCCAGCCGCAGCCACGGACCCGGCCACGGCGGGACCCGCTCGGCGGCCCAGTCCCGCACCCGCAGAGCGAAGGCGCTGACCGCCCCCGCGGCGAGCAGCCCGAGCAGCAGTGTCGTCCAGAGCATCATCCGCCCCGGCGTGCGCAGGCCGTTCCAGCCGGGCAGGTACTCGAAGAGCAGCCCGTAGGTGAAGGTGCCGCCGAAGAACCGGGTGCCCATCGCCAGCACCATCGTCACCACCACCCCGGCCAGCAGCAGTAGCCGGTGCCGCAGCCGCCACACCGAGAAGAACAGCCCGCCCGCGGCGAGCGCGTAGAGCACGAAGCCGGGCAGCAGGGTCATCTCCGGGTGCCAGGGCAGCACCGAGCGGGCGCCCTCGTGCAGGCTCCCCCACACCCGGGACTCCGCCGGTGCGGTGAAGAAGCCCGAGAACGGCGGCGAGAAGACGCCGAGGTCGTCGAGGGTCCGGGTGGCGTTCGGGTGCAGCTCCGCGACCTTGAAGTAGGGGATGGCCAGCAGCGCGCCCACCCCGGCGAAGAGCAGCGCGCCGACCACATCGGCGACGAGCAGCCGGACCCCGAACGGCCGGGGCGTCGACCGCCGCCGGACGAACCAGGTGACGGCGGCGACCAGGGTGACCCCCGCCAGCGCGTACGCGAACGGCAGCCCGATGCCGAAGCCCAGGCTGAGCTGCCAGGCGGCCACCACCCAGCCCGCGTATGCCCACCCGGCGTGCCGGCGCTCGGGGCGGTAGCCGTGGCGCAGCGACCAGCCGTGCCCACGCGCCAACATGGCCAGCGCCAGTGGGATGCCGCCGTTGGAGACGATGTGCAGGTGCCCCGCCTGGGCGAGCAGCCACGGGGCGTAGGCGAAGCCGGCCCCGGCCACCGCCGCGCCTGCCCGGCCCGCGCCGAGCTGCCGGGCCAGCGCGTACGCCCCGAACGTGGCCAGGGCGTGGGCCAGCACGAACATGATGTTGTAGCGCAACACTGCGGCCTCGGGGCCCGTGCCGATCATGCCGGCCGGCGCATACCCGAGGAGGGTGTCGGAGAACGCGAAGCTCCACGGCTCCGGGAAGAACGCGTTGGACTGCCACAGCTGCGCCGGGTCAGTCAGCAAAATGTGCCCCGACCAGGCCATCTGCCAGGCCTGGAGGCTCGGGTCCCAGTAGTCCTGGGGCAGCGTGTAGAGGGGGTAGCGCAGCGTCGGCCAGGTGAGCGCGACGGCCAGCGCCAGCGAGGCGAGCGCGGCCAGTGTCCACTCATGGACGAGGAACCGGCCGATCGGTCGCAGGACGCGGCGCAGCCGCCCGGGCACCGGATCGGGTGCGGGGGCGAAGGCCTCCCACCGGTCCGGCTTCGCGCCGTCGCCGTCCTTCGCGCCGTCGCCGTCCTTCGCGCCGTCGCCGTTCTTCCCCGGGTCGCTGTCCTTCCCGGTGTCGCCGTCCTTCCCCGGTGCGGTGTTCTTGTCCGCCTTCTCGCTGCCTGCGTCCTTGGCGGTGTCACCACTTCCGGGGGCGTCCTCGTCCGCCACCTTGGCAGCGTCCTTCGTGGTGCCGTCCTTCGGGGCAGCGCCCTTCGGGGTGTCGTCCTTCGTGCTTCCCGCGCTCACCCTGGCGGGCTCCGCGCTCGTCCTGGCGGCACCGTCCACCAGCGGCTCCCCGCCGGTCGTATCCTCGTCGACGGCGTCGGCCCGCTCGGTCGTCATGCCGCCGGGCTCCCCGCGCCGAGCCGGTCACGCAGGAACGCGATGTCGGCACCCTGACCGTCCGGCCCGCCCGGGGTCTCCACGATCACTGGTGCGTTCGCCGCCCGGATCACGTCCACCACCAGGTCGGGGTCGATGCTGCCGCCGGCGAGGTTGTCGTGCCGGTCCCGGCCCGAGCCGAACGCGTCCTTGGAGTTGTTGGCATGCACCAGGTCGATCCGACCGGTGATCGCCTTGACCCGGTCGACCAGGTCGAGCAGCTCCTCGCCGCCGGCATGGGCGTGGCAGGTGTCCAGGCAGAAGCCCACCTCGTACTCGCCGACGGCGTCCCAGAGCCGGGCCAGCGCGTCGAGGCGCCGGGCACAGGCGTTGTCGCCGCCGGCCGTGTTCTCGATCAGCACCGGCAGGGTGAAGCCGCCGGAGTCCGCCGCGTACGCGAAGGTCTTGCGCCAGTTGTCGAAGCCGACCGCCAGGTCGTCTCCCGCGTTGACGTGCCCACCGTGCACGATCAGGCCCTTCGCGCCGATCTCGGCCGCCGCGGTGGCGTGACCGAGCAGCAGCTTCCGGCTCGGGATGCGGATCCGGTTGTTCAGAGTCGCCACGTTGATGACGTACGGCGCGTGGACGTAGAGGTCGACCTCGGCGGCGCGCAACCGGTCGGCGTCCTCCCGCGGCTTCGGGGCCTTCCAGCCCTGCGGGTCGGAGAGGAAGAACTGTGCGGCCTCGGCTGTCCGGGCGGCCGCCTCCGACAGCGGGTCGGCGGAATCGACGTGGGCTCCGATACGCATGGAGGCGAGCCTACGTCGCGGGACCGACACGCGGGGTGCTGGCGCGGCCGGGTGGCGGGGCCCGGTACTGGTTCGACGAGAGGCCCGGGTGCTGTGGGCGTCACCCCGGGACAGCAGCGGTCGTTGGTCCGGATGGAATCGACGGCCAGCTCTCCGGGCCTTTCGGGCGATCGGCGGATCGTAGGGTAAAACCTCCAATTCGCCCCACACGCGACAAGAGCCGTTGTACTGTCATATAAGAACACGATATAGCTCCGCGGGGCGTCGCGATCCAACCTCATCGGTGTGGTCGTTCCTCCCCAGGTCCCACCCAAGGAATGCGGACGGGACGCCCCGCGGCCTTGTGAACGGGGGCCCGGGTCGACGATCGCGTCCACCCGGGCCCCCGTCTTCGCGTGGGCAGCGCCGATCCGGTCCGCCGTGGGGTCCGCCGCGCCCGGGCAGCCTGCGCGGGCATGATCGTCGGGACCGGGTATCCTTGCCGGGTTGTCCGCGTCCGGCCGGGTTCCCCCGGTCCCGGAGCGGGCACGATGCACGACCTCCTGCCACGGAAAGACCGTGGCCGCTTAGCCCACAGGAGGTGATGACGTCTTGCGTCATTACGAAGTCATGGTGATCCTCGACTCCAGCCTCGAGGAACGCACCGTCGCCCCGTCGCTCGACACGTACCTGAACGTGATCCGGACCGCGGGTGGCTCGGTCGAGAAGACCGACGTGTGGGGCCGCCGGCGCCTCGCGTACGAGATCAACAAGAAGGCCGAGGGCATCTACGCCGTCATCGACCTGCAGGCCACGCCTGCGGCGGTGGCCGAGCTGGACCGTCAGCTGCGGCTCAACGAGTCCGTGCTGCGCACCAAGGTCATCCGGCCGGAGATGCGCTAAGCATCCCGGTTTCACCCCGGTCCACACCCGGATCAGCCTCATCCCCTGTCGTACGGCTCTGAGAGTCTTCACGGCGAACGGATGAGTGCGCGAGGAGATGGTAATGGCAGGAGACACCACCATCACGGTCATCGGCAATCTGACCGATGACCCTGAGTTGCGATTCACCCCCTCCGGGGCTGCGGTCGCCAAGTTCCGGGTCGCTTCGACGCCCCGATTCATGGACAAGGCGTCCAACGAGTGGAAGGACGGCGAGCCGTTGTTCCTCGCGTGCACCGTCTGGCGGCAGGCCGCCGAGCACGTCGCCGAGTCGCTGCAGCGTGGCGCCCGGGTGATCGTGTCGGGCCGGCTGCGTCAGCGGTCGTACGAGACCCGCGAGGGTGAGAAGCGCACCGTCATCGAGCTCGAGGTCGACGAGATCGGCCCGTCACTGCGCTACGCCACGGCGAAGGTGCAGAAGATGTCCCGCTCCGGCGGGGCCGGCGGCGGCTTCGGTGGCGGTAGCGGTGGTGGTGGCGGTGGTGGTGGTGGCCAGGGCGGCGGCGGAGGCAACTTCGACGACCCCTGGGCTTCGGCTGCGCCGGTTCCCTCGCGCGGTGCTTCGGGTGGCGGCAACTTCGACGAGGAGCCTCCGTTCTAATGGCGCCGAGCGCCCGCGATCGCAAACCAGGAACCCGTTCAATGGCTAAGGCTGCGGCCCTTCGCAAGCCAAAGAAGAAGGTGAACCCGCTCGACAAGGACGGGATCACCTATATCGATTACAAGGACACCGCTCTGCTGCGCAAGTTCATCTCCGACCGCGGCAAGATCCGCGCTCGACGGGTGACCGGCGTGACCTCGCAGCAGCAGCGACAGATCGCCCGTGCGGTCAAGAACGCCCGCGAGATGGCGCTCCTGCCGTACACGGCCACGGCCCGCTGAGAGGAGGCACCGATATGAAGATCATCCTGACTCAGGAGGTGTCCGGCCTCGGTGCCCCGGGCGACATCGTCGAGGTGAAGAACGGCTACGGCCGTAACTACCTGCTTCCGCAGGGCTTCGCGATCGCCTGGACCAAGGGTGCGGAGAAGCAGGTCGCGGTCATCAAGCGGGCCCGCTCGGCCCGGGAGATCCGCGACCTCGGCCACGCCAACGAGGTCAAGGCCCAGCTTGAGGGTCTGAAGGTCAGCCTGAAGGCCCGCGCCGGCGACGGCGGGCGGCTCTTCGGCTCGGTCACCCCGGCCGAGATCGTCGACGCCGTCAAGGCCTCCGGCGGCCCGATCCTCGACCGTCGGCGGCTGGAACTGCCCAGCCACATCAAGTCGCTGGGCGCCTACCCGGTCGGCATCAAGCTCCACCCCGAGGTGACCGCCAAGTTCGACCTCAACGTCGTTCAGGGCTGACACCCGAAGCACCAACAGAGGGCCCGCACCGGTACGCCGGTGCGGGCCCTCTGGCGTCGTCCAGCCCGTGCGCCCCGACGCGCCCCGGGCCGCCGACGGGGCTGACCGCTCCGCCGCACAGATCATCATCGGAATTATTTTTATCCACAGGCTGTGGGTAGCGTTTCCGCAGCTCAGGGCGTTCGCGCGAAGAATTCTCCCATGGTTTTCCACAAGCTGTGCACACCCTGCACCCAGGTTGTCCACCGGCGTCCACAGGTTGTCCCAAGGCTCGTCCACCGGCATGGTTGAGTCGCTGACCTCGGGTTCCGTATGGTTGCCTCTCGACCGCCGGTGCGATGACCCCCGATCGACCCGACCGGTCCGATCGGAAGTCGTCGTGTCCTGCGGCGAACCGGTAGTTCGAACCGACGCAGCGGAGGGGGGACCCGTGTCGGTCGCCGACGACATGCGGACGGAGCCACGAGGTGGCGGCCAGTCGCCCGCACCCCCGCAGCGGGAAGGCCAGTTCGAGAAGACCCCGCCCCAGGATGTCGCCGCCGAGCAGTGCGTCATCGGGGGCATGCTGCTCTCCAAGGACGCCATCGCCGACGTCGTCGAGATCCTGAAGTCCAACGACTTCTACCGGCCGGTGCACGCCACCGTCTTCGACGCCATCCTCGACATCTACGGTCGGGGCGAACCCGCCGACCCGATCACGGTGGCCGCCGCGCTGGCCGACTCCGGTGACCTGGCCCGCATCGGCGGTGCCCCTTACCTGCACACCCTGATCGCGAGCGTGCCGACCGCCGCGAACGCCGCCTACTACGCGCGGATCGTCGGGGAGCGAGCGGTGCTCCGCCGGCTGGTCGAGGCCGGCACCAAGATCGTGCAGCTCGGGTACGGCACCGGCAAGGGCGGCACCCGGGACGTCGATGACATCGTCGACCTGGCCCAACAGGCCGTCTACGAGATCACCGAACGCCGGGTCAGCGAGGACTTCGCAGTCCTGGCCGACATGCTCCAGCCCACCCTGGACGAGATCGAGGCCGTCGGCGCCCAGGGCGGCATGATGACCGGGGTGCCGACCGGCTTCACCGACCTCGACCGGCTGCTCAACGGCCTGCAAGCCGGGCAGCTCATCATCGTGGCCGGCCGACCTGGCCTGGGCAAGGCGCTCGCGCTCGACACCCTGCTGCCCACCCCCGATGGCTGGACCACGATGGGTGAGGTGGCGGTCGGGGATCAACTCCTCGCGGCGGACGGCACCCCGACCACCGTCACGGCGGCCTTCGAGGTGCGGTACGACCGCCCCTGCTACGAGGTCGAGTTCTCCGACGGTGCGGTCATCGTGGCCGACGCTGAGCATCTGTGGAAAACCACCACCCGAGCCGGCTGCCGGCAGCCCGAGGCCAGCTCGCACCACCACTGGTCCGACGTCCTGCCGGGGCACCCGGTGTCCCACGACGGCGTGCTGACGACCGCCCGGATCGCCGCCACGCTGCGCACCGATACGGCGGACCGTCGACTCAACCACGCTGTCGAGAACTGCGCACCGCTGCGGCTTCCCCCGCAGGATCTCGTGGTCCCCCCGTACACCCTCGGGATGTTGCTTGGCGACGGAGAGACCAGGAGCAGCCGGTTTCCCACCGTCGACACCGATATGGTCGACCTTGTCGCCCAGACTGGCTTGCTCGCACGCCCCAGCGGGCCGACGGCCTGCACCGTCGCGCAGCCGACCCCGGCTCGGAACGGCTCCGACCTGGCCCTGCTCCGGCGGGTCGACGTGGCACCCGACAAGCACATCCCGGCGGAGTACCTCCGCGCCTCGGAAGCCCAGCGTCGGGCGTTGCTCGCGGGCCTGATGGACACCGACGGGACGGTGGCCGCCGGGGGGAACCTCCAGTACGCCTCGACCTCGAAGCGGTTGATCGAGTGCGTGCGGGAACTCGTGGTCAGCCTCGGCTACCGGTGCACGATCAACGAAGCGCCGGCACGGGGGCGCTCCGCGGACTCGTCCGTCGCGTACACCGTGAGTTTCTTTACGCCCGACACCGTCTTCGAGCTGGAGCGGAAGCGGGCGACACACGCCGCGCGCCGGGGGACGTCCTCGGACGGCCGGGCCACCTCCCGGTTCATCGTCGACGTCCGGCCGGTGCCGAGCGTCCCGGTCCGCTGCGTGACGGTGGACAACCCGGACCACCTCTACCTGGCTGGCCGGTCCATGATCCCGACGCACAACAGCACCGCGAGCATGGACTTCGCCCGCCACGCGGCCATCCGGACCAACCAGGCGGCGGCGATCTTTTCGCTGGAGATGAGCAAGGTCGAGATCATCATGCGAGTGCTCTCGGCCGAGGCCAGGGTCCCGCTGCATGTGTTGCGCAGCGGCCAGCTCTCCGACGACGACTGGACCAAGCTGGCCCGGTGCATGGGCGAGATCAGCGAGGCCCCGCTCTTCGTCGACGACACGCCCAGCATGAATCTGATGGAGATCCGGGCCAAGGCACGTCGGCTGAAGCAGAAACACGACCTGAAGCTGATCGTGGTCGACTATCTCCAGCTGATGACCTCGCCGAAGCGCACCGAAAGCCGGCAGCAGGAGGTCGCGGACCTGTCCCGTGGCCTCAAGCTGCTGGCCAAGGAGGTCCAGTGCCCGGTGATCGCGGTGAGCCAACTGAACCGTGGCCCGGAACAGCGGACGGACAAGCGGCCCCAGCTGTCTGACTTGCGCGAATCTGGATCAATTGAGCAAGATGCTGACGTTGTTATCCTTTTGCACCGGGATGACTACTATGACAAGGAGTCGCCGCGCGCGGGTGAGGCGGATTTTATTGTCGCCAAGCACCGGAATGGGCCGACCGACAGCATCACGGTGGCCGCGCAGCTCCACCTCTCCCGTTTTGTGGACATGGCCATCGTGTGACGGCCGGTAGATAGACCGGTGGTCCGGGGGCCGAGCCGGTCAGGAGCTGGCCCGACCCCGGAATCGAACGGCCCGGCCGTCAGTCGAACAGTTCGCCGAGGAAGCCGTGCTTCTTCTTGCGGCGGTAGTGGCCGTGGTAGCCCTGGTGCTGCTGCTGGCCATACGCGGGAGCGGCCGGCGGGTAGCCGTGCACGGGCGGCGGCGGGGGGACCGCCCCGTAGCCCGGCTGGTGCGGCTGGTGGGAGGGGGCCGGCGGCGGGGGCGGCGGATATCCACCGGGCGCCTGGGCGGGCTGCGTCGGGCGGGGGGCGCCTGTCGCCTGCTGGCGGTTCCAGTTCGCCTCCGCATCGAACAGCTTCTCCAGTTCACCGCGGTCGAGGAAGATCCCCCGGCACTCGCCGCACTGGTCGATGACGACTCCGCTGCGCTCGTACTGGCGCATTTCTCCGTGGCACTTGGGACAGGTGAGCTGCATTACCCGAAGGTACCTGGTGGACTCACCCGATTGCCGCAAGCGTGTCGGTCACCTCGTCATCGGAGACCTCGTGGAAGTCCTCGTAGTAGCTGCTGACCGCGCCGAAGCTCGCGGGCCGCTGGACGCAGACGACCTGGTCAGCCTCCGCAACCAGCATCTGGTACGCCTCCTCGGCCCCGACCGGGACCGCGACGACCACCCGGCGGGCGCCGAGCTGCCGGGCCACCTGCACGGCGGCGCGGGCGGTGGCCCCGGTGGCCAGCCCGTCATCGACGACGACGGCGGTCCGCCCGGTCAGGTTGAGCGGGGGCCGCCCGGACCGGTAGCGGCGTTCCCGGCGCTCCAGTTCGGTCTGCTCGTGGCGTTGCACCTCGGCGATGTCCTCGGGGCCGAGCCGGGCGGCCAGGAGTTCGTTGAGGACCCGTACCCCGTTGGGGCCGAGCGCGCCGAAGGCGACCTCGGGCGCCGTGGGCAGGCCGAGCTTGCGCACCACCAACACGTCGAGGGGGGCGTGGAGCCGTTCGGCGACGACCCTGGCCACCGGAACCCCGCCCCGGACCAGTCCGAGCACGGTGACGTCGGGCTCGCCGGCCAGCCCGGTGAGCCGGTCGGCGAGGACCCGCCCGGCGTCCTCGCGGTCGCGGTAGGTCGTCGTCATGCCTCAGGTGTACGCCTCGGCGGGGGGAGTGCGCCGGAACTCCGGCGAAGACCCCCGGTCAGTGGGGTCGAGGCGACCGGCCCGAGGCGGCTCAGGGCGGGGGCCCAGAGCAGCAGGGCGATCGGGTAGAGCAGGTATCCGAAGCGGGTGGTGGGCATCAGCGCGATCGCGGCGAGCAGCCCGTACCCGCAGATCAGGGAGGTGGCGGCGGCCGTGCGGGGCGGGCGGCGCAGCAGCCGGACGGCGATGCCGATGCCGACCGCGACCAGCAGCGCGGCGGCGACCACCCGGCCGGCGGGCAGGGCTGTCGCGATCAGGTGGCCGGGGAACGGGGACTGCGCCGGGCTGGTGACCAGGCCGTGGCCGAGCGGGAAGCGCAGCACGTTCTCCACCAGCGCGTCCCGGTCGACGAGCAGGGCCGGGAGCAGGGCGAGCGCCGGCACCCCGAGCGCGCCGACGGCGAGCCGCCCGGTGGAGCGCCGGGTCGCCGCCCAGATGATCAGCACCAGGGCGACCGGCCAGGCGAAGAGCTTGAGCGCGCCGGCCACCCCGACGGCCAGGCCCGCGCGGCCCGGCCGGTCGGCGGCGGCGAGGGCGAGGGCGAGCAGGCAGAGGGCGAGCACGGGCAGGTCATCGCCGCCGGTGGCCAGGGTGAGGGCGCAGATCGGCAGCACGGTGGCGGCCTGTATGCCACGCAGCACCGCCGCCGGGCGGTCGGCGTGGCGGGCCCGGCCGTCGGGGCGCAGGGCACGTACCGCCAGGGCGAGTGCCAGCACGGTGACGATCGCGAACCACACCCGGGCGTCGGTCCACCAGCCGTCCGCGACGGCGCGGGGCAGCCCGAACAGGGCCATCCCCGGCTGGTACGGGGTGTAGCCGAGCAGTCGCTCGTCGGCGGGAAGCGCGGCGATCGCGTCGTGCCCGAGGTAGGGGGTGCCGGTGTCGACGAGGCGGTTGCCGGCGTGCTCGGCGACCAGCACCTCCTCCTGGGCCCGATCGGCCCGCCCGCCCGCCCGCTGGACGCTCTGCAGGAGCAGCGGCAGGAGGGTGGCGGCGATCCAGGCGAGGCCGGTGACCGCCCAGCGGGCGGGCAGGCCGGCCAGTGACGAGGCGGGGTCGCGCCGCCGGCCGGACAGTTGTCCCACCACGGCGACGGCGGCGGCCAGGTAACCGAGGGCGGCGACCGCCCCCCAGGCTCGGTGCGGCGCCAGGGTGGAGGTGGTGGCGGTGACCGCCGCGAACGCGGCGGAGGCGGCATAGAGGCCGAGGTCGAGGGCCAGGCCGCCGGCGGCCTGGTCGATTTTTCGCCAGTTCGAGGGGGAACGGGCGGCCCGGTCGACGGTGGCGGTCACGCCGGCAAGTGTGGCAGACGCTCACTCCGGCCCCGGCCGCCCTGCCGGCGGCTGGGCGGGAGTCGGAGCACGGCGCCCGTGTCGTGCAGCGGCGGGGCGAGGACGCCGGGGCGACCGCCGAAGCCACGGTGCATCGTCGAGAGCAGCGTCCCGGCCGGTACCGGTCGCCCGAATAGGTGGCCCTGCCCGGAGACGCAGCCGGCCTCCCAGAGCGCGCGGCGCTGCGGCTCGCTCTCCACCCCCTCGGCGACGACGGTGAGCCCGAGGCTGCGGCCCAGGTCGAGGGTGGACCGGATGACGGCGGAGGCCTCGGCCGAGGACTCCATGGCCGACACGAAGCTGCGGTCGATCTTCAGCTCGTGAACCGGGATCCGGGAGAGCAGGGAGAGGGACGAGTAGCCGGTGCCGAAGTCGTCCAGGGCCAGCCGGACACCCTCGTCGCGGAGCCGGGTGAGCACCCGGTCGACCACGTCGAGCTGGCTGAGGGTCAGCGTCTCGGTCAGCTCCAGGACCAGGCGGTCCGGCGGCAGGTCGTGGGCGCGCAACCGGGCCAGCACGGAGCCGGGGAAGCGGGCGTCGAGCAGGCTGCGGGGTGACACGTTGACCGCCACCGGCAGGTCGAAGCCGGCGGTACGCCAACTGTCGGCGGCGATGAGCGCCTGGTCGAGGATCGCCTCGGCGAAGGCCGGAAGCAGGCCGGAGCGTTCGACTGCCTCCAGGAAACGCAGTGGGTCGATCATGCCGTGCACCGGGTGGTGCCACCGGGCCAGGGCCTCCGCGCTGGTCACCTCGCCGGTGCCGAGGTCGACGATCGGCTGGAAGTTGACGGTGAACTCGTGGCCGGCGACCGCGCGGGGCAGTTCCCCGCCGAGGGTGAGCCGGCCGAGGTCGGCGGTGTCCCGGGCCGGGGCGTACGTGGAGAGTCGTTGGCCGGCCCGCTTTGCCTGGTACATCGCCACGTCAGCGCGGCGCAGCAGCTCGGCGACCCCGCCGCTGGCCGGCGCGACGGCGATGCCGCCGCTGGCCTCGACGCTGATCCGCATGCCGTCCAGTTCGAGCGGTTCGTGCAGCGCGGCGAGCAGCGCCTCCGCGCGGTGCGCTGCCACCGCCGGGGCGGGCAGGCCGCGCAGGAGCACGGCGAACTCGTCGCCGCCGAGGCGGGCCACCAGGTCGTCGCCCTGGGCGGCGCCGCGCAACCGGTCGGCGACCTGCCTGAGCACCTGGTCGCCGGCGGCGTGACCGAGGGTGTCGTTGACCTCCTTGAAGTGGTTGAGGTCGATCAGCACCAGCGCGGTCACCCCGTCGACGTGCCGGGCGTTGAGCTGCTCCCGGCCCTGTTCCAGCAGGTGCCGCCGGTTGGCTAGGCCGGTCAGCGCGTCGTGGGTCGCCGCGTACGCGTGCTCGTCGGCGACGCGGGCCAGTTCGGCGTACGCCTGCGCGTTGCGGACTGCGGTGCACAGCGCCGAGGCGAAGGTGCGCAGGGTGTACTGCTCGCGTTCGGAGAGCCGGACCGGGCCGCGGAACCGGAGCCGGAGCGTGCCGACGTCGACGGTGCGGTTGTGCCCTTCGAGGCGTACCTCGGTCACCGATCCGCCCACGGCGCTGCTCCGGTCGGCGGGCCCGTCGTAGGTGAGGGTGCCGGCCGCCCCGCGGACGGTGCGGTCGCCCTCACGCAGCGCGATCTCCACCTCGTCGGCGGAGAAGAGTTCGGCGGCCTGGGTGACGGCGGTGGTGAGGACCTTGTCGAGGTCGACGACGTTGAGCGCGTCGGTGGTCCGGGCCAGACGTTGCCAGGCGTCCCGTTCGAGCCGGCTGTGGATCCGGCTGGAGTAGGCCAGGTGCAGGCTCAGCGCCAGCGGCGGCACGACGATCAGGAAGGTGGGGTTGCTGTTGAGGAGCAGCAGGGTGGCGATGATGACCAGGAACCGGGCGGCGGCGCTGGCGAGGCGCAGGTCGAGATGTTCCCGGAAGAGATCGCGGACCCGCGTCCGGGTGTCGAGGGCGATCGTCGGAAGGGCGAGCGCCTCGTCGAGCACCACGACGATCAGGTACGTCATGACGAGCGTCCAGACCGCGCGGTCCAGGGAGCCGGCCATCGGCCAGGTCCAGCCGGCCAGCGTGAGCACGATCCCGCCGATGGCGGCGAGCGTCGTCTCCTTGGCGACGCCGAAGGCGAGCTTTAGCGGCGCGAGCCGGCTGAGAACCCGGACGATGCCTGTTCCCAGCCCGGTGGCAATGATGACCCACGGGATCGGGGCGACCGCAAGCCCCACCAGGACCGCCACCTCGGTCCAGGAGACGCCGTGGGTGGTCGCCCGGATACGGATCCGCACGTTCACGGTCGCTGCGGCCGCCACCAGGACTGTGATGCTCGCCGCCCGGAGGAGGTCCGGGGCGTTGGGCATGCCGGCTTGCGAGATGGCACGCACACTCAGCAGGACCGCTGTCGCGGCCACAAACACGACGAGACCGACAAGCAGCCGAAGCCGCCGATCGGTCTCACTGTCGCGTTGGACGGTCCGAGTCACGTTTGTCCCTCTGCCCGCCCTGCTTTGTGGCGGTCCGTGCCTCGGAACTCTACGGCCGGTCCGCCCTCTGTGGAAGGCCGTTCAGAGCCAGTCGTGGCCGCTCATGGGTTTCGCCTTTCGTCCGGAGATCCGCTGGGTGCCGGGGCCTCTATGGGGGCCGACCGACAGGCAAATCTTAAGGGGCTTTGGCGGAGTTGATAGCGTTCCATGTCCATATGCGCAGTATGAGTGAATGGGCCAGCGTATTGTCACTCACCGTTCCCGTATCGAAACGCAATGCCAATGACGGTGGTCCCTCGTCCAGGATTATCCGAGGTCAGTTCCTGGCTGTCTCGGCCCGCTCGATGGTGTGAAAGGAAACCGACGCGCAGATCGTCCGGCCGCACGTCGGTCCGGTCGGCGATTCCAACCAGCCCGGTCCTCCGGTCGGCTCCCGGAATGGCGCGGATCGCCTCCGCGAAACGGGCGAATTCCGATTCGCGCGACGCCCTCGGCCGGTCGGCCCGCCCCGGGTGCGGGCCACCGCGCGCTCCGGACGATAGGCTCCCCACCGTGACCGATCCCGGCCAGTTCACCCACGTTGACGCGGCGGGTGCGGCCCGCATGGTCGACGTCTCCGCCAAGGAGGTGTCCGGTCGGCTCGCGGTGGCCGCCGGCCGGCTGCGGACCACCGCCGAGGTGGTCGACCTGCTGCGCCGCGACGGGCTGCCCAAGGGCGACGCGCTCGCCGTCGGCCGGGTCGCCGGCATCATGGGCGCGAAACGGACCCCCGACCTGATTCCGCTCTGCCACCCGATCGCGTTGCACGGGGTGACGGTCGACCTCGTGCTGACCGACGACACCGTCGAGATCACCGCGACCGCGAAGACCGCCGACCGGACCGGAGTGGAGATGGAGGCACTGACCGCCGTCGCGGTCGCCGGCCTTTCCCTGGTCGACATGGTCAAGGCGGTCGACCCGGCCGCGTCGGTCGACGCGGTGCGGGTGCTCCGCAAGGAGGGCGGCAAGACCGGCCTCTGGACGCGACCGCAGGACCGGCCGTGATCCGCGCCCGGGTGGTCGTCGCCTCCCACCGCGCCTCGGCCGGCATCTACGCCGACACCAGTGGCCCGCTGCTCGCCGCCGGGCTGCGGAAGTTGGGCTGCCAGGTCGACGACCCGGTGGTGGTGCCCGACGGCGAGCCGGTCGGCGCGGCGCTGCGGGCCGCGCTGGCCGACGGTGTCGACGTGGTGCTGACCAGCGGCGGCACCGGGATCACCCCCACCGATCGGACCCCGGACGTGACCCGGGCACTGCTCGACCAGGAGATCCCCGGCATCGCCGAGGCGATCCGTGCGTACAGCCGGGACAGGGTGCCCACCGCGGCGCTCTCCCGGGGCGTCGCCGGGGTGGTCGGCCGGATGCTGGTGGTCAACCTGCCCGGCTCCACCGGCGGCGCCCGCGACGGCCTCGCCGTGCTCGGCCCGATCCTGGCCCACACCGTCGACCAACTCCACGGCGGCGACCACTGACGGCACGAACCGGACCGCCCGGCGATAGGCTCGGCCGGTGAGCACGGAAACCGCGTCCGCCGCGGAGCAGGTAGCCGTACCGCCGCCGGCCGGCTGGGAGGAGGCCCGCTCCCGGGTGTACGCCGTCGGCCTGGCTGCCGCGCTGCCCGTCGCCGACCGGCCGCTCGCCGACGCCGACGGGCACACCCTCGCCGAGCCGCTGGCCACCCGCACCGACCTGCCGGCCTTCCCCACCTCCAGCGTGGACGGGTGGGCGGTGCGCGGGGACGGGCCGTGGCGGATCGTCGGCCGGGTGCTGGCCGGCGGCACTCCGGCCCCGCTGGGCGAGGACGGCACCACCGTCGAGATCGCCACCGGCGCGATGGTGCCCGAGGGCGTCACCGCGATCGTGCGGGTCGAGGAGTCCACCCGGACGGCCGACGGTCGGATCGCCGGCACCCCCCGATCCCACCCGGAGTGGCGCCGGCCGGGCGAGGAGGCGTACGCGGGAGAGGAACTGCTCCCCGCCGGCACCCCGGTCGACCCGGCGCTGATCGGGCTGGCCGCCTCCTGCGGACACGACACCCTACGGGTGCGCCGAGCGCCCCGCGCCGCGCTGCTGGTCTTTGGCGACGAGCTGCTGACTTCCGGCCCACCGGCAGACGGCCGGGTCCGCGACGCCCTCGGCCCGGCCGTGCCGGCCTGGCTGCGCCGGTACGGCTGCCAGCTGCGCCCGACCGACGTGACCGGCCCGGTGGCAGACACCCTGCCGGCGCACGTGGCGGCCCTGCGCGCGGCGCTCGCCACCGCCGATCTGGTCTGCACCACCGGCGGGACGATGCACGGCCCCGTCGACCACCTGCACCCCGCCCTGGAGGCGCTCGGCGCGGACTACGTGGTCAACACGGTCGCGGTCCGCCCCGGGTTCCCGATGTTGCTGGCCCGGCTGCCCGGCCCGGACGGCCGGGTCCGGTTCGTCGCCGGCCTGCCCGGCAACCCGCAGTCGGCGATCGTCGCGCTCGTCTCACTGGTCGCCCCGCTGCTGGCCGGGTTGCAGGGCCGGCCGATGCCGGCGCTGCCGCACGCCACGCTCGCCGAGCCGGTGCCGGGCCGCGGCGATCACACCCACCTGGCCCTGGTCCGGCTGGATCAGGCGGCCGGCACCGCTCACCCCGTGCGCCACGTGGGGTCGGCGATGCTGCGCGGGCTGGCCGGTGCGGACGGTTTCGCCGTCATCCGCCCCGGCACCACCGGGGAGCCCGGCGCGCGGGTGCCGGTCGTGCCACTGCCCCTGTTTCCGGGGGAGCGGGCCTGATGACGATCGAGGCGTCGACGGTTTTCGGCACGGTTACCGCCGAGCCGCTGGACCCGGCCGCGCACGAGGCGGCCGTGGCCGACCGGCGGGCCGGCGCGGTGGTGTCGTTCCAGGGCGTCGTCCGCGACCACGACCACGGCCGCGACGTGACCAGCCTGGAGTACGAGGGCCACCCGAGCGCCGCCGCGGTGCTCTGGGAGGTCGCCGCCGAGGTGGCCGCCGACCCGGACGTGTACGCGGTCGCGGTGTCGCACCGGATCGGCCCGCTCGGCATCGGCGACGTCGCGCTGGTCGCGGCGGTGAGCACCGCGCACCGGGCCGCCGCGTTCGCCGCCTGCGCCCGGCTGGTGGACGAGGTGAAGGCACGGCTGCCGATCTGGAAGCGTCAGGTGTTCGCCGACGGCACCGAGGAGTGGGTCAACTGCCCCTGACGCCGACGCGGTCCCGCCCCGGCGGGCGGCCGGAGCCTCAGCGGTGGTTGCCGAGCCTCAGCGGCGGCTGCCGGTCAGCAGGGCACGACCGAACCGGTCGGTGTAGAAGGCAGGCTCCGCCCCCGGTCGCCACGGCAGCGCGGCGACCAGCACGATCAGGGCCACCGCCAGGGAGTTCTCCATCAGCGCGCCGAGCAGGCCGTCCTGGTAGTGCGACACCTCGGGGAGTTGGTGCTCGTACGGCCAGATGGGCGAGATCAGGAACAGCAGGTAGAGCCCGAGCGCGGCTACGCCGTGCCGCAGGCCGGTGAGCGTCGGGTACCAGATCGGCGGCCGCAGCCCGTTGACCCCGGGCGGCCCGCCGTACGACGACGCCTGGCCGCGGCGCGGCACCAGCCCTCGGCTCGCATCCCGGCGGCGCACCGCGGCGTCGGCCAGCACGATGATCGCCGGGATGACCCAGACCAGGTGGTGCGACCAGGAGATCGGGCTGATCACGTTGGCGGTGAGCCCGACCAGGGTGAACGCGGTCAACTCGTCGCCTTCGGCGCGGGCGCTGACCGCCCGGGACAGCCCGAGCGCCAGGAGCAGCACGGAGAACGCCAGCCAGAGCAGGCCGGGGGTCTCGATCGAGTCGTAGAGCCGGGCCAACAGGCCGGCCAGCGACTGGTTCGGCGTCATGTCGGCCGCGCCGACACGCTCGGTCTGCCACAGCACGCTGCCGAAATATGCTCGCGACTCGGTGCCGACGAGCGCGAAGCCGGCGAGGGTCACCCCGATCGTGGTGCCGACCGCCGTGGCTGCCGCCCGCCACTGCCGGGTGATCACGAGGTACGCGATGAACAGCGCGGGGGTCAGCTTGACGGCAGTGGTCAGGCCGATGCCGACCCCGGCCCAGGCCCCGCCGAACACGAAGCGCCGCAGCGGCCCGTCCGTGGGGTCGAACCGGGTCCCCCGGCGGGCCCGCCACCGCAGCCCGATCAGGTCGGCCATGATCAGCGCGAAGAGCAGCAGGTTGACCTGCCCGTAGCCGAGGGTCTCCCGCCCCGGCTCGATGGCCACCGCCATGGGCGTCGCGATGGCGACGGTGAACCAGAGCGGCCAGCCGAGTCGGTCGACGATCGGCCGCAGCAGGCCGGCCAGGACGAGGGCGAGCGCGGCGACGCTGGCCAGCGCGTTCAGCCAGCCGGCGGCCTCCACCGGCAGTAGTGCTATCGGCAGCATGACCAGCCCGCCGAAGGGGGGGTAGGTGAAGCCGAGGGTCGTGGACGGGGCGATGAAGTCGTACAACTCGTTGCTGTTCGCCCACCACACCACCGCGCCGTGGTAGATCTTCATGTCGAAGAAGTTGTACGGTCGGCCGAAGGCACCGATCGCGAGCCACGCGGCGTACACGACGCTGGCCACCACGCCGGCCCGCACCGCGCTCCGGCGGTCGACCCCACGGGCCACCCGGCGGATCGGGGCGAGGCGGTCCATCCGTCGTCCGACGGTCGCCGACATGGCGTGGCCACCCCCGTACCAAGGTCGTCCTACCCGTCCAGGTCCAGCACGGAGCCTAGAACGGCGCCTCACGTTAATGCCTCCCGCGTTATACGACCGTGTCCGATCCCACACTGGTTTTTTACATTTCCACCGCGTTAACGGCTACCGGGTGGTTCAGGTGATTCGCGGCCTTGGCGGGGGGAGAGCCGAGGAGGGGTGTGCCGCGCCGCAGGTCAGCCGGGCAGTCGGCGAGCGGTGGCCGCCGAGCGTACGACGATCCGGGCCTCCCGGCGGGCGATTCGGACCTCCCGGCGGGCGGTCCGGACGGCCCGCTGCACCGACCGTCGCGAATGGCCGATCCGATGGCCGGCCCGCCAGCGCAGACCCGGCTTCCCCTCGGTGTCGGCGGCGGCCAGCAGCAGCCCGCCGAGAATCCCGAGATTCTTCATGAAGTGGATCTGGTTCTGTGCCCGCTCGGCCGGTTCGCCCTTCCAGAAGGGATGACCGGCGATGGTGGTCGGGACCAGCGTGCCGGCGAGCACCAGCGCCGCCGGGCGGGAGAACTTCCCGGTGGCCAGCATCAGGCCGCCGATCAGCTGGGCGGCCGAGTTGACCCGGACCAGCGTCTCGGTGTCGGCGGGGATGCGGGGGGAGACCTGCTGGATCAGCGGGGCGATCCGGTCGGTCACCGGCTTCGCTTTCAGCGCCAGCCGTTCCGGGCTCTGGAGACTGCGGGCGCCGCTGACCACGAAGATGCCGCTCAACATGACGCGGGCGAGGGAGCGCACGGGTTTCATGGACTCAGTCATACCCCGTCGCGGGGTCGACCACCCCTGCAACGGCCCGATCCGATCGCCCGACGGGGACACCGTGCGCGTACCCGATCACCGACCGCCACGCCGATCAGGGCGACCGTCGCTGGTGGACCGGCTCGGGCCGGTAGTCTCGCCCGGTGACCACGCTGCGGCTCCGCCCCGAGGGTCCGGCCGACACCGGCCCGGTCCGGCGGGTGCTGGCGGCGGCGTTCGCCCGCCCGGACGTGCTGGCCCCGCCCGAGGTGGGGCTGGTCGAGGAGCTGCGGGGCACCGACGCCTGGATTCCCGAGCTGGCCATGATCGTCGAGTACGGCGGCGAGTTGGTCGGGTACGCCCTGCTCACCCGGGTCCGGCTCCACCACGACGGCGGGGCAGCCCCGGCGCTGGCCCTCGGCCCGGTCGCGGTCGCGCCGCACCGGCAGCGGGTCGGGCACGGCACGGCCGTGGTGCAGGCCGCCCTGGACGCCGCCACCGAGCTGGGCGAGCGCTTGGTGGTGGTGCTCGGCGATCCGGCCTTCTACCGGCGGTTCGGCTTCACCCGCGCCGACCGGATGGGGCTGACCAGCCCGTGGTCCGGTCTGGGCGACCCATGGCAGGCGCTGGTCCTGCCGCCGGACACCAGCGGGGACGGCCCGGTGCCCGGCGGCGAGGTGCTTTTCCCACCGCCCTGGTCGAAGGTCTGACGCGCCGGGAGCTACGGCCGATCGAGCGGACGATGCGTCAGGCGCGCATGACCGCCGCGATGGGGGTCCGTGCCGCGCGTAGCGCGGGTATCAGTCCACCTGCCGCCCCGGCCAACCCTCCGACTATCACCCCGTAGATCGCCGCGCTCAGCGGGAAGGGGACGTCTGTGCTGCCGCTGAGCGCCGCCGCGACCAGCGGACGGTACATCGCCACCGCGAGCAGGACCGCCACCAGTGAGCCAGCGCAGCCGATGAGCACGGACTCGGCGAGAACCAGCACCATGATGTCGCCCTTGGTGGCCCCGAGGGATCGCCGCAGGGCCAGCTCGTCAGCCCGTTCCTTGAGGGTGGCCAAGCCGATGTTCAGGACGCCGAGGACACCCACCAACAGCATGATCAGACCGACTCCCAGGAACGCCGCGGTGACGATCCTCAGCTGGTCGTCGACGCCCGCCGCCGCGTTCACCGGCTCGATCGTGCCCTGCATCGGCAACTGGTCGACGGATGCGTGCCAGCGCAGCCATTCGACGCTCCGCGCCGCGTCACCTGACGGCACCCGGACCAGCACCCGCACCGAGGATTCCGCGATCGGCTGGGCATGCGCGGCCAACTCCCGCCAGGGCAGGTACGCCCTGGGGTCCTGCTCGCCGTCGTCGATCACCGCGGTCACCGGCGTGTGGCGGGCGAGATCCCCCTTCCCTGCCTTCCACAGCAGGCCCGAGCCTCCGGCGATCTGCTCCCACGCCACCTTGTTGACGACCATCCCCGAGCCGGCCGTCGTCGCGGTGGGCCAGTGCCCGGCGATCAGGTCGAAGGGGCGCACTGCCATGACGTCGCCTTCGAAGGCGATGATGGGAATCGTCGAGGGCCCGCCGCTGAGCGTGGCCCCCGAGTCCGACACGAACAGTGCGACATCGGCACCGGTGTTCGACTTCGAAGCGAGCAGCCGGGACGTCTGACTGCCGAGGGCGTCTCCGCTGACCGAGACCGTCGCGCTGCCGTCTCTGCCCTGCCTCAGCTCAGCGAGATGGATCAACTCCGCCCGGGCCACCCCTGCGGTGGCCTGCACGAAGATCACCGCGATGATCCCGATCACCAAACTGAGGCAGGCGAGCAGCGCCCGGCCGCCGCGGGCCCGTAACTCGCGCGCACTCATCGAGATGAGCTCAGGTAAACGTCTAATCACGTGCCCACGCCCCCTCGACGAGGTGCAGGGTGCGGTCGGTGCGCATGGCCACCTCGGGATCGTGCGTCACCATCACCGTGGTCGCGCCGCGGGCTTTGGCGGCCGTCAACAACAGAGTGATCACCTGCTCGCTGGTGTTCTCGTCCAGCGCGCCGGTGGGCTCGTCGGCGAGGACAACAGCGGGGGTGCGTACCAGTGCCCTGGCTATGGCCACCCGTTGCTGCTCGCCACCCGACAGTTGACGTGGGCGATGGGTGGTCCGATCGGCGAGGCCGACCTGGTCGAGGCTCTCCAGCACGAGGGACCGCCGGCGGCGCCGCGGCACCGGGATGCCGTGCTGGAGGGCCGTCTCGACGTTCTCGTAGGCGCTCAGGTGGGGTAGCAGGAAGAACCGTTGATAAACAAAGCCGAGGTGGGTACTGCGCAGGCGGGCGAGGGCCACGTCGCTCAGACCGCTGACTTCCTGCCCGCCGATGTGGTACGTGCCGGAGTCGGGGCTGTCCAGGAGACCGAGAATGGCGAGCAGCGTGCTCTTCCCCGAGCCGGAGCGCCCGAGAATGGCTGCCGTGGTCCCTGCCCGGATGTGGACGGAGAGATCCCGTAGCACATCAACGCGCTCGCCTTTCGGGCCGTCGAAGGACTTGCGAATGCTGTTGAGCCGGAGCAAATTACGGCCCTCAGCCCTCGCCTGGATCCGTGAGCGCCGGGGCCGGTGACACCACCACGTCGCCCACCGCGAGACCGTCGACTATCTGGATGTACGACCCGTCAGTCATTCCCAGCTTCACGTCGCGTGTCCTGGTCGATCCATTCGCGTCCTGCACTCGGACCCGCCCTCGCTCCGCGCTTCCCGCCACTGCCTCAACGGGGAGCGCGAGAACGTCTCGCGCCTCGCCGGTTCTGACGGCCAGCACACCCTTGAGCCCTGGAAAGAGACGTAGATCCGCAGGCGGTGCGCAGGTCACGCTGACGGCCGATCCCTCTTCTCCGCCGCCTTGATCGGGGCCGCCGAGCACCCGGCAGGGGAATGGGCCGGGCCCGTGGTCGACCTGGGCGGTCGCCTCCGGCGCAAGGTCGGACAGGCGGTAGATGAGCGCTTCCGAGATGGTGGCCCGAATGCCATAGCCGCTGGCCTTGAGGCTTACCAGGGGGAGGCCCTGCGGAACCGTGGTTCCGGAGGAGGCGAGTTCGTCCTGAACGGTGGCCTCCACGGGATTCGTGACCGGCACCCGCTTACCCGACGACCGGATCCAGCCGATGACGGTCCCGGCCGGCACCACGCCCTTCTTCGATCGGTCGCGAAGATAGACCCCGGATTTCGGTGCGGTCAGCGAATAGCTCGGCGAGGACACCACGGACCCATTCGACGCCAGTACGCTGACCAGGTTCCGCCGCTCCACTGTGGCGGTGGTTGACGGCGTCTTGTTGTCGGTCAGCGCCGGAACAAAGGTCGCGCCGGAGCGGTCGGCGAGAAGCCAGGCCCCGGCGGAGAGGACGACAGCCGGTAGTGCCACAAAGGTCAGAGTGCGGCGCGGGAAGCGCGACACGCGCCTTCGACCACTTCCCGTGTCAGACTTTCGCACAGTTCGCCTTGACGCTCTGTTGCACGACGCTGGGATCGCCCAGCCTCGCCTTGGCGAGCTCGTCGTCAAAGATGTCTCGGCTGCCCTGGTCGAAGTCCTTCTGGTAGGTGCGCAGAGTCGTGAACTTGCCGAGGTTGTCGAGGGCCTGCTTCTCCCGCTGCGCATCGTTGCCGCGGGCCGCCAGCCACTCCTGCTGCCAGGCGCACAGCCAGAAGGACTCGACCTTCCCCGTAGCGGCACCGTCTTGGAAAACGACCTGCGATCCATCGGCCTCTCTGCGCAGCTTTTGGGCCGAGTCCCAGCTCTTGTTGGCCGGCAAGGTCAGCGAGGACTTGGCCGCGTTGTATTCCTTGAGCGCCTCGTCGTAATTCTTGACGGCTCCGGAGTCGCCGCCTGACCCCGTCGAGCAGCCGGTCGTCAGAAGGGCGACCGTAATAGCAATGGGGAAGATGCCCCCGAATACCCGCATGTTTCTCCCCGTGACACGAGCTTGGGCCGGTTGGCCGCTTGGACCGTAGCGTTCCAACCGGCCCAACACAACTTAACCAGGTCAACCTGGGTGATCAGCGATAAGAGTTCCTTACCAACGGAGGTCACCCTCCCAATGGTTGTCCACGGCGGCATCAACGGAAGGCCAGGATATATCTCACCGACTGTGGGGCAACATTTTCCAGTGCGTTGTGCGTCTGCGTCAGAGTTGGCCGAACCAGCCCGGCTCGACGCCACTCGCTCCCTGGTCAGGCTGGCTGGGTGCGCAGGTAGCGGCCGAAGTGCGGCACGGTGAAGGCGACCGTTCCACGCTCCCCGGAATAGATCAGCCCCTTCTTGATCAGCGCGTCCCGGGCCGGAGAGAGGCTGGCCGGCTTGCGCCCGAGCGCGCGGGCGATCTCGGCGGTGGGCACGGCGGCGTCCATGTCGTCCCGGCCGCCGGCGTCCCCCTCGACCAGGGACAGCGTCGCCATCGCCCGCATGTACTCGCGCTCGGCCGGGGTGGCCCGCTCGAACCGGGAGCCGAAGAAACCGACGGCCAGCTCCGCCTCCGCCTCGGGCGCGGCGACCCGGACGTCCGCGTCAGTGATCGGCGAGCGGGGCGCGTGGTCCCAGGTGGCCTTGCCGTACGCCTGGACGAAGTACGGGTAGCCGCCGGAGGACTCGTAGAGCAGGTCCAGGGCCTTCGGCTCGTACTCGACCTGTTCCCGTTCGGCCGGCGCGCAGAGCGCCCGGTCGGCGGCGATCCGGTCGAGCCGGTCGATGCGCTGATAGCGGAACAGCCGCTCCGAGTACGACTTGGCGGCGCTGAGCACCGCAGGCAGGTGCGGCAGCCCCGCGCCGACCACGATCAGCGGTGCCCCGAGCTGGGACAGCTCGTGACAGGCGGCGCAGAGCGCGGAGACGTCCTCGTCCCCGACGTCCTGCATCTCGTCGATGAAGATCGCGATTCCCGTGCCGACGTCGGCGGCCACCGTGGCGGCGTCGCTCAGCAGCTCGACCAGGTCGATCTCGATGTCCCCGGAGTCGGCCCGTCCGGTGGCCGCCGGCACGTCGATGCCGGGCTGCCAACGGTCGCGCAGCTTCGGGGCCGTACCGGCCCGGCCGGCGGGGGCGGAGCGCTGGGCGAACGCCTTCAGCACCCCGAGGAAGGCGTCGATGCGGTCCGGGGCGCGGTGCCGGGGCGCGAGCTCACGGACCGCCATGTGCAGCGCGGCGGCGATCGGGCGGCGCAGCGACTGGTCCGGCCGGGCCTCGATCTTGCCGCTGCCCCAGAGGTGGTTGATGGCCTGCGAGCGGAGGGTGTTGAGCAGCACGGTCTTGCCGACGCCGCGCAGGCCGGTGAGCATCAGGCTGCGCTCGGGGCGGCCCCGAGCGATGCGTTCCAGCACCACGTCGAAGACGTCCAGCTCCCGCCCCCGCCCGGCGAGTTCGGGCGGGCGCTGACCTGCGCCCGGGGCGTACGGATTGCGGACCGGATCCACGAATCGCACAATATCGGGCGGTCTAGCGGGAAGCCTAGACATCCGTAGAGGGCGCTATCGGCGTGTCGTCGGTCGTCGAGGCAAAACTAGGGCTGTCTAGCGTCCACGCTAGACAGCCCTAGTTTCGGCTATCGGGGCCTAGCTGGTGCGCTTCCTGAGGCAGAGCACGTAGTCGAGGGAGTCCTGGGGGTGGTCGTAGACGTAGTTCGCGGTCGACCGGGGTGCCGCGGTCTTGCAGCGGTTGCCGTTCGAGCTGCTCGGGATGCGCAGCAGGATCTCGTAGGTGTCCGGCCCGCAGGGCACCTTGCGCAGGTCAGCGTCGGTGTCCGTGCCGTCGTTGACCACGCAGTTGCCCTTGGCGAGGCCCTTTCCGCCGTTCTTGGTCGGGGTCGGCTTGACCGTGGTGGGGGCCGTCGTCGGCTTGTCGGTCGACTTCCCGCTCGGCTCGTCCGTCGGCGCCGCAGGGGTGGAGAACGTCGGCCCGGCCGACGTGTCGCCCTTGTTGTCGACAGCCTTCCAGGCACCCCACCCGGCCAGGCCGAGGCAGGGACAGAGCAGCAGCACGACCACCAGGGCGATGATCAGGCCGATCCGCCGGCCGCCCCGCTTCGTCGGGGGCGCGACGGGCCCGGGCCCGTACCCCGGTGCCGGGGCCGACGGACCCCACGGCTCGGCCGGGGCCGGCTGACCCACGGGCGGGTAGGGCCCGGGCGGCGGGAACGCCGAGGGCTGACCGGTCGCAGGGTATGGGCCGGGCGGCGGCCCCCACTGGGGCAGGGTCGGGTCGACGGGCGGCGGGCCGTACGGGTCGTCGTCGGGCGAGCCGGAGCCGGGCGTTCCGTAGATTGCCATGTCTTCCCCAGGGGTGTGGTGGCCGGCGGCGCGTCTGCGAGGGGCGGTTCGGTCGGCGGGGCGAGGACGGGTGGGACGGCGCCGTCAGCGGGCTTTCAGGCACAGCACGAAGTCGAGGGTGTCCAGCTGACTGTCGAAGAAGTACCAGTTGGTGTAACCGGTGACCTTGGCGCACTTCGCCTCGGCATCCTTCTCGCCGCCGGTCTGCCCGTCGAACCGGCGCAGCACCTCGTACGTCTTCGGGGCGCACGGGGCGATCAGCAGCTTGGGCTTGCCACCCGCCGACCCCGTGTTGCGAACGCACTGCCCGGCCTTGACGAAGCGGGGATCGGCCGACGACTCGGGGGCCGCGGCGCTCGGGGCGGGGGCCGTCGGGGATGCCGCCTGCTCCTGCGGCGTCGGGTCGACAGTCGACTGGGCCTGACCGGCGCCCTCCGGCGCTTCGTCCCGGTTGAGCAGGTACCACACCAGTGAGCCGCCGCCGAGCAGCAGCACCACCAGGGCGGCGAGCACGGCGATCAGCGGCCCTCGGCAGCGCCCCCGGCTCGGCGGCGGCGTCGGTGCCCCGGGGTACGCCGGCTGGCCCGGGCCGGGCCCCGGGAACGGCCCCGTGGCGTACGGGTCAGCGGGCCGGCGGGCCGCTGGGTACCCCGGTCCGCCGCCGCCCGGCCGGTACACCTCGGGTTCGTGGGGCCACGGTTCGGAACGGTCCCACCGGTCGGGCTGCGGCTCACCGGACGGCTGCGCGAACCGTCGCGGATCGTCCGACCAGGATGCCTGGTCCGCCGGGTGGGGACCCCGCTCGGATGGCTCGTGGTGCCCCGGCTGGCGAGGCGGGTAAGCCGTCTGCGGCTCCCCCCGCCCGTCGCCTGTCCACGGTCCGGGGGGCCGGTCGTATCCGTCGGGAGCCCACGCCTCGGCCGGCGTGTCGTACCCGTCGTCCCGTCGTCTTCCGGGCCACGGCCCGGCGGGGCTCTCACCCGGTGGTCCGTAGTTCGACATGCACACCCTCCTGACCCGAGCGGTGAGACCGGCCACCAACCAGGACGCCGCCACCGTGGCCACCGTAGCGTGGTGAACCGATGACATCACCTCCTGCTCGTGCGAGGGCATCGACCGGCCGGCCCGTACCGGATGGCCCGGCCGGGTCGGGCGGGCCCGACGGAGCCGCCGCGCCTCCGGTCCGACCGGCCCTGATCTGGACCGCGTTGGCAGTCGTCTACGTGCTGTGGGGCTCCACCTATTTCGGGATCCGGGTCGCGGTGGAGTCGCTGCCGGCGTTCACCTCGGCCAGCCTTCGGTTCGCCGCGGCCGCCGCCGTGCTCGCGCTCGTCCTGCGGGTACGCCGGGGATCGGGTGCCCTGCGCGTCGACCGGCGTCGGCTCGGCTCGGCTGCGCTGGTCGGGGTGCTGCTGCTGGCCGGCGGCAACGGACTGGTGGTGCTCGCCGAGTCCGGCCCGCCCGGGTCGGCGGTGCCCTCGGGCGTGGCCGCGCTGCTGGCCGCCACCGTCCCGCTGCTGGTCGTCCTGCTCCGTACGACCGTCGGGGACCGGCCGCGATTCTGGACCTTCGCCGGGGTGAGCCTCGGGTTCCTCGGCCTGGTCCTGCTGGTGCTGCCGACGGGTGGGCCGACGGCCGTGCCGCTGGCGGGGGCGCTGACCGTGGTCGCGGCGGCCACCTGCTGGTCGGTGGGGTCGTTCCTGTCCAACCGCCTGACGATGCCGACCGACCCGTTCGTCGCCACGGTCTACGAGATGCTCGCCGGTGCGGTGGCGCTGGCTGTGCTCGCCGCCGCCCGGGGCGAACTGCGCGACTTCGACCCCGGGCAGGTCACCGGCCGGTCCTGGCTCGCCCTGGTGTACCTGATGGTCGCCGGCTCGCTGGTCGCCTTCACCGCGTACGTCTGGCTGCTGCACCACGCGCCGATCTCGCTGGTGTCCACGTACGCGTACGTGAACCCGGTGGTCGCGGTCGCGCTCGGCGCGCTGCTGGCCGCCGAACCGGTGACCAGCCAGGTGCTGCTCGGCGGCGCGGTGATCGTCGCCGGGGTGGCGCTGGTGGTGAGCACGGAACGCCTCGGACGACCGACCGGGGCGGCGGACCGGGTGCGCCGGCGGTAACGTCCGGCCGGTGTCCGCCGGGCTGTCTGTCCTCCTCGCGGCGCTCGGCGCGGCGGCCGGTGCCGTCACACCCTGGTTGGCCGGCCGGTTCACCACCACGCGGCCGGCGACCGCGCCGGCCTGCGCGGCGACCACCCCGCGCCTGGCGACTGCGCCGTTCTGTGTGGCGACCGCGCCGGCCTGCGCGGCGGTCGGGGCGGTGGTCTTCGGCGGGCTCGGCGTCGCGCCGGGTCTCGGGGCAGCGCTGCCGGTGTTCCTCGCGGTGGCCGCGCTCGGGCTGCTGCTCGCCGTGGTCGACCTGGCCTGCCTGCGGCTGCCCGACCCGCTGGTCGGCGCGGCGGCGCTCGCCGCGATGGTCGGTCTGGTCACGGCGGCGTCGGTTGACGGCCGGCCGGACCGGCTCCTCGGCCCGCTGGCCGGGGCGGCGCTGTCGTTTACCGGGTACGCGTTGCTGGCCCTGCTGCCCGGCTCGCGGCTCGGTTTCGGCGACGTCAAGCTCGCCGCCGTGCTGGGCCTGCCGCTCGGCTGGTTGGGCTGGCCGACGCTGCTGACCGGGCTGGTCCTGCCGCATGTGCTGCACGGGCTGGCCGTGCTCGGGCTGCTGGCCGCCCGTCGGGTCCGCCGGGACACCCTGCTGCCGCTCGGGCCGGCCCTACTCGCCGGCGCCTGGCTCGCCGCCCTCCTCGCCTGACGCCGCTCGCCCCGTTCGCCGGCTCGATGGGTGTCGGGGCGGTGAGAAGGGGAACCTTCTCTACCGTAGGCGTTAAGAAGGTGCCCTTCCTTTCACAGCAGGCGGAGCTGGCGGTCCTTGGGCCGGCGGGGTTCGGCCTCGCCGAGGCGCTCGAACAGGCCCGGGTCGATCACGTCGAGGAAGGGCGTCGGCCGGCAGTCCCGCTCCGACCCGTGCCGGGCGCGGCGGGCGGCGTGGCTGACGTACAGCCGGTCCTGGGCGCGGGTGAGGCCGACGAAGAAGAGCCGTCGCTCCTCGGCGACCGCGTCCTCGTCCGGGGTGGAGCCGGGCCAGCGCAGCGGGAGCAGGCCGTCCTCGCAGCCGACCAGGAAGACCACCGGGAACTCCAGCCCCTTCGCGGCATGCAGGGTGAGCAGGGTGACCGCCTCGGCGCGCGGGTCGAGGGCGTCCACCTCGGCACCGGTGGCGAGCTGGGACAGGAACAGCTCCAGGTCGTCGCCGCAGCGCCGGGCCAACGGGGTGAGCAGGTCCACCGCGGCGCGGACCTCCTCGGGGCGTGCCGTGCCGGAGCCGTCGAGGGTGGGGGCGGCGAAGCGGTCGGCGACGACCTGCCCGGCGAGGCGGACCCGGGCCGGCAGGCCGTCGGCGGGCCCGTCGGCGTGTCGCAGTTCGCGGGCGATCGCGTTCACCCCGGGGCGGTCCCGCAGCCGGTCGTGCGAGCGCTTCTGCACCGGGATGTTGGCCCGGGCCAGGGCGTCCACGATCGGCGCGGCCTGCGCGTCGGTGCGGTACAGCACGGCGATGTCGGAGAACGACAGGTTCGTCGACCGGCCGTCGATCCGGCCCGAGTCCAGGGACCGGTGGGACAGGCCGCCGACCAGGTCGTCGACGGTGCGTACCACGAAGTCGGCCTCGTCGGAGACGGAGCCGGCGGCGTACCGGCCGACCAGCGGGGCCTCCGGGTCGAGCCGGGCCGGGTCGAGCCGGCGGCCCCGGACCAGCGACGACGGCGCGATGGCCTGCACCGCGGTGGCCAGGATCGGGGCGGACGAGCGGTAGTTGCGGTTGAGCCGGACCAACCGGGCGTCGGTGAAGTCCTCCGAGAAGCGCAGGAAGTAGCCGACGTCCGCGCCCCGGAACGAGTAGATCGCCTGGTCCGGGTCGCCGATCGCGCACAGGTTGCCGTCGGCGGGGCTGAGCAGCCGCAGCAGCTCGTACTGCACCGCGTCGACGTCCTGGTACTCGTCCACGAAGATCCACTGCCAGCGATCCCGGTACCGCTGCACCAGCTTCTTCTCGGCACGCAGCAGCCCCACCGGCAGGGTCAGCAGCTCGTCCAGGTCGACCAGGTCCCGCTTGCGCAGCAACGCGGTGTACGCCGCCAGGTCCTCGCCAGCCTCGGCCCGCGCCGCCGCCCGGTCCGCGTCGTCGGCGATCCGGAAGTCGGCCGGCAGCCCGGCAGCCCTGGCGTTCTCCCGCAGGATGGCCAGCCCGAGCGAGTGGAACGTGCCGACGGTGACATCCTCGGCCACCGGCCCGAGCAGCCCGTCGAGGCGGTGCCGCAGCTCCTCGGCGGCCCGCCGGGTAAAGGTGATCGCGAGGCAGCGCTCGGGGAACACGTTCAGCTCGGCGCAGAGGTACGCGATCCGGTGGGTCAGCGTCCGGGTCTTGCCCGTGCCGGGGCCGGCCACGATCAGCAGCGGCCCGCCCGGCGCGGAGGCGGCCACCCGCTGCATCGCGTCCAGCCGGTCCAGCAGACCGGTGCCGACCTCCTCCATGCCGGCGAGCATCGGCTCGAACGGCTCGTGCGGGGAGGGCTGCGGCGGGATCGGCGGGGGCGGGGCAGGCTGGACGGCCTTCCGCTTCGGCTCGGCCTTCGCCGCCGCCAGCCGCTTGGCCTTCGTCTTCGCCGCCGGCTCCGTGGGCGTCCGCTGCGCCGGCACCGGTACGTCGAAGAGCGTCTCCGCCTGCGCCCCCGTCCCCTTCGGGCCCAGCTCGGCCGGGTCGAAGAGAGTGATCACTCCGTAGTCGCCGTCGTAGCCGGGCACCCGGCGCACGTCGCCCCGGCGCAGCCGGCCGATCCCCTCGGCGAGCAGCTCCCCGCCGACGCGGCCGATCTCGTCGAGCGGGGCGCGGGTCAGGATCTCCAGCTCGGGGCCGAGCGCGGCGACCAGCTCGTTGAGCTTCCCCGCGACCTTCTTCGACTTGGGACCGACCTGGTTCAGCTCGCCGAGGATCTCGGCCAGCGGCACCAGGTGGGTGACGCGCGGGACCCGGGCGGGCCGGTGTCCCTCCGGGCGGTCGGCCAGCTCCTCGACCCGGCTGAGTACTCCGACAGTGACCGGCTTGCCGCACTCCGGGCAGCGCCCGCCGGCGGCCCGGGTCTGCTCCGGGGACCAGCTGACCTCGCACACCCGGTGCCCGTCGGCGTGGTACTTGCCCTCCTCGGGGAAGAACTCGATGGTGCCGTCGAGCCCGTCGCCGGTGCGCAGCGCCTCGCGGATCGCGAAGTAGTCCCGGTCGGCGGCGAAGACCGTCGCCTCCCGGCCCAGCGCGGGCGGGGAGTGCGCGTCCGAGTTGGAGACCAGGCGGTAGCGGTCCAGGCTGGCGACCCGCCAGTTCATCTCCGGGTCGGAGGACAGCCCGGTCTCCACGGCGAAGACGTGCTCGGCCAGGTCGGCGTAGCAGTCGGCGATCGCGTCGAAGCCGGACTTCGAGCCCAGCGCCGAGAACCACGGCGTCCAGATGTGCGCCGGCACCAGGTAGCCGTCTCCGCTGGCCTCCAGGACGATCTCCAGCAGGTCCCGGGAGTCCAGCCCGAGGATCGGCCGGCCGTCGGAGGCGATGTTGCCGATCCGCCCGAGGGTGGTGTTGAACCGCTGCACCGCGTCCAGGTCGGGCAGGTAGATGAGGTGGTGCACCTTGCGGGTCCGGTCGTCCCGCTTGTAGATCGTGGAGATCTCCACGCTGAGCATGAACCGGACCGGGTCCGCCTCCGCCGCGTCGGCCAGCCGGGGCGGCAGCCGACGGGCGACGTCCCGCTCCGCCTCCGGGCTGAGCCGGTACAGGCCGGGCTCGGCCGGGTGCAGCGTCTCGCGGAGGTGGTCGTACCAGGCGGGGTGGGTGAAGTCGCCGGTGCCGAGCACGCCGATGCCCTTGCGTCGGGCCCACCAGGCGAGGTTCGGCAGGGTCAGATCGCGGCTGCACGCGCGGGAGTACTTCGAGTGGATGTGCAGGTCCGCGACGAACGGCGAGGGGCCGCCGGGGGGTGCGGCGCTGAACGGAGGCACGCCGCATCCTGTCACGCCCGCGGCGACGGTCGCCTCCCGCCACGCGTACGGGTGACCTGAGCAATGCTCCACCTGGCCGCGCGCCGGGCCTGCGGGGGAGCGTCAGAGGGTGCGCAGCTCCACCAGGCTGACCTGAGGGTTGGCCCCCACCCGCACCGGGGGGCCCCAGAAGCCGGCGCCGTTGGTGACGTACACCTTCGTGCCGTCGACCTCGCCGAGGCCGGACGCGACCGGCTGCTGAAGCTTCACGGCCAGGTTGAACGGCACCATCTGGCCGCCGTGGGTGTGCCCGGAGAGTTGCAGGTCGACGCCGAACTTCGCGGCCTCCACGGCGGCGATCGGCTGGTGGGCCAGGAGCACCACCGGACGGCTCGGGTCCCGGTCGCCGAGGGCGACGGCGAAGTCCGCGGGGGCGGCCAGGCCGGTGCCGGCGGCGGTGACGTCGTTCACCCCGGCGAGGTCGAGCACGCCCCCTGGGGTCCGGATCTCCTGCCGGGCGTTCTGGAGCACCCGCAGGCCGAGCCGGTCCACCTCCTGCACCCACTCCTCGACGCCGGAGTAGTACTCGTGGTTTCCGGTGACGAAGAAGCTGCCGTACCGGGACCGTAGGTCGCGCAGCGGCGCTGCCGCCTCGCCCAGCTCGGCGACCGAGCCGTCGACCAGGTCGCCGACCACCGCGACCAGGTCGGCGTCCAGCCGGTTGATCATCGCCACGATCCGCTCGGTGTGCGCCCGCCCGCGCAGCGGGCCGAGGTGGATGTCGGAGACGGTGGCGATGCGCAGGCCGTCCATGCCGCGCGGGAGCTTCGCCAGCGGGATCCGCACCCGGTCCAGGCGCGGCGGGCCCAGCGCGTTGCGTACCCCGTAGCCGGTTACCCCGGCGGCCGTGAGGCCCGCGAAGATCGCCGCGCCGCGGGCCAGCAACAGCCGGCGGGCCGGGTCATGGTCGGGCTGGTCGACGGCCGCGGCGGCCGGCGGCTCGGCGGCGCCGGACGCGCCCACCAGCACCGGCTCGGGCGCGGCGGCGGCCGGCTCGGCGGCGGCGACCCGGCGGCGCAGCGCCAGCCGGGCGACCAGCATCGGCACCTCCAGCACGAGGAGCACGACGAACAGGTAGAACATCAGCGCGAGCCACACGTACCCCGGCCAGGCCAGCCAGTACAGGCCGGCCTGGGTGCCGGCCATGGTGGCCGGGACGAGCAGCGCCAGCACCAGGGCGGCCACCGCGCCGACCCGACGCAGGCGGCCGGGGCCGGTGGTGTCCTTGACCAGCCGCTTCCACAGGTAGAAGTGGATCAGGCCGACGACGAGCGCCACGAAGCCCACGAACGCCAGGGTCGCCAACACGTGCAGCCTCCTCAGCCGCCCGCGAACGGGGGCAGTACGTCGATCGTCGCCCCGGCAGGCAGCGGCGTCTGACGATCATGACAGGTGACGCCGTCGACCAGGAAGCTCGCCACCCTCAGCACGGCGGCGAGCCGCCCACCGTGGCGTCCGACCAGTTCACCGGTGAGTTCGTTCAGGGAGCGCCCGGCGGATGCGGTCTCCTCGGCGGTGCCGGCGGCGGCCCGCGCGCCGGCGAAGTACCGCACGGTGAGCTGCCCGGTCGTGGGATCGGAACCGTGCACCGTCACCCTCCGATCGCGGACATCGGCCGGGCCGGTTGGAGGAAGGTCGGGTCGTCGATGCCGTGCCCGGCCCGCTTGCCCCACATCGCCGACCGCCACCGCCGGGCCAGCTCCGCGTCGTCCGCCCCGCCCCGCAGCGCTCCGCGCAGGTCGGACTCCTCGGTGGCGAAGAGGCAGGCGCGAACCTGGCCGTCGGCGGTCAGCCGGGTGCGGTCGCAGTCGCCGCAGAACGGCCGGGTCACGCTGCCGATCACCCCCACCCGGGCCGGGCCGCCGTCGATGAGCCAGGTCTCGGCCGGCGCGGCGCCGCGCTCCGCAGGGTCGGGGGAAAGATCGAACTCGGTACGCAGCGCGGCGAGGATCTCGTCGGCGGTGACCATGGCCGCCCGGTCCCAGCCGTGCTGGGCGTCCAGTGGCATCTGCTCGATGAAGCGCAGCTCGTAGCCGTGGGCCAGGGCGAAGCGGAGCAGCGCGGGGGCCTCGTCGTCGTTGACCCCGCGCATCAGCACCGTATTGATCTTGACCGGGGTGAGTCCGGCGGCGACCGCCCCGGTCAGCCCGGCGAGCACGTCCGCGAGCCGGTCCCGCCGGGTCAACCGGGCGAACCGGCCGGCGTCGACGGTGTCCAGGGACACGTTCACCCGGTCCAGCCCGGCGTCGCGCAGGGCGGGGGCCAGCCGCTGGAGCCCGAGGCCGTTGGTGGTCAGCGAGATCCGCGGCCGGGGCTCCAGCGCGGCCACCGCCGCGACGATGCCGAGCAGGCCCGGTCGGATCATCGGCTCCCCACCGGTGAACCGCACCTCCGAGATCCCCAGCAGCCGCACCGCCACCCGAACCAGCCGGACGATCTCGTCGTCGGTCAGCAACTGCGGCCCGGCCAGCCAGGGCAGCCCCTCCGCCGGCATGCAGTACGTGCAGCGCAGGTTGCACTTGTCGGTCAGCGAGACCCGCAGGTCCCGGGCGACGCGGCCGTACCGGTCGACGAGGACGCCGTCGGTCGGCGGGGCGGCGGTCACCGTTCGACCGTAGCGCGCCCGGCTCCGCCCAGGGCCGCGCGCGCGGCCCGGGCGACCGCGTCGCGGTACGTCGCGCCGAAGAGGGCGGTGTGCGCCAGCAGCAGGTGGAGCTGGTGCAGCGGCACCCGCTCGCGCCACCCGTCGGCCAGCGGCCACGCCTCCCGGTAGGCCGCCATGATCCGGTCGTGGTGCGGCGGGCCGCCGAAGAGCGCCAACTGGGCAAGGTCGCTCTCCCGGTGGCCGCCGTGCGCAGCCGGGTCGATCAGCCACGCCCGCCCGTCCGCCCCCCACAGCAGGTTGCCCGGCCACAGGTCGCCGTGCACCCGGGCCGGCGGCTCGTCGCCGCCGAACTCGCCGATCCGGTCGACGACCTGCTCGACGAGCGCGGCCTCGACGCCGGTGAGCGCACCGCCGTCGATCGACATCCGCAGGTACGGGGCGAGCCGTCGCCGCGCGAACCAGTCCGACCACGGGCCCGGGTCCGGCGTGTTGTCCGCGGGGAGCGCCCCGATGAAGCCGGCCCACTGCGCGCCGAACACGGTGGCCCCGGCCCGGTGGGTCACGGCCAGCTCGCGGCCGAACCGCTCGGCGCCCTCCGGCGTCGGCTCGCCGGGCTCCACCCAGTCGAGCGCCAGCAGCTCCGGCAGCGCCACCACCACCTCCGGTACGGGCACCCCGCCGGCCTCCCGCAGCCAGCGCAGCCCGGCCGCCTCGGCCGCGAAGAAGCCCTCCGGCGCCGGACGCCCGGCCCGCTCCTGCGGCCAGGTCTTGGCGAAGAGCGAGTGCCCGTCGTCCAGGGTCAGCCGGGACGCCGCGCAGATGTCCCCGCCGGAGACCGGCGTCTCCCGGATCCGTTGGTGGGTGAGGAAGGTCGGCAGGTGCTCCGGATGCGCCCGCAGGTACGCCAGGTCCATGAGCGCAAGGTAGCCGCTGGGGGCGCTCTCCGTGGGGGTCCGGGGGTCAGGCGTCGGCATTCGCCCTGGAAGTGCGGACTTCGTCTACCAGCCGATCGGGGCTGACCTGCACCGCTACTCTGCGTGCCTGTGGACAACCTGCGTGTCGTCCACAGGGAGGGACGGGGTGGCTGGCGGCGGCCGAGGCTGCCCCCATGACTTTCGTCGACCGAGCCCGGCTCACCGTCCGCTCGCCCGCCGACCTCATCGCCGCCGTGCCGTACCTGCTCGGCTTCCACCCCGCCGACAGCATGGTGGTGGTCGCGCTGCGGGGCCGGCGGATCGTCTTCGCCGCCCGGGCGGACCTGCCCGGCCCGGGCGACGACCCGCTCGACCCGGCCGCCCACCTGGCCGACGTCATCGCCCGGCAGGGCGCCGAGTCCGCCACCGTGCTCGGGTACGGCGACGCGCCCCGGGTCACCCCCGCCGTCGACGCGGTACGCCGGTCGCTGGCCGCCGCCGGCCTGGCCGTGCTCGACGCCCTACGGGTGACCGACGGCCGATACTGGTCGTATCTGTGCGACGAGCCGGCCTGCTGCCCGCCCGAGGGCACCTCGTACGACACCGGGGCCAGCGAGGTCAGCGCGGCGGCGGTCTTCGCCGGCCAGGTGGCGCTGCCCGACCGGGAGGCCCTGACCGGGCAGGTGGCCCCGTTCGACGGCCCCGCCCGGGTGGCGATGCGCAAGGCGGTCGACCGCGCCGAACGCCGGCTGGCCACCCTGTTGGACGAGGCACCGGAGGCCGACCTGCTCGGCGGCCGGGCACTGCGCCGCGCCGGCACGCTCGCCGTTCGAGAGGCCATGCGTCGCCGAGGCGAGCGGCTCACCGACGACGAGGTGGCCTGGTTGACCCTGCTCCTCACCCACCTGCCGATCCGCGACCACGCCTGGGAACGCACCGACGGGCGAGAACGGGACGTCGCCCTCTGGACCGATGTGCTGCGCCGCGCCGAACGGGACCTGATCGCCGCACCGGGTTCCCTGCTGGCCTTCGCCGCCTGGCGAGCCGGGCAGGGAGCGCTGGCGGCGGTGGCCCTGGAACGGGTGATCGAGGCGCACCCGGACTACTCGCTCGCGCTGCTTCTGGACGACCTGTTGCGACGCGGGGTGCCTCCGTCTGAGCTCGACGGCTGGCCAACGACCGGCCCGCCGGAGGTGCTCCGCCGCCGACGCCGCCGACGCGGTTGAACGAGCAGGTTGGCCGGGGAGGTTGGGCGTGGCGCTTCCGGATCTCCCCTTCGAGGACTCTTCCGTCTTACGCTGTGCCCGACGTGCACCGCCTGGCAGTCATCGCTGAGGAGTCGATCTTGGGCAGCGAAGTGAAGGAAAAACGAGAAGTGGATCTTTAGCGCCCCAGGTCAGGAAGTCTGCTCCCCGCGCATGCGGGGGTGATCCCAAGTCGTCCTCGTCGACGTTTGACGTCGGGATCTGCTCCCCGCGCATGCGGGGGTGATCCCCCCGTGCCGACGATGGTCGCGCCGTCCGGGCTCTGCTCCCCGCGCATGCGGGGGTGATCCCTCCTCCTCGGCCTGGGCCACGGCCAGCACCGACTGCTCCCCGCGCATGCGGGGGTGATCCGATCCTGACCGCCCCCTTCAGGGCTGGCTTCAACTGCTCCCCGCGCATGCGGGGGTGATCCCCGGCCGCCCACCGGCGCCGAGGGCTCCGATGTCTGCTCCCCGCGCATGCGGGGGTGATCCCGACCCCGACGTGGCCAGCGCCCGGAAAACTGCCTGCTCCCCGCGCATGCGGGGGTGATCCCGATTTCCGGCGGGCAGCGGTCAACGTCAGCGGCTGCTCCCCGCGCATGCGGGGGTGATCCCTGCGACTGCGCGTCACCGGATGCGCCCATGGTCTGCTCCCCGCGCATGCGGGGGTGATCCTGGCCCGAGGAAGCGGGACCGACCCGCGTCATCCTGCTCCCCGCGCATGCGGGGGTGATCCGGAGGCGTATCAGGCGTTCATCGACCTCGCCACCGCACCTGAGGCGGGCCAGACTCATGGAAAGCAGAATGGTCTCCGCGTTCATGGCGGTCGATCAAGTGGGTTGGGCGTCTGCCCAAAGCGCCTCGAAGTGCTCCACATAGCGGTCGAAGGGACCACCGCTTTCCCGGCGGCGGAGATGCAGGGTCACTGAATCTTGGCCCAGCCCAGCCCCGATATGGGTCGCGACGATAGCCTCGTCATCAAAGATCCATACAGACATGCCCACGTGTCGGTCAGACATTCGTACTGGTAGAGCGCTTGGTGCCTTCGCGATCTCCGCCTGCGACATGGCGATTCGCGTCGCGAGGGTCAGTGGGGTCGCCTCGATACGGTCGCGTCCGGTCGTGACTGGGCTTGCTGGATCACCGAGCAGGAATCGCACGTCGGCACCATGGCCGGCCTTCGTACCCAGGGTGGCGGCGGCCTTTGGCACCTCAAGCCAGACGAAGTAGCTGGTGTAACCCCCAAACCACAATCTTGATTCCGCGCGCTCGATCAGCTCACGAAAGAGGGGGCGCGGTACGTCGGATCGCCGGGCGTACAGACCGAGAAGCTCCCGATCAGACCCGACCTTGACCGCGCGACGCAAGACCTCAGACCAGAGCACGTCACCATCCTTACCCAGGATCTCGGCCACACGCACCCGCGAGCGTGGATGGGGAACCCGGCCCCGGCTGATCCAGCGTTCCACGGTTTTGGGGTCCACATCGCACCTGGCAGCCAGGTCGCTGCTGGTCATGCCTGCGACGGTGAGCGCTGTGCGTAGGGCCTCGTTCCTGGCCATCGTCAGGGACCTTTCGTAGACGTCCCCTGATGGTCGCACGCGGCAGTACCACTGTCCGTGATCGGTTGAGAGCGTTTCGTGCAGGACGGCGTGGCCGGTGGAGGAGTTGCCCGGCGGTCGCGTACGTCGAGGGGGCCGCCCCGGTCCTTCCTGCGCGCGACGAGCGGGCGGCCCCCTCTCCAATCCCGACGAGGAGGGGAAACATGTCGTACCGAGGAGAGCCGCACCGGCCCCGCCGGGGCCGGCGCTGCGGGTGTCAGACCTGCCGGGCGTGCCGGGCCGCGACGCCGCGACGAGACCCCGAGCCCGCCGGCCCGAAACCCGCGCCGAGGCCGGCCCCGCCACCGCAGGACCCGGTCCCGTACGACCCGCCGCTGGTCGGTCCGATGATCCCGCCGTACCGGGGGCCGCGCCACGACGCGGTGACGCGGCTCGTCCGGGGCCTGGCCGGTGAGCTGCCCACCCCGGCGCAGTTGATGCGGTACCGCCCGCGCGTCTCCGCGCCGCAGGCCCTGGCGGAGCACTTCTCCCATGGGCCAGCGTGGACCTGCCGGCGCTGCGGCAGGCCGTTTCCCTGCCCGGCCTGGACGGCGGGTCCGATCGACAACGAGATTTGCACGACGCTGCTGCCGGAGTTCTTGCGGCTGGCGCAGGAGGCCGTCCGCGACCTCCGGGGACGGCCGGGCGGGCCGACGCCCCCGGAGATCGTGCGGCGCTTCCTGTGGTTCCTGCCGTTGACCGACGACGAGGCACGGGCGATCGCGTTGCGGGTGCGTTGATGTCGCGCGCCGCCCGCCCGCACGTGCCGCTGCGCCCGATGTGGCTGTGCCGCGCCTGCGGCCACCCGTGGCCGTGCGGCGAGGCGCGGTTGTCGCTGCTGGTCGAGTACCGGGGCAACCGCACTGCCCTGCTCATCTACCTGGCGGTCCTGCAGGATGAGGCGGCCGAGCAGCTCGCGCGGTTGTCACCTGGAAAGCCGCCGGACGGCCTCACTGAGCGCTTTCTGTCCTGGGCCCGCGCTCGCGGTTAGCAGGGCTCGATCGGGGCGCGGGTGCCGGCGGGGGGTGTCCTGCCCGGAACAGCCCTGGTCACCCGTGGAAGTCGGAGGCCAGCGACACCCGTTCGAACCGGCGAGCGGCCAGATCGTCACGGTTGATCATGTAGAAGAGGGGGCGTAATCGGTCGCGAAGTCGTCGCCGACCTTGTCGTCGGTCAGGTGGAACTCGACCAGCAACACCTGGGTGGTCGCCAGTGGCCAAGGCCCGTAAGGCTTCTTGATCGTCTGCTCTTCACCGGCACGACACGCCGTGCAAACTGCCGGTCAACGACAGACGATCATGGGTACGCCGCCTCGGGCCTGCCGACGAGGATCATGACGACGAATGCGGGTACCGGCAGTGTCCGGGTGCGCGTCCAGCCTGGCTGGCGAGCGCGTCACCGGTTGACTCGGCGTTGCTGGGACGGGCGGCCTCCTGCGGGCAACCGGCGGAGCCATCGCCCCTGTCGAGGGCGGGTGAGAAGGGCACCCTTCTCTACCGTAAGGTGCCCTTCCTTACGCGAGGCGGTGCGCGCCCGCGTAGACGTTCATCGTTCGGCCGCGTAGGAAGCCGACCAGCGTCATCCCTGCCTCCTCCGCCAGCTCCGCCGCCAGGGTGCTCGGGGCGGAGACCGCGGCGAGCAGCGGTACGCCGGCCATCCACGCCTTCTGGGTCAGCTCGAAGCTGGCCCGCCCCGACACCAGCAGCAGGTGCCCGGCCAGCGGCAGGCGGCGCTGCCGTACGGCCCAGCCGACGACCTTGTCGACGGCGTTGTGCCGGCCGACGTCCTCGCGCAGCACCACCAGCTCGCCTTCGGCGGTGAAGAGCCCGGCCGCGTGCAGGCCGCCGGTGCGGTCGAAGTTGCGTTGCCCCGCCCGCAGCCGGTCGGGCAGTTCGGCGAGCAGTTCGGCCGGCACGGTGAGCGGGTCGTCGGTGACGGCGAACTGGGAGCGGGTCCGCACGGCGTCGATGCTGGCCTTGCCGCACACGCCGCACGAGCTGGTGGTGTAGAAGTTCCGGGACGGGTCGGTGGCCGGCTCCGGCACGCCGGGGGCGAGCACCACGTCCACCACGTTGTAGGTGTTCGGCGTCTCCGCGCCCGCGCAGAGTTGGGCGGTGTGTACGTCGGCGTCGGAGCGGATCAGCCCCTCGGTGAGCAGGAAACCGACCGCGAGGTCCAGGTCGTCGCCGGGGGTACGCATGGTCACCGCCAACGGCCGTCGCCGCCCCGGGCCGCCCGGCCCGACCCGGATCTCCAGCGGCTCCTCGGCCGCCAGGGTGTCCGGGCGGCGCACCGCGACGCGGGCCGGGTCGGCCGCGTCGAGGTCGATGCGGAGCACACTCCGCCGGTCAGTGGCCCGTCCCATCCCGCCATCCTGCCCGAACGGCTCGGCCGGGGCCACGCAACCGGTCGAGGTTGGCCGACGCGGCCCGGCGCATCCAGCGCAGCCGCAGCGGTAGTCAGCACGTAGCCGGCCGGGGCGTGAGTCCGGCGGGGGTCGGGGGCGTGAGGCCGGGGTGCCCGGAGGCGGCGGCCGGGGTGCCCGGGGGCCCGACTCAGGAGGCGGCGGCCGGGTCGGCGGGCTCCTCGGCTTCCTCGGCCTCGCCGGACAGGCTGCTCTCCAGCCAGCTCACCACGAGTTCGGTGACCGCGTCGGGCGGGGGCATGGCGATGCCCAGGACATTCTCGCGCTGCCACAGCTCGAAGATCACCCGCTCCTGCGGCTCGACGACGGTGTGGCCCTCGTCGCGCAGGGTCTCCACGTGGCGTTGGGTGATCCTCTTCGTCCACATCGACTTGTTCATGCTCGGGAAGAAGATCGCCGGCCGGTCGCTGGCCAGCAGGGCGGTCTGCGCGGGGGTGCCGGCCAGGCCGAGCGCCGTCGCGGCGATCGTGCCGGCGGTCGCCGGCAGCACCACGATGCCGAGCGAGCGCTTGGCGAACTCCGTCGGGTTCAGCGCGGGGTCGCCGCTGGCGAACACCTCGTCCGCGTACCAGGCGACGACCTGGGGTTGCACGAACCGCTCGGCGCTGGCGGTGAGCAGCACCCGCAGCGGCAGGTCGATCTCCTGGCGCAGCCAGGACAGGTACCCGGAGGCGGCCATCGCGGCGCTGGAGCCGCAGATGATCACCGAAAGCGCGTCGTCTCGCATGCGGACAGCGTGCCGCCGAGGGGGCGACGCGGACATGGGGGAACGGCCCCATCTTCGCCGCTGTGGCGCAGCGGAAGTTTGGGGGCCGCTCCCCATGCCGCCCGGGGCGTCCGGCTGGCAGGTTCGTCCTCAGCCGGCCGCCCCCACGACCCGCCGGCCGAGGAGGTGAACGGCATGAAGAAGATCACGATCCGCAAGACGGGCTCCATCAAGCTCACCACGTCGGCGCCGCTGTACTGCACGGACTGCTGCTGACCGGTCCGGCCGTCCCGGCTCCGGTGCCGGGACGGCCGTTCCCCGGCCCACGCCCTGGAGGAACCATGTCAAGCACCCGCCTGGAGTTCCATCCACTCACGTACGTGCCGGAGCGGGACGGGGTCACGGTCGGCCGGATCGACGCCACGTCGTTCGCGGTGCTGCCCGAGGACGGCGTCGCGCTGCTGCGCCGCCTCGCCGACGGGATGCCGGTCGCGGAGGCGGAGCAGTGGTACCGGAGCACCTTCGGCGAGCCCGTCGACATGGTGGACTTCGTCGACGCGCTGCGCGAACTCGGCTTTGTCCGGGCGGACGGGGAAGCGCCGGCCCGGCCGCCCCAGGTCCGCTTCCGGCGGCTCGGCAGGGCCGCCTTCACCCCGCTGGCGTGGGCGGCGTACGCCCTGATTGTGGTCGCCGCCGCAGTGGCGATGGTGAGCCGCCCGGAGCTGCGTCCGCACGCCTCGAATGTCTTCTTCGTCCCGTCGCTGCTCGCCGTGCAGCTCGGGCTGGCCCTGTGCCAGTCGCCGGCCATCCTGTGGCACGAGTGGTACCACCTGCTCGCCGCCCGCCGCCTCGGCCTGCCCACCAAGATGCGGGTCGGCCGCCGGCTCTACTACGCGGTGGTGGAGACCGAGCTGGACGCCCTGCTCACCGTGCCGGCCCGGCAGCGCTACCTGCCGATGCTGGCCGGGCTGCTGGCCGACGCGGTGCTCTTCGGCGCGCTGGTGCTCGTCGCCTGGGTCGGCCTCTCCGACGGGCTGTCCTGGCCGGGACGGCTCGCGCTGGCGGTGGCGTACACCGTCCTGCTGCGGATGTCCTGGCAGTTCTACGTCTTCCTGCGCACCGACCTGTACTACGTAGCGACCACGGCGCTGGGCTGCACCAACCTGGACGAGGTGAGCCGGGCCTGGCTGCGCGACCGGTTCGCCTGGCTGCCCGGGGTCCGCCCGTCCGACGCCGACGACGAGGACTGGACCCCGCGGGACCGGCAGCTCGCGCCCTGGTTCGCGCTGATCACCTGCGGCGGGGTGCTGGCGTTGCTGATCACCGTCACGCTCTGGACCGCGCCGCTGGTGCTGGAGTTCGGCTCCCGGGTCTTCTCCGCCCTGGTCGACGGATCCCCCACCGGCGCCGGCTTCTGGGACTCCGTCGGGTCGCTGCTGCTGGTGGCCTTCGAGATCGTGCTGCTGCCGTTGCTCGCCGGTCGTACCCGGCGGCGGGCGGCCCCCGCACCAGACCCGGCGACGGCGGGCTGACGGCGCCCCGCCCGGCCACCCCCGACACCCACCGCGACGCAAGGTCCATCCCAACGGAGGAGCAACGGCATGACTGCACATCAATGGCGGATCGGGCCGGCGCCGGCCGACGGCGAGCAGGTCGATATCGCGGTCGACTGTCACCGGGGGCTGCGCGGCCCCTACACCGGCCTGGGCAGCGTGTTGCGGCTGGTCGTGCCGCAGGCGTACGAACGCTGGCCGGATCTCGTCCAGCGGCACCTGACCGAGGTCCTCTCCGCCGCCCCGGAGCTGCGCGGGACGATCGACGCGGCCCCCGAGACCCTCACCTCGCTGGCGGTGCCCGAGGAGCGGACCCGGATCTATCCCGCCAACCGCACCCGCCGCCTGGCGCACGGCGCGACGGAGTTCCTCGCCGGGTACGCCGCCCGTGCCGGCCACCGCCCGCTACGCCTCGCGTTCGACCGGGTGGACGAGGCGGACCCCACCGACCAGGAGTTCCTCGGCATCTTCCTGCGCCGGGTCCGGCCCGAGGCGGTGCGGGTGCTCGTCGGCACCGCCGGTGGGACGCTGGAGCCCGAGCTGACCGCCGCCCTCGACCGGTACGCGGACCGGCTGCCGGAACTGAACCGGGTCGCCCCGGCCGAGCGTGGCCGGGAGGAGCTGCTGCGGGCGTACGTGGACGCCGACGGCACCTCCGCCGACCCGGCCGAGTCGGCCGCGTACCGACGGGCCGCCCCCCGGGTGCGGGCGGTGCTGCACGACGCCCGCGCCGCACTGCTGCGTGAGCGGAACGAGTGGAGCCTGGAACTCGGCGCGATCCCCTGGCACCTGGAGCGCGGCAGCGACCCCGCCGGTGCCGGCGCGGAGGCGCTGTACGAGGCGGCACGGCACTGCGGCGCGATGGGCTACTACCACGCGGTGATCGACTACGGGACCCGTGGCCGGGCCATCGTCGACCCCGACACGCAGATGGAGCGGTTCTGGCTGCTCAGCACGCGGGCGAGTTCGGCGATGGTGGTGCTCGGCCGCACCGTCGAGGCCGAGCCGACGTACCTCGACCTGCGTAGCCGGTACGCCGACCCCGAGCTGCAGATGTCCACCGGGTACGCGCTGGCCATGCTCTACACCCGTTTTCATCCCGAGGAACTGAAGGACCACCACCTGGCCCGGGGCTACATCAACAACTCCATCGCGATCGCCGCGCTCCTGCCCGACCTGGAGAAGCGCGCCTTCCACTCGGTGTTCCAGAACAACGGTTTGGCGCTGATCGAGATGCGGCTGGGTCGGGTGGCGGCGGCGCTGCGGTTGGTCGACGAGGGGCTGAACCGGCTCGACCGGGAACTGCCCGGCGACAAGCACCGGCTGCACCGCTCGGTGCTGGTGCACAACCGGGGGAAGGCGTACCTCGCCCTGGGCCGACTCGACGAGGCGCTGACGGACCTGAGCAAGGTTATCGAGCTGGACCCGAACTACGCCGACTACTACTTCGACCGGGCCGACGTGCGGCGGCGGCTGGGCGACCTCAGCGGCGCGGTCGTGGACTGCGACACGGCGATCAGCCTGTCGCCGCCCTTCTTCGAGCTGTACTACAACCGAGCCGACCTCAAGGCCGAGCTGGGCGACCTGGCGGGGGCGATCGCCGACTTCGGCTACGTCGTCGAGTTGGAGCCCGACCAGCTCGACGCCCGGGTGAACCTCATCAGCCTGCTGCTCGACGAGGGATCGGTCGACGCCGCCAGGCCGCACGTCGAGGAGGGGCTGCTCCGCCACCCCGGTGACGCCCGGCTGTTGCACCTGCGTGGGGTGCTGGCGGTGACGGACGGGGCGGAGGCGGACGCCCGGCGGTACCTCGACGAGGCATTGGCGGCAGACCCGGCGCTGGTGGCCGCGCTGGCCAGCCGGGCCGCCCTGGCCTTCGACAGCGGTGACCACGAGCGTGCCGTGGCCGACCTGACGGCCGCCCTCGCCGTCGACGCGGACAACCCGGACCTGCTGTACAACCGCGGGTTCGTCCACGAGGCGGCGGGCCGCTGGGCCGAGGCGGTCGCGGACTACAGCCGGGCGCTGGACGCGCCCGGTGCGGACCGGGAGGAGCTGCTCAGCCGACGCGCCCACTGCCACGCCGAACTCGGCGACGCCGACGCCTCCCGGGCCGACCGGGCGGCCGGCGCCGCCGGGCGGTCGAACCTGGCCGGCGCGCGGTGACCACCATGGCCTCCCGACGTGCCGGGGTGGCGGCCATCCGGGTGGCAACGGCGGATCCGGCCCCGGCCGCGCCGCCGGCCCCCGGGGCCGAGCCGGCCCGTCCCCTCCCGGGCGGCGGCCCGGAGTCGGCCCGGTCGACGCCGGTCAGCGGCCCCGAGCTGCGGGAGTTCATGCGCAACTGGGCCACCGGGGTAGCGGTGGTGACCAGCCGGCTGGCGGGGCGGCCGGTCGGCTGCACGGTGAACGCGTTCACCTCGGTCTCCCTGCGCCCGCCGTTGCTGCTCGTCTCGCTGGCCCGTACGAGCCGCACGCTGGCTGCGATCACGGCCGAGGGCGGTTTCGCGGTGAACCTGCTGGACCGTCGGCAGCGGGAACTGGCCGACCGGTTCGCGACCGCCGCCGCCGGGGATCGCTTCGCCGGGGTGGCGCACCGCACGGTCGACGGGCTGCCCCTGCTCGACGGGGCGATGGCGACGGCGGTGTGCGCGGTGACCCAGCTCATCGGCGCCGCCGACCACATGCTGGTGCTCGGTTCCCCGTACCGGTGCCAGGCGGGGGACGACGTGGACCCGGCCGTCTTCTTCGGCGGCCGGTACCGGACGGTCAGCCCGAGGTGACCTCGTCCCGGACCCGGGCGGCGTAGCGGCTGAGCGCCGCCCGGTTCGCCTGCTCGGTCTTGGCGATCAGGCTCGCTACGTGCTTCTCCACCGTGCGCGGGGAGATGAACAACTCGCTGGCGATGCTGCGGTTGTCGGACCAGTCCGCGATGAGCTGGAGCACCTCGTACTCCCGCTCGGTGACCCCGATCAGCCGCAGCGGCTGCGGCACCCGGCTCGTGGTGCGGCGGTACGGCACCACCACGCCGAGCCGGCGCAGGTGGGCCCGGCAGGCGCGGGCCGGGGCCGACAGCCCCGTCCGGCAGAAGTACTCCTCGGCGCCGCGCAGCCAGTCGACCGGGTTCCCCCACCGGTCCGCGTGGGCCGCCGGCGCGACGAGTCGCAGGCCGAGGTGGACGACCACCGGGTGGGCCTGTGCCCGCCACACCGCGGTCACCGTCGCGGCGGCCGACTCCCGCTCGCCCTGCCGGCCGAGCAGCACCGCCTTCGCCAGCAGCACGAACTGTCGGTTCCAGTGCAGCCGCCCGGCCGGCGTCGCCAGGATCTCGCAGCACCGGCGCCAGTCGGCGTCGCCGTTCAGCACCGCCAGCAGCAGGCCCAGCCCCTGGTGGCCGGCGAGCGGGTAGGGCGCGGGTCGCTCGGCGTCGTACGCTGCCGCCCGGTCCAGCTCGCGGCGGGCCCGTCCCGGGTCCTCCTCCAGCAGGGCACACACCGCGCCGGCCATGCCGTGAGCGAGCGCGACGACCGGCCGGCCCGTGTCGTCGTCCGAGATGCCGGCCAGTACCGCGTCCAGTTGCTGCCGCCGCCCCTGGTGTCCGGCACACACCGCGCGGACCAACGCCAGCAGCGGCGCGGTGTCGCCCAGCCCGAGCCGGTGCGCCTCGGCCGCGCACTCCTCGACGAGCCGCTCGGCCTCGGCGTACTCGGCCCGCAGCGCGTGGTCCCAGGCGAGCAGGACGTCGACCGTGTGCCGCACGGCCGAGGCGCCCGTCCGCCGGGCCCGTTCGGTGGCGCGCAGCAGCGCCTCGGTGTCGCCGGTGAGCAGCCACTGCTGCTCGGCGAGGAGCACCGCGGCCCGGTTGCGCCACAGCGGCAGGTGGTGTCGCTCGGCGAGCCGGTGCATCCGGAGGAAGCAGCACTGAGCCTCGTCCGCGCCCTGCGGCCGGGCCAGTGTCCCGCGCGCCTGCCAGCCGAGGCAGGCGACGCCCGACAGCCCGGCGAACTCGGCCTTCCGCACGGCGCGCGCGGCGAGCCGGGCGGCCCGTTCCGGCGCGTCCGGGCCCAGGTGGGCGGCGGCGACGGCGTCGACCGCCGCGGTCTGTCGGTCGTGGGCACCGGGACCGAGCACCGTACGGGCGGCGTCGAGCTGTGTGGCGGCGTCGGCGCGCCGGCCGGCGAGGAGGGCGAGCCGGGCGAACAGGACGTGCACCGCGGCCAGCCGCTCGGGCGGGACGGCCGGGTGGCAGAGGTCATCGAGGTTGTCGAGCAGCCGTAACCCGCGCCGGGCCTCGCCACTTTCCAGCAGCGCGCAGAGCAGCTCGTGCAGCACGTCGGCGCGGAGCGGGTTGTCGGCCGACGCCTGCGACAACCGCCATGCCCGGTCGAGGGTCTCGGTCGCCGACCGCAGCCGCCCGGCGTTGAGGTCCCGGCGCCCGGCCAGGGCGAGCAGCCGTACGGCGCCCCGCACGTCGCCCGCGAGCTGGGTGAGCCGGGCGGTGAACCGGCACCACTCCCCGGGCAGGCCCGGGTGCAGCTCGTTCACCGCGTCGACCAACCGGAAGGCGAGGGCGGCCTGGTCGGTGGGGGTGAGTTGGCCGAGCAGCGCGACGGCGGTCGTCATGGTGTGGAAGGCGTACCAGTCGTGGTTGTCGGCCTCGGCGGCGAGCAGGCCGGCGGTGACGGCGGCGCGCAGGTGCCCGAGCAGGTCGTCCTGTTCCATCCGCAGGGCCCGGCCGAGCACGGAGATCGGGAACCGTTCGCCGATCACGGCCGCGGCGGTGAGCAGGTGCCGGCCGGCGGGGCCGAGCCGGTCGGCCTGGTCGGTGATGCTGTGCCGCACGATCGGCGGTACGTCGGTGTGCACCTCGTCGACCAGAAGGCACCCGCCGGATTCCACCACCAGGCTGCCGCCGTCCCGCATGGCGTGCAGCAGTTCCGTGGCCAGGAACGGGTTGCCGGCGCTGTCGCGGTAGAGCCGGTCCAGGACCGGCTCCGGTATCCGTTCCGGGTCCAGGCCCAGCCGGGACGCCACCAGCAGGTGCACTGCCCGGCGGCCCAGCGGCTCCAGACACAGGACGGTGCCGCTGCACCGTCGGCCGAGCGCCTGCGCCAGGTCCCACGCCGGCCCCGGCTCGGGCCGGAGGGTGGCCAGCAGCAGGGTGCCCTGGTCGGCGATATTGTCGGCCAGGTACTCGACCACGGCCAGCGTCGCCGGGTCGGTGTCGTGCAGATCCTCCAGGGCTAGCAGGCAGCCCCGGCCGGCGCCGGTGACCGAGAGTAGCCGCAGTACCGCCTCGGCGAGCAGCACGGGGGACGGGGTGGTCTGCGCCGTCTCCGTCGACCGGTACTCCGGGATGAGGCCGCCGAGGGCGGACCGGTAGGGCCGCAGGCTGGCGTGTTCCAGGATCGGCTCGGTGCGGAACAGCAGGGCCAACGCCTCGGTCAGGGGGCGCAGGGCCACGGCGCGGACGGTCGAGCCCGCCCGGCCGAGCAGCACGCCCATTCCGGCCCGCCGTCCCCGGTGGGCCGTCTCCAGGGTCAGCCGGGACTTGCCCATGCCGTCGCCGCCGACCAGGAAGATCGTCCCGCCGCAGCCCCGCCGGGCCTGATCCAGCGCCTCGTGCAGGAGCTCGCGTTCCCGGTTCCGGCCGACCAGGGTGGGCAGTTCCGGACGGTCTCCTGCTGGCATGTACACCTGTCCCTTCGTCCAACGTCGAAGAGCGTGGCGCCCGCCCCGAAGCGCTGCTGACCTGTCCGGCCAAGGGGCACCACGAGGCTACGGACGGAGCGTCCCTGAGTCGTCACTCTATGAAGGAATTAACAAGATTTACAGACCCGTCCGGGCCGTCTGCTCCCGCCCAGCCTGTCGACTCCGCGACATGCGTTCCCGACGCGGCCGGGCGGTACGGTGATCGCGTGGCGGGCTGGGCGGCGATCGTGTTGGCGGGCGGATCCGCGCGCCGGATGGGCGGTGTGGACAAGCCCGGGTTGCCGGTCGGCGGCCGGCCGATGCGTGACCGGGTGCTGGCCGCTGTCGCCGACGCCGACGTCCGGGTCCTGGTCGGTCCGGCCGGCACCGTGCCGCCGGGAGTCCGACTGACCCGGGAGAGCCCACCGGGGGGTGGGCCGGTGGCCGCCGCCGCGGCGGGCCTGTCCCTGCTGCCCGCCGGCACGACGACCGTGGCGCTGCTCGCCGCCGACCTGCCCCTGCTCACCCAGGACGCGGTACGCGCGCTGCGCGACCAGCTTGCCGACCCGACGGTGGACGGCGCGTGCCTCGTCGACCTCGACGGCCGGCGACAGCAGCTCTGTGGGGTGTGGCGGGTCGCGCCGCTGCGGGCGGCCCTCGACCGGCTCGCCGCCGCCCGAGGCGGCACGCTCGACGGGGCGGCGGTGCGGGCGCTGCTGGCCGGGCTGGCCGTGCGCGAGGTGCCCTGGTCGGGCACGGGCCCGCCGCCCTGGTTCGACTGCGACACTCACGAGGACGTACGCCGGGCGGAGGAGTGGACGCGATGACGGTGCTGGACGAATGGGTCACGGCGGCCTGCGCGGAGCTGGGCCTCGACCCGGGCCAGGTGCCGGTGCCGGTGGTGCTCGACCTGGCGCGGGACGTCGCGCACCAGGTGCTGCGCCCCGGCGCTCCGGTCACGGCGTACCTGCTCGGGCTGGCCGTGGGGAGCGGGGCCGACCCGGCGGTGGCCGCCGGGCGGCTCAGCGCGCTCGCCGGCGCCTGGCCGGTCGAGCTGGGCGACCCGCCTCCCGCCTGAGCCCGGCCCGGGGTCCGATCCCGATCGGCCTGATTCGGCGCCTGGCCAACCTGGGTAGGGTGACCGTGACGGACGGAGACGATCATGACGGTAGGCCCCCCCTCGGCACCGCCCGGAAACCCGCCCGGCGGCACGCCTGAGCAGCACGAGTCGATCCTGCTCGACGAGTCGACCACGGCTGACCTGCGGGCGAAGGTGACTGAGGCCTGGCGCGAGTTCGCGCGGGCCCTCGCCGAACGGCTGGGCGAACTGCCCGCCGGGACGCACGTCGAGCTGACCCTCGACCCCACCGCCTCCGGCACCGACGACGCCGTCTATTCGATCAGCCTGGACCTGGTGGCCGAGGGCCGACTCTCCGCGCGGGCGGTCGGCAACGCGGCCCTCCCACAGGGTTACCGGCTGGGCCGGGCCGCTGTCGCCGAGATGGTCGCGCTCGGCTGGTCCCCGCCCGGGGTGGTGCCGGGCTCCGGCGAGCACTTCGGCCTGGAAGGCGACACCGGCGAGGCGACTCGGCTGGCCGCGCTGTTCACCCGCACGCTGCGGGACGTCTACGGCGCGCCGCATCCGGCGTTCCTGGTCTACGTGGTGCACGACGCCGAAGGCGAGCCCGTGCCGGTGGAGCCGCTGGGCACCGCGCGCAGCGAGTTCGGCCCGGACCAGGACGTCGAGGCCGACCTGGACGAGGCGCTGGCTGCCGCCGCCGAGGCGACCGAGGGTGACGTGTTGGAGCTGGCGGACCGGGTCCGCACGGTGGTTTCCACCATGCTCAAGTCCAGCTCGGACCAGTTGCAGGTCGACTCGGACGGCGACATCAACATCCGGGCCGGTTCGGCGATGGTCTTCGTCCGGGTGCGCGACAACCCGCCCCTGGTCGACGTCCTCTCGCCGGTGCTCACCGAGGTCGAGCCGACCGAGCGGCTCTACGTGAAGCTCTCCGAGCTGACGAACCGGATGCCGATCGGGCGGCTCTACTGCGCCGACGACACGGTGTGGGCGTCGATCCCGGTCTTCGGCCGCAACTTCCAGGCCACCCACCTGATGCTCGCCGTGCAGGTGATGACCGGCCTCGCCGACGAACTGGACGACCGGCTGCACGGCGAGTTCGGCGGGAAGCGCTTCTTCGGCGAGGGCGACAAGCCCGGCGGGCGGGACTCCGGCGAGCACCGCACCGGCATGTACCTCTGAGGGGTGCGGGTGGGGGCGGGCGCGAGTTCGGGCGCCCCCACCCGTCGGGGTGGGCGGTCAGGTCGTGGGCAGCCAGGCGAGTTGGCCGGCGGTGGTCGGGTCGCTGGCCCGCAGGCCGCTGTCGGAGACGGTCCACAGGACGCCGCCGACCAGCAGTGACCTGGTGACCTGCAAGCCGCCCGGATGCCCGACCGTGCCGACCTCCGCGATGGCCGGGCCGTCGACCCGGAGCAGACGTACGCCGCGGTTGAACACCGGGAGCGCCACCAGGCCGGTCCCGGGGTCGTACAGGAAGGCGTGCGGGTCGAACTCCACCGCCGAGGTGGCCCTCGGCACGTGGTACCGGGCCAGCAGGGTGGGGCGGGCCGGGTCGGCCACGTCGAAGAGCGAGACCTGGAGGCCCTGTGCCCGCCCGTCGCCGTCGGCCTCCTGACCCACCCCGAGCAGTCGCCCCGCACCGACCGGGTGCAGGTACGCCGAGTACCCGGTGATCTTCAGCTCGCCGGTGACCCGGGGCGCAGCCGGGTCGGTCAGGTCGAGCGCGTAGAGCGGGTCGGTACGTCGGAAGGTCACCACGTAGGCGGTGGGGCCGAGGTAGCGCACCGAGTGGATCCGCTCGCCCCGGCCGAGGCCGGTGACGGCTCCGGTACGGGCCAGCGTGTCGCCCCGGCGGGTCAGCACGTACAGGGCGGACTCGGTCGCCGACCGGAGCCCAGCCTCCTCGCCGCTGGTGGTGGCCACCCGCAGCTCACCCTGCCACTCCGACAGGGCGTACTGGTTGATCAGCGTGCCGGGCACGGCACCGCTGGCCAGGTACCGGGGCCGGCCCGGGGTGCCGGTGTCGAACTGGTGGATCACGGTGGCCGGCGGCGCGATCGACTCCGACCCGAGCCAACCGCGCGTCCGGAGCTGTCCCGGCCGCTGTTGCTGCCCGGCGAGGTAGAGGTTGCCGGCGGTGCCGTAGACGGTGTCGGCGTCGCCGGCCACGCTGACCGGGTCGCCGTCGCCGAGGCGGCCGGTGGCCAGGTCGAAGCTGAGGACGGTGAGCACGGCCGTGCCGGTGCTGTCGGCCGTCGCGCTCAGCCGGTCGCAGTCGACCCGCCCGGTGCGGCTGCGGCCCTGCTCGGTCCAGTCGTACCCCGGCAGCCAGGCGTCCAGGCCCGCGCGGGCGATGGCCGCCCGGTTCGCCGCCAGCCGCTGTGCCTCGGTGGCATCCTCGCCGAGGTCGGGGAAGTCCAGCCGGGGCCGCGAGCGGACCACCACCCGGGCCGTCGGGCCGGTGAGCCGCGCGTCGAGCAGGCTCCCGTCGATCCGGTACGTCCCGGTCAGCGTCGGCCGTCCGGTCAGGTCCACCAGGAACAGTCGGGGCCCGGCCGGCGTGTTGGCCGGGCGCCGGGCGACGGGCCCGTCGACGGGCGGACCGTCGACGGGCGGACCGTCGACGGCCGGACCGTCGACGGCCGGGGCGATCGTCACCGACGGGAGCAGCACCAACGCCCGGTCGCCGTGCAGCAGCAGATTGCCGCCCTGCCCGCTCCACCGGTTGCCACCGGTGAGATCCAGTTGGCCGGTGACCCGCCGGGTCGCCGGGTCCACCACCCGCAGCACGCCCCCGCCGACCGTGACGATCCGCCGGCCGTCGGTCTTCACCAGGTCCGGCTCGTCGGCGCCGGGCTCGTGGTTGTTGGTGCCGGTGTGCTCCGCCGGCGCGCTCTGCGCCGCTTCCGCACGCTCCATCGTCTTGGCGGCCGTCGCCGGCTCGGGTCTGCCGCCTACGCCGGTCCGCCACCCGGGTTGGAAGCCCCAGGCCCCGACCGTGGTGGAGGCGGCGGCGCGCAGCCGGGTCAGCGCGTCGGCGCAGGTGTCGAAGGAGATCAGCCGGAGCGGGCCCGCCGGAAGCTCCGGCTCGCCCTGCGGCAGGGCGGCGGCGCTCCCGGCCAGCAGGGTCAGGCCGACCAGCGTGCCGGCCGCGGCGGTGAGCTTTCCCCGTGTCATGCCCGCTTCGACGCCGGCCGTCCCACCCCGGTTCCCCGGCCCTCGTCGGAAGACCCCCGAGCCCTACTTGGCGGGGCCGACGCCGGGGGACTCGACGAGGCGGGAGAGCACGATGGTGCTCCGGGTCGAGGTGACGAAGGACTCGGCGCGCAGCCGCTCCAGGGCGTTCTCCAGGTGGGCGATGTCCGCTGCCCGCAGGTGCACCAGCGCGTCCGCCTCCCCGGAGACGGTGTACGCGCCGACCACCTCGGGGTGCCGGCGGACGGCCACGGCGAGCTGGGTCGGGGTGGTCCGCCCGGCGCAGAACAGCTCGACGAAGGCCTCCGTCGTCCAGCCGACCGCGGCCGGGTCGACGACGGCCGTGAAGCCGCGGATCACCCCGGTGGCGCGCAGTCGGTCGACCCGGCGCTTGACGGCTGGGGCGGAGAGGGACACCCGGGTGCCGATGTCGGCGTACGACGCACGCGCGTCAGCCACGAGCAACGCAATGATTCGCTGGTCTACGGCATCTATCTGCAACGTTCCGCCTTCGGGAAGCAATGGTTGTGGCTGTTACCAAAGTTCTACGGTACCTACCCTTGGTCACCGTGAACCAGCAGCGAGTCCCGCGAAAGCGGACATATCTCTTGTGCTCGCCCGAGCGCTTCGCCGTCGAATACGCCATCAACCCGTGGATGGACGTCACCAAGCCCGTTGACGTGGAGTTGGCGGTCAAGCAGTGGAACCGCCTGCGGGAGACCCTGGTCGTCCTCGGCCACGAGGTGCATCTGCTCACCCCCGAGGCGGGCCTGCCCGACATGGTCTTCGCCGCCAACGGCGCGTTCATGGTCGACGGGACGGTCTACGGCGCCCGGTTCAAACACGAGCAGCGGGCCCCCGAGGCCGCCCTGCACCGGGCCTTCTACGAGTCCCAGGGCTGGCGGTTCATCGCCGCCGGCGAGACCAACGAGGGCGAGGGCGACTTCGTGTACCTGCCGGAGGCGTACGGCGGGCTGATCCTCGCCGGCCACGGCTTCCGCACCGAGTTGCCCGCGCACGCCGAGGCGCAGGAGGCGTTCGGCCGTCCGGTGGTGTCGCTGCACCTGGTCGACCCGCGCTTCTACCACCTGGACGTGGCGCTGGCCGCGATCGACGACGGCAACGTCGCCTACCACCCCGGGGCCTTCTCGGCGGCCAGCCAGAAGGTCCTCGCCCAGCTCTTCCCCGACGCGGTGCTCGCCGACGACTCCGACGCCCTGGCCTTCGGGCTGAACCTGGTCAGCGATGGCGCGAACGTGGTCCTCAACGGGGACGCGACCCGGCTCGCCGGCAAGCTCAAGGCCGCCGGCTACACCCCGGTGCCGGTCGAGCTCTCCGAGATGCGCAAGGGCGGCGGCAGCGTGAAGTGCTGCATCGCCGAGCTGCGCCACTGACCGCGGTGCGCGCCGACGGCCGGCACCACCGGTGGGCCGCACCGGACGAGGGCCGGCCTCGCCCGGGGGAGACCGGCCCGTCGCCTGTCCGCGTCCCGTTCAGCCCAGCGTGGCCAGCTCGTTGATCAGCATGTTGGAGAGGATCTGACCGTCGCGCTGGACCTTGCGCAGGTACCACTTCTGCTGCGGGGTACGCGGCTGGTTGAACTGCCATGCCCCGCGCGGGCTGTCGATCTGGCCGATCTTGCCCAGTGCCAGGTTGACCTGCTGCGAGGTCGGGTTCGCCCCGGCCAGCCGGATCGCCTTGTCCAGCACCTGTGCCGCGTCGTACGACGCCATGGCGTAGGTGGTGGGAGACCCGCCGTGTGCCTTGCGGTACGCCGAGGCGAAGGTGCGGTTCGCGGTGTTGTTCAGGTAGGCGGAGTAGTTCAGCGCGGTCACGATGTTGCGCGCCTCCACCTCCTGCACCTCGTTGAGCACCGTTCCCTCGGTGAGGAAGCCCGGGGCGTAGATCGGCCCCGTCCATCCCGCCCGGTGCAGCTGCTTGATGAACTGCACGGCGGCCAGCCCGCCGAAGTGGCAGAAGATCGCGTCTGGCTTGCGCTGCAACGCCTTGCGGATGTCCGCGGCGTACGTGGAGTTCCCCGGGGTGTTGGTCGGGTCGGTCCAGATCACCGGGTCGGCGATCCGTGGATCCGCCGGCCCGGCCTTGCTGAACTTGTCCTGGAGCCCCTGGATCACGTCCCGGGAGCCCAGGTTGTCCGGCGCGATGAGGGCGACCCGGCTGCTGGCGGGCAGCCGCTGCGCCATGTACGGGCCGAGCGCGCGGCCCGGCTCGTCCAGCACGTATGACGTGCGCCAGATGTAGACGACGCTCTGGAGGCTCTTCGGGGAGGCGTTGGAGCCGATCAGCGGCACCCGGGCCTTCTCCACGGTGTCCCGGATGCCGGCCATGACGGTCGAGTTGACCACTCCGGTCAGCGCCAGCACGCCCTCCTTGAGCAGCTTGTCCACCGCCGCCATGCCGGTCTTGGCGCTGTCGCCCTCGTCGGCGGTCAGCAGGGTCACGGGGTGCCCGCCGAGTTGCTGGTGGCGCAGGGCGAGGTAGAGCCGAAAGCCGTTGACGATCTCGTCGCCGATGGCCTTGTAGCCACCGCTCTGCGGCACGATGAGACCGATCTTGACGGGGTCGCCGGTGGGGGCCGACGCGGCCTCGTCCGCTGAGGAGCAGGCGGCAGTCAGGCCGGTGGTGCCGAGAGCGGTTAACAGGTGGAGCGCCCGCCTACGGTTCATCTGGGACACCGAGTTCCTTCCGGGAGCTGAGCAGGGCAGATACCAGCCCCCTCGGCGTTCTACCCGCTGCGCGACGCTGCGTCAATGGTCAGCGATCAATCCGCAATGAACGCAGCCCACGGCGTACTTCCGGCCAAGCGGCCGACTCCGGATCGATGAGCCCGAAATGCTCGCATTTAGCAAGCTCGATCAGGCGGACCGGGCTCCCCGCGGCCCGCGCCGTGGCGACGTAGGAGCGGCTGAGCGCCACCGGGACCTGCCGGTCCAGCGCACCGTGCATCACCACGACCGGTACCCGGATGGGGACCCGGGCCGCCGGGTCCGCGGCCGCGTACCGCTCGGGATGCTCCGCCGGGCCGCCGCCGAGCAGCGCCGCCACCGCCCCCGAGTCAAGGTCCAGCCGGTACGCCTCGGCCAGGTCGGCCACCGGGGCCAGCGCCAGCACCCCGGCCACCGTGGCCGGGGCGGACGCGGCGACGTGCAGCGCGAGGTGGCCGCCGGCCGAGTGACCGACCAGCAGCGGTGGGCCGGGGCGCAGCCGGTCACCCAGCACCGGCCCGGCCAGCCCGGGCAGCGCCGCGACGCCGGCCAGCACGTCGGTCAGGGTGCCCGGCCAACCACCCCCCGGCTGCCCGGTCCGCCGGTACTCCAACTGGGCCACCGGGTGGCCCAGCGCGGCCAGCGCCGCGGCCAGCGGGCCGGTGTGGGAGCGGTCGTACTCCGACCGCCAGAAGCCGCCGTGCACCACCACGACCAGCGGGCGGGGCGGGCCGTCCCCCGCCGGGCGGCGCAGGTCGGCGATCTGGTCCGGGTGCCCGCCGTAGGCGACCGTGGCGTCCGGTGCCGGGGCGGGACGGTCGAGCACCGTACGGGGGTCGGCGGGCATGCCGGCGACGGTAGCGCGCAGGACCCGCCGGCCGGGAGCGGTACCGGCGAGCGTGACCTGCACCCACTGGGCGAAGATGGGACGCATGACCCAAGCGCACTCCGCTGGACAGAACGACGAGCCGGGCCACGAGGGCACCGGGCCCTCCGGCACCGTGGTGGTGGTCGGCCCCGACGGCCGACCGGTCGGCACCGTGCAGACCGACGGGGCGATCGGGGAGGACCCGACGCGCCTGGTGGAGCAGCCGGCCAAGGTGATGCGGATCGGCAGCATGATCAAGCAGTTGCTGGAGGAGGTGAAGTCCGCCCCGCTGGACGACGCGAGCCGGCACCGGATGCGCGAGATCCACGAGCGCTCGATCGTCGAGCTGAAGGAGGGCCTGGCCCCCGAGCTCCGCGAGGAGCTGGAACGGATCTCGCTGCCCTTCACCGAGGACAAGGCACCCAGCGAGGGCGAGCTGCGGGTCGCCCACGCCCAGCTCGTCGGCTGGCTGGAGGGGCTGTTCCACGGCATCCAGGCGGCCCTGGTCGCCCAGCAGATGGCGGCCCGGGTGCAGCTGGAGCAGATGCGCTCCGGCCGGCAGGCGCTGCCCAGCGGCCCCGCCGGGATGGCGCCGGGCATACCGGGCGTGGTCCAGCCTTCCGGTGGCGAGGGCCACAGCACCGGCCAGTACCTCTGACCGTCGCGGGGCGGGGGGCGCCCGCGGCGCGGGGCGGGACCCCCCCCCCCACCCCGGCACGACGAGGGCGGCGCCCCCGCCCGCCGCCCTGGCGCGGGGGGGCGGCGGGGGGGAGGCGCG
>NZ_JAPZLF010000013.1:0-192257 GCF_033804645.1 Micromonospora sp. RTGN7 | reverse complement strand
GTATAAAATGGGGGTGCTTGGGGGGCGTGGTGTTGGCCATTTTCCTTTTCTGTTTCGGCCCAGTTACTTGCTCGTTGGGGGGGGCCCGGCGGGCCGCTATTGGCGCGGGCGGGGCCCCGCCCGGTGATTTCGAGGCGCCGCAGGATCAGGGCCGCGCCGAGGTCACCCGAATCGTGGCGATCGCGTTGTCCCGGGTGGCCCGCTTGACCGTCAACGTGACGCCGTAACCCACCCCGGCGTCACCGGGGTTGCCGGTGCCCAGCACGATCGCGCCGCCACCCAGGACCACCCCGTAGAACGAGGTCGCCGGGGTGCCGTCCGGGTTGACCACCCGGGTGGTGTACGGCGCGTTGCCGCGCGACGGCAGCACCACCGAGGCGTCGTTGTCCCGCGCGTACGGCGAGCCGTCGCGCATCTCGATGCCCGGGTACCAGCCCTTGGCGTCGGTGAAGCCCCGCACCGGCCGCTGCGAGGCGAACCACGTGCAGTACTCGCTGTACGGCTCGCCCGCCGCCTCCAGGCATTCCCTGAACCCGTACGTCTTGTTCAGGCTGAACGCCGCGTTCGCCGACTGCGGCCGGCTCGGCAGGTTGTCCAGCACCGACGGGTCCTTCTCCGCCGCCGTGCCCTTGCGCCGGTACGGGTCGAAGTGCGAGTCGACGATCAGCAGACCGCCCTTCGCCCCGTAGCTCGGCAACGAGGTCATCTGCCCGGTGACGTGGTTGACGTCGCCGAGCGCGGTGTCCCGGTACCACACCAGCATGCCCGGGGCGTTGTAGGAGAGCTTGTCGACCTTCCACGCCTCGTGCGAGTACACCGTGTCGTAGGCGTACTTCAGGCCCTTGTCGAAGCCGTCGAAGTTGCGCCACTCGGCCAGGTAGAAGTGCGCCCGCCGCTCGGTGCCCGTGTTGATGTTCCAGCCCGCGCCGGTGGTGTCGGTGAAGGTGCCACCGGTGGCGGTCCAGCCGTTCGCCCCGCCCTCGACGTCGTCGCTCCAGGTGGTGGCGCCGCCGCCGGTGACGGAGAAGTCGTCGGCGAACCAACCGCGCTCCACGAACGCCTCGTCGGTGGCCTGACGCAGCCGCAACTGCACGGTCTGCCCCGCGTACGCCGACAGGTCGACGTAGTCGTGCCGCCAGCCGCCGGTGGTGCCGGTCAGGCCGTACTTCTTGCCGCCGAAGTCGGCCATCCGGCCGTTCGGGTCGGCGTAGTCGTCCGGCGTGGTGACCACGGTGCCGGCGGCGTCGTAGACCTTCTGCTCCGACCAGGTCGTGCCGCCGTCGGTGGAGAGCTCGACGAAGCCGTAGTCCCAGTCAGCCTCGATGACGTAGTCGTTCCACATCCAGAACTTCGAGTCGGCCGCCGCCGGCACGCTCACCGGGCGGCTCAGCTTGACGTCCGCCCAGTTCTGGTCGGCCCCGCTGTGCCACATGTTCGCGCCGCTGTGCGGCGTCGCCATGGTGATCACCTTGTCCGGCAGGTCGACCTTGATCCCGTCCGCGGTGCCGACCGGGGTACGTGAGGTCTGGCCCAGCTGGATGTCGCGCGCCTTGGTACCGGGGTTGATGGTCACCGGATCGGCCCAGCCGAGCACCCACTTGTCCCAGATGCCCATGTGGGTGGGGAGCGCCTGGAAGATCTCGCCGCTGTGTGAGCCCGACGCCATCAGGTCCCAAAAGTCCACGTCGGAGTCGGCGTTGCCGGAGGTGTCGTAGAGGTCCGGCAGGCCCAGGTCGTGACCGAACTCGTGGGCGAAGACGCCGACGCCGGCATCCTCCGGCTGCACGATGTAGTTCGACACCTTCAGGCCGGTGCCCGGGATGGTGTAGCCGCCCGGAACCGTCGAGGAGTGCGCCCAGACCGCGTACACGCCCTCGGCGCCGCCGCCGCGCGACTTGCCCTGGCCGGCGTGCACCAGCACCAGGTGGTCGATCACGCCGTCCGGTTCGAAGAGGTTGCCGTCGCCGTCCCGGTCGGACTGGTCCTCGACGTCGTAGTCGGCCCAGGGGAAGCTCGGGTCCATGGCGGCCAGCGAGTCGATGGCGTCCGTGGCGAGCCGGCCCGCGCCGGCCGGGTTGGCCGGGTGGCCGTTCATCGCCTGCTCACGGCCGGCGACCCAGTTGCCGTTCTCGTCCTGGAAGCAGCGCGACGCGGCGTACCAGCCCTCCGAGTGCGGCACGGTGATCCACGGGCTGGCCTGCCCGTCGACCGTGTACGCCCCCTTGGACATCTCCAGGTACATGTTGTGCATGGTCCGGCCGGCGAGGCTGATCCCCTTCTTGCCGTCCGGCCCCGTCAGGTCCTTGCGGACCGGCTCGGTGATGCCCGTCTTGGTGTAGAGCATCTTGTTGTAGTGGGCCGGGGAGAAGTCCGGCACCCACATCGAGTTGTTGTCCTTGTGCGGCAGGCTCGCCGGGTTCGGGATGTTGTTGTGCGTCGGCCCGTTCTGCACCGTGCCCGGGACGCAGCTCCGGTCCTCGAAGACCGTCTTCGGGACCATCACGCCGGTGAAGTCGTCGTTGGCCTGGCTGTTGAACTCGACCAGCAGGGTGAGCAGCTTGGCCTTCTGGGTGGTCGAGGCCTGCTTGATCCGCCGGGGGCTCTTGCCCGTCCGGATCGACTGGGCCTCCAGCTTCGCCAGCTGCCGGGCCGTCGCCGGGTTGCCGGTGGCGAACTTGCGGTCGTACGCCCGGGCCTCGTCCGCCGCCGTGGTGTAGACCCCGTCGGCGCCCTTGACCTCCTTGCCGGGGGTGTCGGGTTGCACCTCGGGCTCGGCGTAGTTGATGTAGTGCTCGTTCGCCGCGATCGTGGTGCGGGCCGGGGCCGAGGTCCCGGCAGACGCGGACCCCACCACGGTCAGTGACGAGGCCGCGAGGGCGATGGCGGGCAGCGCGACGAGTATCCGTCGGCGTGACCCGGACTGCGGAAAGGTGTGCATGCCGCTCCGTTTCTCGGGCATGGGAGAGGAACCCGACCGGCTGACGTTGCAGTGACGTCCGTCGAACCGGCCGATGTGGCTGAACCTAAAGGAGAACGCAGCCTTCCGACAGAGGGGGCCCTCCCCTGTGTCCGTTCAGGCCGGTACCCCTCCACCGACCGATGGAGACGGGTCGGTCACGCGTTGTCGACGTACCCGAAAAGCACTTCGGTGGGTGGCGGTCCGCACGGACCACCACCCACCGAGGGGTGTACGCCTGCCGTCAGTCTTCGTCGGACTTTCCGCCGCCCATCCCCGAGGAGATCAGCTCCATCACCGAGGAGTCCTGGAGGGTGCTGACGTCGCCCAGCGAACGGTTCTCCGCCACGTCGCGCAGCAGCCGGCGCATGATCTTCCCGGATCGGGTCTTCGGCAGCTCCGCCACCAGCAGGATCTGCCGCGGCTTCGCGATCGGGCCGAGGGTCTTCGCCACGTGGTTGCGCAGCTCGGTGATGAGCTTCTCGCCCGCCTCGCCGGCCGTGTCGGTGGTGCCACGCGGGATGGCGAACGCCACGATCGCCTGCCCGGTCGTCGGGTCGGTCGCGCCGACCACCGCCGCCTCCGCCACGGACGGGTGCGACACCAGCGCCGACTCCACCTCCGTGGTGGAGATGTTGTGGCCCGACACCAGCATCACGTCGTCCACCCGACCCAGCAGCCAGATGTGCCCGTCGGCGTCCTTCTTCGCACCGTCCCCGGCGAAGTACATGCCCTCGAACCGGGACCAGTACGTCTCGATGAACCGGCTGTCGTCGCCCCAGATGGTGCGCAGCATCGACGGCCACGGCTCACGCAGCACCAGGTAACCGCCGCCGCCGTTGGGCACCGACTGGCCCTGGTCGTCGACCACGTCGGCCACGATGCCGGGCAGCGGGGTCATCGCCGAGCCCGGCTTGGTCTCGGTCACGCCGGGCAGCGGCGAGATCATGATCGCGCCGGTCTCGGTCTGCCACCAGGTGTCCACGATCGGCAGTTCGCCCCGGCCGACGTGCTGCCGGTACCACATCCACGCCTCGGGGTTGATCGGCTCGCCGACGCTGCCCAGCAGCCGCAGCGAGGACAGGTCGAAGCCGGCGGGGATGTCGTCGCCCCACTTCATCATCGTCCGGATCAGCGTCGGGGCGGTGTAGAGGATGGTCACGCCGTACTTGTCGACGATCTCCCAGAACCGGCCCTTGTTCGGGGTGTCCGGGGTGCCCTCGTACATGACCTGGGTGGCACCGTTGGCCAGCGGGCCGTACACGATGTAGGAGTGGCCGGTCACCCAGCCGATGTCGGCCGTGCACCAGTAGACGTCCGTCTCCGGCTTCAGGTCGAAGACCGCGTGCGTCGTGTACGCCGCCTGGGTGAGGTACCCGCCGGTGGTGTGCAGGATGCCCTTCGGCCGGGCCGTGGTGCCGGAGGTGTAGAGAATGAACAGCGGGTGCTCGGCGTCGAACGGCTGCGCGGCGTGCTCGGTCGACGCCTGCTCCACCGTCTCGTGCCACCAGTGGTCCTTCGCCGACCAGGCGACCTCCTCGCCGGTGCGGCGGACCACCAGCACGTGCTCCACCGACGGGCAGTTCGCCACGGCCTCGTCCACCGTCGGCTTCAGCGCCGACGGCTTGCCCCGGCGGTAGCCGCCGTCCGCGGTGATCACCACCTTGGCGGAGGCGTCCTGGATCCGGTTGCTCAGCGAGTCGGCGGAGAAGCCGCCGAAGACGACGCTGTGGGTGGCGCCGATCCGGGCGCAGGCCAGCATCGCCACCGCCGCCTCCGGCACCATCGGCAGGTAGATCGCCACCCGGTCGCCGGCGGTCACGCCCAGCTCGGTCAGCGCGTTCGCCGCCTGGCAGGTCAGCCGGTGCAGGTCGGCGTAGGTGAGGGTCCGGGTGTCGCCCGGCTCGCCCTCCCAGTGGATGGCCACCTTGTCGCCCCGGCCCGCCTCGACGTGCCGGTCCAGACAGTTGTACGCCACGTTGAGCCGGCCGCCGACGAACCACTTCGCGAACGGCGGGTTCGACCAGTCGAGCACCTGGTCCCACTGCTTCGCCCAGGCCAGCCGCCCGGCCTGCTTCGCCCAGAAGGCGAGCCGGTCGGCGGCGGCGTCGGCGTACGCGTCGGCGGTGACGTTGGCCTTCGCGGCGAGTTCGGCCGGGGGTGGGAACTGCCGGGTCTCGTTCAGCAAGTTGGCCAGTGCCTCGCTCATGCCGTGACTCCCTCGTTGCTTCCGTGACCTGCGTCCCTACCCCCGCAGAGGTTAGCCGTGGCGGCCGGGGCCCGCGACAGCTCCCCGAGCCCACGCGCGCCGAGCGGCCCCCGCCACGCGCCGAGCTGTAAGGAGGGGCACCCTATTAACGCTTACGGTAGAGAAGGGTCCCCTTCTCACCGCACTCAACTGGCGGGCGCTTGGGTGGCTCGCGACGCGTTGCGGGCGGCGGGAGGCCGAGCGGCCAGGCCGGGCGCTAGCGTGGCGGGGTGGCCACCGACCCGCTCGCCCCGCTGCTCGCGCTCGCCGACATCAGCCCCGCCGTCGAGCGGGCCCGCGAGCGGGTCGATGCGGCGATGCGGCACCGCGCGCTGCGCCGGCACGGCGGCCAGGTCGCGGCCGAGGTCAGCCTCCGCAGCGCCGTGGCCAGCGCCGCCCTGGAGGGGTACGCCCACGACCGCGAGTCCGTCCGCGCCGGCACCGTCACCGACCCGGTGATCCAGGGCGCGCTGCGGGTGGCCGGGGCGCTGCCCGGGCTGAGCGAGCGCTGGTCGAAGGCGCCCCGACAGGTCCTCGCCCGGCTGCACGTGCTCGCCGCCCGGGACGCCGTACCCGCCGACGAGTTGGGGCGGCCGGTGGCCGACCCGGTGGTCGGCGCCCGGCTGGACGCCCTGGCCGGGCTGGTCGCCGGCGGCACGACCGCGCCCCCACTGGTGCTCGCCGCCGTAGTGCACGGCGAACTGCTCAACCTGCGCCCGTTCGCCGGGCCGTCCGGGCTGGTGGCCCGGGGCGCCGCCCGGCTGGTGCTGATGTCCACCGGCTTCGACCCGCGCGGGCTGGTCGGCGTCGACGTCGGCCACCGCGAGCGCGAACCGGAGTACGTCGGCGCGGCCGGCGCCTTCGCCACCGGCACCCCGGACGGGCTGCGCTCCTGGCTGCGGCACTACCTGGCGGCCGTCGAGCTGGGCGCCGATCAGCTCACTGCCGTCGGCGACGAGGTCCTCGCCGCGGCCTGAGCGCCCCCGCGCCCCGGTCATGGCGCGACGACGCGGGGCGGTGGTCGGGGTGGCTCGCGGCCGGCCCGGTCCGGTCGTCGGGATGGCTCGCGGCTGGCCCGGTCCGGTCGTCGGTCAGGCGACCGGGGCGGTGCGGGTACGGCGGTGGCGGCCGTACCAGGCGATGCCGATCGCCACGCCGACGCCGACGCCGAGGGCCGCCGCGGCGACCGGGACGGCGGGGCGCTCCCGCAGCCGGCGGCCCAGCGGGATCGGGTGCCGGAACGCCAGCACCGGCCAGGCGTTCTCGCTCGCCAGTCGGCGCAGCGCCCGGTCCGGGTTCACCACGGCCGGGTGTCCCACGCACTCCAGCAGCGGCCGGTCACTCATCGAGTCGGAGTACGCGTACGAGTCGGCGAGGTCGTAGCCGCGCAGCTCGGCCAGCTCGCTGACCGCCTCGACCTTGCTCGGCCCGGCGGCGTAGAACTCGACCTCGCCGCTGTACCGGCCGTCCCGCACCGTCATCCGGGTGGCGATCACATCCGTCACCCCGAGCAACTCGCCGATCGGCCGGACCATCTCCTCACCCGAGGCGGACACCAGCACGACGTCCCGGCCGGCGGCCTGGTGCTCCTCGATGAGGGCGGCGGCCTCGGCGTACACGTAAGGATTGATCAGCTCGTGCAGTGTCTCCGCGACGATCTGGCGGACCTGTTCCACCTGCCAGCCCTTGCAGAGCGTGGCCAGGTAGTCCCGTGTCCTGGCCATGGTCTGCTCGTCGGTGCCGCCCAGCCGGAACATCAGCTGCGCGTACGCCGACTTCACCACGTCCCGCCGGGTAATCAGCCCATCCCGGTAGAACGGCCGACCGAACGCCAAGGCGCTCGACTTGGCGATGACGGTCTTGTCCAGATCAAAAAAAGCGGCACTTCGGCCCACGGCGCGAAAGTCTAGCCGGATGGACTATCGTCGGCGGGTGCCTGGGGTAAGGACTCCGGCCGGACCCCTGCGGTGACCCCTACGATCTCTGCCGTCAGTGACGGTGATCACACTCTCCGAACATGATTTCGCGCTGTGTGGACACGACGCCACTCGACGTATACGGGTCTGCTCAGGCATGCTTGTGGTTGCGACGAGAATTCATGTGTCGTGTGACAGCAGGCCCTCGGCGGTCGCACCCCCCGTGACCGCTGAGCCGGTTCGGCTCAACCCCCCCGGAGCCGAACCGCCCGACGACCCCCGTCACCCCCCGACGGGGGTCGTCCCTTTTCCTCTTTCCTCGCACCCCGCCGGCCCAGGTGAAACCGCGTCTCCCGGTCGGTCGGGCAGGGCGACGGGTGGAAAGTCAGCGGACGTCAGCCGGGCCCGGTCGGCGTAGTCCTCAGGCGTGTGCGTGTACCGGTCGAGCGTGGTCGACGCCTTCTCACGGCCCGCCGGTAGTCATAGCTGCCCGGGTCGGCCGAGGTGCTGAGCACGTCGTCGTACGGCCGTGCCGTTGCCCGTACTCGCAGGGGCGATGTGTGGGCCGCGCTATGGCCCAGATGAAGCCGTTTCTCCCGTGGACGCAACCAGGCCAGGGCCTTCTGCCGCCATTCTCGAAGACCGAGTTTCTGCATATCCGAGCGGGTCGTGAGGGGTAGTTGGGGATCGGTTCATGTGATAGAAATTTGTCTGCATGATGCCGAGTGCTGACCGTCCCTCCCCTCTCTCCGGAGCAGCCTTCATATGCGTGTCATCTACCTTTCCGATCATGTCGGTCTGCAGTTGACAAAGACCGAGCAACAGTACGAGGCCGTACATGTCCGGTTGGGCGGCTGGCAGTCGGCCCGGCAACGGGCTGGGAACGATGCCGGTGCGGCGCGATGGGCGAAGCCGTGGTGGAAGATCCTGCTCTTCATCTCCACGCCTCAGGAGCAGGAGGCGCGGGCACGCAGTGCCGAAGCTGAGCGGCAGATCGGTCTGGCGCGGCAGGAGATGGACCGGCTTGACCAGCGTAAACAACAACTGTCAGCCGGGGCGGACGGCGAGAATTTCCTCGTGGAAGGGCTGTCGGTCCTGTCCGAGGAATGGGTCATGCTGTGCGGCTACCGCAATCGGCGGGGCGAAGCTGACCATGTGCTGGTTGGGCCCACCGGGATCTGGGTAGCCGAAGGCAAGTATCGCCGGGTGAGGGTCACCGTGACGGGTGACCGCTGGTGGTTCGAAAAGCTCGACAACTGGGGCAACATGGTCGACGAAGGCCCGGCGACCGACAGGAGTGGCCGTAGCTGGGCACGCCAGGCTAACGACGTCGCCCAGGACCTGTCACGGTGGTTGGCGCGTAACGGATACCGGTATCCCGTGAGCACCGCTGTAATGCTGACGCATCACCAGGCCGAAGTGGGCGAGTGCCGGGATCTGACCGTCAATTTGGTTGGTTCGTCGCCAGAGCACCTGCTGGAGGAATTGCGCGGCCCGGCGTGGCTCTCCCCTGACGACCGCGCCGAGGTAGTGCGGCTGATCGAACGAGATCACCACTTCCACAACCAATCCGGGCAGCGGCGACGGCGCCGATAGGCGTCCAGATCATAGGTACGAGACCACGGCGGCCGGCCGGATGGGGCTGATCACGGCGTCGACGGCCGTGCTGCTGGTCCGGCTCCCTGGCGACGACCGTCTGTTGAGGGAGTTTCTCCGGGGTCGGTGGTCGCGCGGGTGGAACCGGTGGCCACCGCCCGCGCCCATCACCTGCGTCGCGCCGCACTGCCGTAGCAGATCAACTCGCCCTTCGGCCGTTGTCCACAGAGCCCTTGGTTATCCACAGGCGAGCGTGCGGCGCCGGCGGAGACGGACGGGCTCCCGGCACGCTCTCCGGCAGCACCCCCGAGCCCGACTGCTGGAGGCCGCAATGCCACCCCGTACCTCGCTCCCGCCGCACCGGCGGCTGCCCCTGCTGGTGACCTCGGACGACGATCTGCTCGACGACCTGCTCCGGCTGGCCGCTGCGGGCGGCACCGAGGTCGAGTTGGCCGCGGACCCGGCGGCGGCCCGGACCCGCTGGTCACCGGCGCCCTTGGTGCTGGTGGGCGACGACCAGGCGCAGGCGTGCCTGCGGGCTCGGCTGCCGCGCCGGCCACGAATGGTGCTGGTGGGCCGGTCCGGGCGGCTCGACCCCGGTTGGGAGATCGCCGAGCTGATCGGCGCCGAGCACGTCGCCGTCCTCCCGGCCGCCGAGCCGTGGCTGGTGGACCGGTTCGCCGAGCACGCGTCGGACCGCGCCGGCGACGGGGTGGCGCGGGTGGTCGCGGTGCTCGGCGGGCGGGGCGGTGCCGGGGCGAGCGTCCTGGCCGGCGGGCTGGCCGTCACCGCCGCCCGGGCCCGGCTGCGCACCCTCCTCGTCGACGTCGACCCACTCGGCGGCGGGCTGGACCTGGTGCTCGGCTGGGAGCAGTTGGAGGGGCTGCGCTGGCCGGCGCTCACCGACGCCGACGGCCGGGTCGACCCACCGGCGCTGGTCCGGGCGCTACCCAGCCGGGGTGACCTGGTGGTCCTCTCCTGGGACCGAGGTGACCTGCTGTCCCTGCCCGCCCCGGCGATGGCGGCCGCCCTGGAAGCGGCCCGCCGGGGGCGGGACTTCGTCGTGGCCGACCTGCCCCGGCACCTCGACGACCCGGCCGTGCTCGCGTTGCAGGCCGCCGACCAGGCGTTCCTCGTCGTACCGGCAGAGCTGCGGGCCACCGCTGCGGCGGCCCGGGTGGTCGCCGCCGCCGCGCCGCACTGCTCCCAAATCTCCGTTGTCGTACGGGGGCCGGCGCCGGGTCGGCTCAAGGCCGTGGAGGTGGCTCGCTCGCTGGGGTTGCCGCTGGCCGGCACGCTCCGCCCCGAGCCGGGGTTGTGCCGAGGGCTCGAACGGGGGGAGGCGCCCGCCGCCGATGGGCGCGGCCCGCTCGCCGCACTCTGCCAGCGGATCGTCGGCGAGCTGACCGGCCTGCCCGTGCCGGGTGCGGCATGACCGTCCCCGCCGGCGGCGACGAGCTTTCCCACCGGGTACGCCAACGCTTCGCCGCCGCAGCCACCCCGGTCACCCCGGCCGCCGTGGTCTCCGCCGTACGCGCCGAGCCCGCCGCGGCGGTCCTCGGGGACACCGCCGTGCTCCGCATCGCCGGCCGGGTACACGACGACCTCGTCGGCGCGGGCCCGCTGGCACCCCTGCTCGCGGACCCCCAGGTGACCGACGTGCTGGTCAACGGGAATCGGGTGTGGGTGGACCGGGGGCAGGGCCTGCGCCAGGTCGCGATTCCGGTCGGCACGATCGACGACGTTCGGCGGCTGGCTCAGCGTCTCGCCGCAGGCGCGGGCCGCCGCCTCGACGACGGCTCTCCCTACGCGGACGCCCGACTGCCCGACGGGACCCGACTGCACGCCGTGCTGCCTCCGGTCGCCACGGACGGGCCCTACCTGTCCCTGCGTACTTTCCGGCAGCGTCCCTTCACCCTCGATGACCTCGTCCGGCAGGGCACCGTGCCCCGGCCGGTCGCCCCGTTGCTCGCCGCCGTGGTGGCGGCCCGGCTCGCGTACCTGGTCGTCGGCGGCACCGGCTCCGGCAAGACGACCCTGCTCAACACCCTGCTGGGGATGGTGCCGGCCACCGAGCGGATCGTCCTGGTCGAGGATGCCGCCGAGTTGCGGCCTCTGCACCCGCACGTGGTCGGGTTGCAGGCCCGAACCGCCAACGTGGAGGGCTCGGGCGTGGTCGGGCTCAGTGACCTGGTCCGGCAGGCCCTGCGGATGCGGCCGGACCGGCTGGTCGTCGGGGAGTGCCGGGGCGGTGAGGTCGTTGACTTGCTCGCCGCGCTGAACACCGGCCACGACGGCGGTGCGGGGACGCTGCACGCCAACGCCCCCTCGGACGTTCCGGCCCGGCTGGAGGCGCTCGGCATGCTGGGTGGGCTGCCCCGGGCCGCCCTGCACGCCCAGGTCGCCGCCGCGCTCCAGGTGCTGCTCCAGGTCCGCCGGGGTGCCCGGGGACGGGTGCTGGAGTCCGTCTGCCTGCTGGTTCCCGAGGGCCCGGAGCACCTGGTCACCGTCGTTCCCTGCTGGGTACGCGGGCATGGTCCCGGTCCCGGGGCGGCCGCCCTCGGCAGGTTGCTGCGCGATCGGGACGTTCCCGTCCCGCCGGTGCTCTGCGAGGTGTGGCCGGGCCGACCCGATCGAGGCGACCGGTCCGAGGCGACCGGCGATGCTCCTCGGCACGGAGACCCGGTGTGATCGCGACGGGCTGGCTGGTGGCGGTCTTCCTCGTCGCCGCCGCGACGGCCGTCGGGTGGCCGGCGCGCAGCAGCCGGGCCCGGCGACGATGGGTCCTCGGGGTGCCCGCCGCTCGACCAGGGCTCGCCGGTGACCAGGCCGGCGAGGGTGGCGGCATCCCGCGCCGGCCCGGGCGGGAGGCCGTGCGGATCATCGGCGGTGACGGGCCGGACCGGCATGGTGGCCCCCACCCCGATCGGGATTCCGGCCGGAACTTCCGGGGCGGGGCGGCACCGCCGGAGCACACCGGCCGCTGCCCGGGCCTGCGCCCGCCGCCCGGCCCGCGCCCGTCCCCCGGCCCGCGCCCGTCCCCCGGCCCGGTCGACAGCCGGCGGTCCGGTCCGCCCGGTCGCCATGACCCGAGCCGCCCCGCCGGAGCCCTGGACCAGTTCGGCTCGGCCGCTCCGAGCGTCACCGACCACTCTGGGCCGTCGGCTCCCGGCCCGCTGGGCCGATCCGGGCCGGCACCGGGTGAACCGCTGCCGGCCCTGTCGCGCCCCGGGGTAGGGAAATGGCGTACCTGGTCGTCGCCGGTGCGGTCCCCCTCCGGTACGGCGAGCGCCCAGCTACGGGTGCTCGGGTGGCTGTCCGCGTCGCCCCGGCGGGCCCTGGCGCTGACGGGGGCGGTAGGTGTCGGGGCGGGCTGGCTGCTGGCCGGGCCCGTGGCCGCCGTGGTGCTCGGCGGGTACGGCTCGTGGACCGTGCGGGCGATGATCCGCAGGAGCCTTGCGCGCCGTGTGCAACGGGCCCGAAGGCATGGCCTGGACCAGCTGTGCGCCCTCGCCGCGGACCTGCGGGCCGGCGTTCCGGTGCTGACTGCCGCCGCCACCCTGAACGCCACCGCGCCGGCCACCGCCATCGCCACCAAGCCCGAGCCGGACCGGCTCGGGCAACTGGCCCGGGCGGCCGTGCGGCTCGCGGACCGGACCGGGGCTCCCCTGGCCGACCTGCTGGAACGGATCGAGGCCGACGCGCGGGCCGCCGACCGTGGGCTGGCCGGCGCGGCGGCGCAGGCCGCCGGGGCACGGGCCACCGCGTGGCTGCTCGCCGCCCTGCCGCTCGGCGGCATCGGGCTCGGCTACGGGGTCGGCGTGGATCCGGTCGCTGTCCTGCTGCACACGCCCATCGGGGGCGGGTGCGCGATCGCGGCCGTCGTCCTCCAACTTGCCGGACTGTTCTGGGCGGAGCGCCTCGGCGCGGTGCCCGCCGGGAGCGGCTGATGACCCGCCAGGCGGTGGCCGCCGCATGTCTCGTCGCGGCGGGGGCGCTCACCCTGTCGATCGGCGCGCGGGCGGGCGTCACCCGGCGACTGCGCAGCCTGCAAGGGCGGGCCGGGCCGGTCGGGCGACCCCGGCCGGCGTGGTGGCCCGACCGGGTACGCCTCGGGTCGGGGCTGGCCGGGGCGGCGGTCCTCGTGGTGATCGGTGGTTGGGCCGGCTTGCTCGGCGGGATCGTCGTCGCCGTCGCGGCCGATCGCGGGTTGCGCCGGATCGAGCCGCCCGCCGTCCGGGAGCGGCGACTCCGGGAGGCCGCCGACCTGCCCCTCGCCGCCGACCTGTTGGCGGCCGTGCTGCGGGCCGGGGCCCCAGTCGACCGTTCCGTGCTGGCGGTCTCCGAGGCACTCGGCGGGCCGTTGGCCGACCGCCTCGGCCGGGTCGGCCGGACCCTGCTGCTCGGCGGGGGCCCCGAGGAGTCGTGGTCGCAGCTCGTTTCGGTGCCCGGTGCCGAGCGGCTGGCCGGTGCCGCGCTGCGCTCGTCGAGCAGCGGCGCGGCGTTGGCCGGCGCGCTCACCCGCCTCGCCGACGACCTGCGCGCCGACCGGTCCACCGCCGCCGAAGCGTCTGCCCGCCGGGCGGGGGTCCTCATCGTGCTGCCGCTGGGGCTCTGCTTCCTGCCGGCCTTCATTCTCGCCGGCCTGGTGCCGGTGATCGTCGCCGTCCTCGGCGACGTGCTCTGAGCGCCGCCGACCGACCGGCCGGTGGCGACCATCAAGAAAGGACAACCATGCGCAAGATCCTCACCCGCCTGCGCGGGGACGCCGGGATGAACACCGCCGAGTACGCCGTCGGCACCCTCGCCGCCGTCGCGTTCGCCGGCATCCTGCTCAAGGTGCTGACCTCGGGCAACGTGCAGTCCGCGCTGACCGCCGTCATCGACCGGGCACTGAAGTGACAGACCGCCGGCAGGCCGAGGACGACCGTGGGACGCCCGGACCGGGGCCGAAGCCGGGAGCGGGAGCAGTGCCGGGGCAGGAACCGGCCGGACCGGCCGGACCGATCGCGCCGGGTGGGTCGATCGGTTCCGGTGCACGTGGCTCTGCCCGGGCGCCACGGGACCGGGGGTCGTTCACGGCCGAACTGGCCGCTGGCCTGCCGGCGGTGCTACTGCTCCTGCTCGCCGGTCTCACCGCGGTGAACGCGGTGGCGACGCAGGCCGGCTGCCTGGGTGCGGCCCGGGAGGCGGCGCTCGCCGCCTCCCGGGGCCAGCCCGGCTCCGCGGCGGGTGTCGCGGCGGCGCCGGCCGGGGCCGACGTCTCGGTCTCGGTGAACGGCGACCGGGTCACGGCAGAGGTACGGGCACCCGTGCGCGCCCTCGGTGCCCGACTGCCCCGGATCACCGTGGTCGCCACCGTGGTCGCAGCCGTCGAGCCCGGTGCTCCGGGCCCTCAACCGTGACGGTCCGCGCCGCTGCCGCAGGTGCACCGATCCAGCCGAGAGGCGACCGGGGTGGGGCGACCGTTTGCCTGCTCGCCGTCGGGCTGGTGTTCGTCGTGGTCGGTGTCTTCGGTGCGGCTGTCGGCGCCGCCCGGGTCGCGCGTCAGCGGGCCGCGGTGGCGGCGGACTTCGGCGCGCTCGCCGCCGCCGGTCAGGCGCTGGCCGGCGGCGGGGTGGCCTGCGGGTCCGCCGATGAGATCGCGCGGGGCAACGGTGCACGGCTGACCGGCTGCCGGCTCGACGGGCTGGACGCCGTGGTGACGACGGAGGTGACCGTCACGCCGGTGCCCGGCCTGACCCGGGTCGCCACGGCGACCGCACGGGCCGGTCCGCCCCGCGCATGAGTGCCGGCGCAGCCAGCAGCAACGGCTCCAGCAAGCGGCAGGTCGGGAGCGCATCACCCAGTTGGCGTGGGCTCGGCTCAGACGGATGCGGTCCGGCTCGAACGGGGAGCCGCCGCCGCCGTCAATGCCTTGTGCAAATAAGGATTCCAGCCGGCGACACCGAGTCGGCGAACTGTACCGAAGCCACATCGTCGTCGAGTGGAAGAAGAACCAGGACAGGGGAGCCGACATCAGCGTCGGCGGAACGCCGCAATTGCCGCCGCCCGAAATTTCGTCGCACCAGCCAGGACTGTGGGATCGGCGGCCAATCGTGTGGCCGACAACCGCGCGATGGCCTACCACTTGGACGTGGTGGGGGTAGGCTCCCCGCGCGGTCCGAAGCCCAATGGACCGTTGAATTCGAGGAAGGCAACTCATGTCTGTCCAGCTCCGGACGAGGTTGATCGCTTGCACCGCGGTGTCGCTCGGTGTCGTCTGGGCGTCCGCCGGTTGTGGCGGTTCCGAGGCCGCGACGGAGAAGGGCGCCACACCCGGCGGGTCCGCTGTGGCCGGTGCCACCCAACAGGGTCCTCAGGCGGTGCTCAACGAGGCGCTCGAGTCGGAGTTGAAGGTCAGAGAACTGATCATCCGGTTGACCGAGAGTTGCCTGCGCAGCAAGGGCGTCAACAATTTCCCCCGACGTTCCGCCCGGTCGGACGACGGTGTGACCGCTGAGCCGCGCACCTCGCCGCTGCTCGAACAGGCACGGGTGAAGGGATACGGCGTCACCGAGGAGGTGCAGCCTGACGCCCCTGCCGAGCCGGAGTTCACCTTTGCCTCCGCTGAGGAGGAGCGCCGTTATCTGAAGGCACTTACCGGCAGAGCCACGGCTGCGGCGCCCGCCAATGAGACCAGTGGCAGGCCGACGCTCGGTGGCTGCACCGGTGAGGCCCGCTCGGCCGCCTACGGTCAGGTGGCCGCGCCGGAGAGCCCGACCACCAAGATCCGTGAGGCCGCCCAGGCGGAATACGCCAAGGACTCGACCCTGAAGGTTGTTCTTAAGAACTGGTCTCTCTGCCTGGAGAAGGCGGACTACCCCAAGTTCGAGGACCCGGAGGACGTGGCCCGGTACGCGCAATACTTCCACTACCCGGCCGGTATACGGCCGGGTGGAACCGTTCCGGCCGGCGGCCCCTGGCCCCCCGCCACGGCGCTGAAGAAGGAGGTCGCTCTCGCGGTCGCGGATGCCGGCTGCGCGGATCAGGGCGGGCTTCGCGATGCCCAGAAGCGTGCCTGGACCAAGGCGCTCAAGAACGCTCTGGCGCAGTACGAGACGCAGGTCTTCGGTTACCGAGATGCGATGTCTGCCGCTCTCAAGCGAGGGCAGCAGGCGCTCCAGGGCTGACATATCGGTAGACGAAGGATGTCCATGAGTCGACGGCGAATGGCCGGCTGGGTGGCCACGGTGTGTTTCCTGGCGACCTCCGTCTGGGTCTGGCATGTCGGGTCGGAGGCGCGGTCGCAGGCCCACTGGGCCGCGCGCGCCACACCACCCTCGCCCTCGCTGGTTACGGCACCGGTCACGGCCGGGCCGCTGCTGGACTCGACGACCCTCAGCGGGGCATTGAGTCGGGAGACTGTCCTCACCGTGACCGGACCGACTGCCCGGCCCGGGGTGAGCCGGCAGGTGATCACCAAGGTGCCGGTCAAGACCGGTCAGTCGGTGCGCTCCGGGCAGGTGGTCGCCGAGGTCTCCGGCCGGCCGGTGATCGTCCTGTCCGGCCGCTTCCCGGCCTACCGGGACATCGGTGACGGTGACGAGGGGCCGGACGTCCGCCAGGTGCAGCAGGCTCTTCGCGCCCGGTACGGCACCCCCGTTACCGGGAGAGCCGACTCTCGGACGCTCGCCGATCTGCGCCGGCTGTACCGGGCCATCGGGTATCCGGCACTGTCGGTCGACCGGGCCGAGGCCGGGGAGGAGCCCTCGCCTGGGCCGAGTGTCCCGCCTGCCGGCGGGACGAAGGTCCTCTGCGTCCCAGCGGGAGAGTTGTTCTTCGTGCCCGATCTACCGGCGGTGGTTGGGTCGACGCCGGGCAGGGTCGGCGGCGACGGCAGCGGACCGCTCGTGACGCTGACCGGCGGTAAGTGGCAGTTGCGGGTGCGCCTGGACCCCGCCATCGAGCGCCTGGTCGAGTCGATGCCAAAGGGCGGGCAGTTCCACCTAGACGATGCCGAGGGGCCCGTCGTCCGGCTACTGGAGATCCGCACCGTGGGCACGGACGGCCAGCCGGACGGATCGGGGAAACCGGCCACCGGAGCCTCGGCGACACCAGAGCCCGTGGAAGCAACCGAGGGAGGGGAACGGGAGGCCGTCTTCGTGCTGACCGGCAAGCCGGACGGTGCTGCTCTCGGTCAGCAGCGGGAGATCTTCATGGAACGGGGGCGCAGCTCCGCGGATGCGGTGGTCGTGCCCGCCTCGGCGCTCTGGACCGACGCGGGCGGGTCCGTTTCGGTGGAGATCGCTGAGGCCGACGACTCGACCAGGTCGGTCGCGGTCGAGGTCGTCCTCAGTGTGGGCGGCCGGGTCGCGGTCCGGCCCCGCACCGGGGAGCTGCCGGTGGGTGCCCGGGTGGTGGTCGCCGAACGCGACGGTGAGGCTCCCCGTTGACCTTCGCCGGCACCGCTGCCGTAGCTCCGCTCCTGGAACTGGTGGGACTGACCAAGCGCTACCCCGGTCCGCCGGAGGTCGAGGTGCTGAAGGGCGTCTCGATCCGGATCAGTGGCGGAGAGATGGTGGCGATCGCGGGTCCGTCAGGATCGGGGAAGTCCACCCTGCTGAATATCCTCGGCCTGCTGGACGAACCGACCGGTGGCCTGCTGAAGATCAGGGGAAAGCCGGCGGTTGGTCTCTCCGAACGGGACCGGGTCCGACTGCGGGCAACCGAGATCGGTTTCGTCTTCCAGTCGTTTCACCTGGTGCCATACCTGGACGCGGTGCAGAACGTCATGCTGCCCCTGGTCCACCAGGGACGACGGGGGGACCGGCGGGCGCTCGCCATCGAAGCCCTCGAGCGGGTGGGGCTCGGTCACCGGCTGGACGCCCGACCCACCACTCTCTCCGGCGGGGAGCAGCAGCGGGTGGCCATCGCCCGCGCGCTCGTACATGATCCCCCGTTGCTCCTCTGCGACGAGCCGACCGGCAACCTCGACGGGGTCAACACCTCCGCCGTACTCGATCTGCTGCGGAAGGTGGTCGCGGTGGACCGTGCCGTGGTCATCGTCACCCATGAGGCGGAGGTGGAGGCCCGCGCCGACCGGGTGATTCGGGTCGTGGACGGTCATGCGTTCTGACCGGGTCCGGACGCGCGCCTCCGACGTGTTTCTCCAGGCGTTCCACGCGGTGCTCGGCCGCCGGGGCCGCTCGATGCTCACCGCAGCCGGGATCGGGCTCGGCATCGCGGCGACCGTCGCCACCGTGGGCATCAGCGCGAGCGCGGCGGAGGCGATCTCCGGCCGGTTCGACGCAGCACAGGCGACGGCGGTCTCCGCCCGGTTCAACGACGCGCAGGTACGCCCGGAGCCCGGGGCGGTGGACGAACTCCGGCAGGTCAACGGGGTGACCGAGGCCGGTCTGACGTGTACGGGTACCGAGGACGGCCGGCTGAGCAACGTCTCCACCACGATCTCGGCGGAGGGCGGGGAACAGGTGGCGATGGTCGCCGCCCAACCGGCTGCGCTGCGGGCACTACAGGTTTCCATAGCCTGGGGACGGGCCTTCGACGACGGACACGACCTTCGTGGGGACCGGGTCGCGCTCCTCGACAGCTCGGCCGCCGAGGCGCTCAACCTCACCCCGGGTCGGGTCGACCCCGTCGTCTACCTCAACGACGTCCCGTACGCGGTGCTCGGTGTCTACCAGGCCCCCATCGGTGCCGCGCAGTTGACCAACGCGATAGTGCTGCCGTACCGCGCCTGCCGGGACGGCTGGGCATCGTTCGGGGAAGTGACGGTGGTGGCGCGGACGGCGCTCGGCGCGGCGGACCAGGTAGGTGCGGCCATGCCGCTGGCGCTGATCCCCGAGGATCCGGCCGCGGTCACCGTGCAGGCCCCCGCCGACCTGCGCAACTTCCGACAAGGGGTGGAGGGGGAGACCCAGGCATTGTTCCTGGGGCTTGCCGTGGTGTCCCTCGTCATCGGCGCGCTCGGAGTCAGCAACACGACGCTCGTGTCGGTGCTGGAGCGGCGTTCGGAGATCGGTCTGCGCCGCGCGATCGGAGCGAGCCGGCGTGCCGTGGCCGGCCAGTTCCTCATCGAGAGCAGTTGCTTCGGGCTGGCGGGCGGGCTTGGCGGCGCGATCATCGGTGTGGACGTGATCTCGGTGGTCTGTCTGCTCAAGGGGTGGATGGCGGTGGTCGATCCGTTCCTGCTGCTCGCCGGCCCGGCTGGCGGAATCCTCGTCGGCATGCTGGCTGGCGTCTATCCGGCCTGGGCGGCTGCTCGGATGGCACCCGCCGCCACCCTGCGCGGGTGACCCGGGCGGAGGGGCCGGTGTGGTACCCCCGTGTGGGTGCGCTTGGTCAGCCCTGATCTTCTTCGTCCGCTGGGCGCGGCTGGCGGTAGTCCCGGATGTATGCCTCGACTGCGGACCGCAGCCATACCGACCCGGCCTGCAAGGTCTGAAACGGGCGCGGGAAATGCGGCTGAACGGTGATCTGCCTGAACCGCGACCGGCCTACGCCGAGCAGGGTCATGATCTCACCCGGACCGACGAGCGGTCCCGGGACCTCCGGTTCACCCATGCGAATGACGGTAGGCATGGGTAGGTCTACCCTATTCGGTCCGCCTTATGTGGCCTGCCTATATTGATAGGTGGGCAACCGCGGGTGTGTGATCGGTTACGTGGTGCCCCCGCCCTGGTGGAGCTGGGTTCGGTGGGGTGGGGTGCCGCAGCAAGCCGGACCAGGCCCGTGGGAGGCCGCCGATGCTGCAGGACGCCCGACACCTCACCCCCGTGAAGCTGCTTCAGGTCGTCTTCCGAAATTGCCGCAGACGACGAGGGTGACCGGCTGAGGGATGCGCCGATCCCGCCGCCGGAAGGTGTGGACAACGAGGAGCGGTTGCCCCGGCTGGGCGAGCCTTGAGTTGAATCATGGTGAACCGGATGACGGTCTCGCTGACGATCCATCGACCGCACGCCCCAAGGCCCTCGTTCTTCCTGACGCATGGCTGCGCTCAGACTGGGGCGTCGTCCTCGGTCGGGCGTGGCTGACGGTGCTCCTTGATCCATGCCTCGATGTCCTCGGCCAGCCACACCTTCATACCGCGCAGTTCCCGGTACGGCTTCGGGAAGGTGGGCCGGTTCACGATCTGCTGGAACCGCGACCGGGAGACGTTCAAGCGTTGGGCGATCTCGTAGGGGCCCATCAGGTCGCCCGGTCCCGCAGCCATGGACTGAACGTATGCATGGACTCATCTCCCCGAACGGGGATCCCCGATCGGGGGTCCCCAATTTGACACCCAGGGAACCGGGGGTGTGTGATCGGTTACGCGGTGCCCCCGCCCTGGTGGAGCTGGGCTCGGTGGGGCGGGGTGCCGCAGAAAGCCGGACCAGGCCCGTGGGAGGCACCGATGCTGCAGGACGCCCGACACCTCACCCCCGTGGAGCTGCTTCAGGTCTTCCGAAGTTGCCGAAGGGGACTCTGATGGTCCGGTACGAGGAGTACCTGATCGCGGTTGCCATGACCTTGGCCCGCCGACATCGGCCCGTGTGGTCGTGGATCAAATGGCGGTACGTCTGCAAGTGCGGCAACGAGCTGCCCTGTCGGGCCCGGCACCGCATCCCGATCAGCCGGAAGCACTGGCCGCAGGAGGGGGAGTGACCGCGGGTAGGCCGGTGAGCGCCGAACCCTGGTGGCAGGTCGAGATGGAGCTGCACCGGCAACGCGACGGCCGCTGCCCGGTGTGCGGCACTCGGAAACGGTGCTGGCCGTGGGCCAACGCCAACTCGGCACGGATCGTCCATGGGTGAGCTGCCCATCGGCCGACGGGTCGCGTACTGGCGTGGTCGGCGCAAGATGTCTCAGCAGCAGTTCGCCGACGCTATCGGCAAGTCGAAGAGTTGGGTCGACAAGGTCGAGCGGGGCGTCCGCAGGCTCGACAAGCTGTCCACCTTGCAGGCCGTCGCCGATGGGCTCCGGGTCGACCTGCGGCTGCTGCTCGGCAAGGACGTGGAGGCGCAGGGCCCGAGCGGTCTGCTGGACAAGGCCAGTATCGACGCCGTCCGAGGTGCCCTGGCCCGGTGGGGTCCGGCATGTCTCGGGCTTCTCCAGTCGACACCGGCCCCCGGCGACCTGCGGAAAGCGGTGAACCACGCCTGGCTGAGCCTCCAACACGCGCGGTACGTCGACGTGATCCGGTCCCTGCCGGACCTGTTGCGTGACGTGCAGCAGTTTCGGATGGCACACCCGGGCGTGACGGAGGCGGCGCAGCGTCTGGCCGAGGCGTACCAGATCGCGTCGGTCGTGTTGCACAAGGTGGGGGCTGCGGACCTGGCCTGGCTGACGGCTGACCGGGCATTGACCGCCAGCCAGGACGCCGGCGACCAACTCCTGCTGGGCGCCTGCGCCGTCCAGCTCGGGTACGCGCTGCTCGCCCAGGGACAGGCCCGGCACGTGATGGAGGTCAGCATCGCGGTGGCCCACCAGATCGTCCCGCCGAATCCGCTCGATGCCTCGGCGGCCAAGCTGTCGGTCCACGGCGCGCTGCTCATCGTGGCCGCGCGGGGGGCTGCCGTCCTCGGGCACGCCGAGAGTGTCGGTGAACTGGTCAACCAAGCCAGCGCGGCGGCGGAGATCGTCGGCGATGGGCAGGACCACTACCGGATGTCCTTCGGCCCGACGGCTGTCGAGTTGGCTCGGGTGGCGACGATGGTTGATCTCGGCGAGGGTGCTCTTGATCCTGCCGCCCATCAGCGACTCGTCGAAGGCACCGAGTTCCGGAGGCTGCCGCCGGAGCGCCGGGCGGCCTACCTGCTCGATGCGGCGAACGGGTTCATGCAGTCGGGTGACCTGGACAGCGCGGGCCAATCGATGGTTAGCGCCGATCGGGTGGCGACGGCTGAGGTCCGTAACCGGCCGTTGGGCCACGAGCTGCTGGCCGCCATCCTGCGTCGGTCACCGGCGGTGAGCCTCGATGTCCTGCGCCTGGCCGATGCGATGGGAGTGAGTGTTTGATCTGCCCTGGCCACCGGTGAACCGCCAGATCTACCCGATCTCCACGTCACCACGGTCTCCCGCACTTCGACGCAGGGACAGGCCGGGTGCTTGCTGCCGAAGATGGGGCCGGATGGCGGCTCGGATCGTCTCGATCACGGCCGGCCGGGGCGCATGCGGTCGGCACGCGCCCCAGCGGCGGCGACGGTCAGCGGCTCTGGAGGGCGTCCAGGCCGACCGCCATGGCGATCACGAGGCGACGGTCGACCTGCGGGTTGTGCACCTCGACGACGTACCGGTCGCGCAGGCCCCACTTCTTGATGACCGAGAAGACCGGCTGGCCGCCCGCGGTGAAGTCGAAGTGGTACGGCAGCCAGGACAGCGAGTCCACGAACCGGCGCAGCAGCGCCACCGGCATGCTCCGCTCCTGGCCGGTCACCTGCGGCAGCCCGGCCTGCTCGACGTGCCACGTCGAGCGCAGCAGCGACTGGGCGAAGTCCTTGCGGAACAGCCCGATCGGGTTGCCAGCGTGGTCGGTCACGTCGTACGTGGCGCCGAGGTCGAGCCGCTGGCGGGCCTTGAAGCCCAGCAGCGGGTGCTGCTTGGTGTCGTCTGTGTAGATCGTCACCTGCTCCTTGAAGGCGAGCCGCTTCTGCTGCGCGAACGCGAGCATCTCGCCCTCCGACCCGTCGGGGGCGACGGCGTGGACCTGGTACTGGTTGACCATCATCCGAATCCGCTGCCGGATGTGGAACTGCTGTTGGTGCTGCAAGGCGTCGAGCTGCATCAGATCTCCTTCAGGGGCGTCGCCGGAGTCTCGCACAGCCCCCCGATAAGGCCTCCGACCCCGGCTACGCCCAGAGCAGGTGGGCGCCTCAGCGTCCGCCGTCGACGGTGGCCTTGAGCGCCCAGGCGTTGAGCACCTGGTGGATGCCGCGCAGCCGCTCGTTGATCTGTTCCAGCCGTTCCGCCTGGGCCAGCGCGGCCAGCGCGCTGCCGAGGGCGATCTGCTGGTCAGGGGTGAGTTGGTCCTGGTCGATGGTGTAGAGCAGGTCGACGGTCTCGGCGATGGTGTCGGCCACGACTCCTCCTCCGGCGGGAATTACGTGCTCGGGCGGTGGTGGGATACGCGAACGCATGGAAGCGCTCCCATGTGTCAATGCCCCGCCGGGCCGCGATCTATTCCTGCGCCCCGGACGCCGCCACCCGATCGCGCTCCGGTGTCTTGGGCGGTTCGGCGTCGGGGGCGTCGGCGGGGCCGGTCTGCCGGGGCGGGTGCTCGGTCGGCAGGTTGGCCAGCACCACGTCGAGGACCCCGACGGCACCCGGCTTGGTCAGCGGGCTGTTGCCGTTGCCGCACTTCGGGGACTGGACGCAGGACGGGCAGCCGGCCTCGCAGCCGCACTCGGCGATCGCGTCCCGGGTGGCCCGGAGCCACTGCCCCGCCGTTCGGTACGCCCGCTCGGCGAACCCCGCCCCGCCCGGGTGGCCGTCGTACACGAAGACGGTGGGGGCCTCGGTGTCCGGATGCAACGCCGTGGAGAGCCCGCCGATGTCCCAACGGTCGCAGGTGGCCATCAGCGGCAGCAGCCCGATCGCGGCGTGCTCGGCGGCGTGCAGCGCCCCGGGCACGTCCGCCGGCGCGACGTCGGCCGCGGTCAGTGACGCCGGGGAGAGGGTGAACCAGACCGCGACGGTGCGCAGCTCCCGGGCCGGCAGGTCCAGTGGCCGGGTGTCGATCACCTCGCCGGAGGCGATCCGCCGCCGCTGGTACGACACCACCTGGCTGGTCACGTCGACCTCGCCGAGGAAGAGCCCGACCGGCCCGGCATCGACGTACGAGCGCACCGACACCACCGACAGCGACGTGACGTCCCGGGCGTGGGTCGACCAGTCCGGCTCCTCCGGGTGCACCAGCGCGCAGCCGTCGGCAAGGTCGAGGGAGTCGACGACGTACGAGATGCCCTGGTGCAGGTAGACCGCGCCGGGGTGGAGCAGGAAGTGCGACGAGCCGCCGTCGACGGTGCCGAGCAGCCGCCCGGTGGCCGCCTCCACCACGCAGACCGGGGCCCCGTCCTCGCCGCGCAGGTCGACCCGGGGCCGTTCCCGGTGCCGCCAGTACCAGCCGGTCGGCCGCTGCCGCAGCGCCCCCGTCTCGACGAGCGAGTCGACGGCCTCCTTCGCGCCCTCCCCGAACAGCTCCAGGTCGGCCGGGGTGAGCGGGGACTCGGCCGCCGCGCAGGCGAGCTGCGGGGCGAGCACGTACGGGTTGGCCGGGTCGAGCACGGTCGCCTCGACGGGTCGGCCGAAGAGCGCCTCGGGGTGGTGCACCAGGTAGGTGTCCAGCGGGTCGTCCCGGGCCACCAGCACCGCGAGGGCCTCGCCGCCGGAGCGCCCCGCCCGGCCGGCCTGCTGCCACAGCGACGCCCGGGTGCCCGGCCAGCCGCAGATCAGCACGGCGTCCAGCCCGACCAGGTCGACGCCGAGTTCCAGCGCGTTGGTGGAGGCGAGCCCGAGCAGGTCGCCGTGCAGCAGGGCCCGTTCCAGCTCGCGTCGTTCCTCGCGCAGGTAGCCGGCCCGGTAGGCGGCCACCCGCTCGCCGAGCCCGGGGACCGCCTCGTCCAGGGCGCGTCGCGCGTTGGCGGCCACCACCTCCGCGCCCTTGCGCGAGCGGACGAAGGCGAGGGTACGTACCCCTGCGGCGACCGTGTCGGCGAGCAGGTCGGCCGTCTCCCGCAGTGCCGACCGGCGGACCTGGGTGAGGTCCGCCGCCGCCTCGGCGGGGGAGTCGGCCGGGGAGTCGGCGGGCAGCAGCGGCGGCTCCCACAGGGCGAAGGTCACCCCGCCGCGTGGAGAGAAGTCCTCGGTGACGGCCGCCACCGGCACGCCGGTGAGCCGCCCGGCCGTCGTCGCCGGGTCGCCGGAGGTGGCCGAGGCCAGCACGAAGACGGGGGTGCTACGCGAGCCGGCGAGTGCCTGGCCTGGGGTGCTGCGCGAGCCGGCGAGCGCCTGACCGGGGGTGCGGCCGACGCGCGCGCACTGGCGGCGCAGCCGGCGCAGCACGTGGGCGACGTGCGAGCCGAACACCCCCCGGTAGGTGTGGCACTCGTCGACGATCACGTACGTCAGCCGGCGCAGGAAGCCGGACCAGTGCCGGTGCCCGGGAAGGATGCTGTGGTGCAGCATGTCCGGGTTGGTCAGCACGAACCGGGCATGCTGGCGGATCCAGTCCCGCTCGGCGCGCGGGGTGTCCCCGTCGTAGCAGGCGGGGCGTACCCCTGCCAGCTCCAGGCCGGCGACGGCGCGCAGTTGGTCGGCGGCGAGGGCCTTGGTCGGCGCCAGGTAGAGCACGGTGGCCCGGGGATCGGCGAGCAGGGTGGCCAGCGCCGGGAGCTGGTACGCCAGGGACTTGCCGGACGCCGTGCCGGTGGCGATGACGACGTGCCTGCCGGCGTACGCCAGCTCGGCGGCCTCGGCCTGGTGCCGCCAGGGGGCGACGACGCCGCGCCGGGCGAACGCCGCCCGCAGCTCCTCGGGGGCCCACCCGGGCCATGGCGCCTGCTCCCCGGCCCGGGCCGGCACCCGCTCGACGTGGGTGACCGGGTCGGCCCCGGTGCGCGCCCGCAGCCGGCGCAGCAGCTCGGCCGGCGTCGCCACGGGCGGGCGATCGGGGCCGTGGCCTGCGGATATGGGCGCTGCGGGGGTCACGTTCTGCACTCTCGCACAAGTGTTCGGAGTCGGAGGCTGGGGGTCTGGGTAAGGGGAAGCCGCACGCCGGTGACCTCGCGGAGGGCTTCGGCAGGGATGGTTAGATGCCCAGGAGAGTTTACGGCTCTCATGAGGAGGACTGATGGAGCTGTCGTTGGCGACCCGTGCCGTGGGGGAGCACACGGTGCTCGAGGTCGGCGGTGAGGTGGATGTCTACACCGCGCCCCGCCTGCGGGAACGGCTTCTGGAGTTGATCGACGGCGGAGCCCGTCACGTCGTGGTCGACCTGGGACGGGTCGACTTCCTCGACTCCACCGGCCTGGGCGTGCTGGTCGGCGCGCTCAAGCGACTGCGTACGGCCGGCGGCAGCTTCGCGCTGGTCTGTGCCAAGGAGCCGCTGCTCAAGATCTTCCGGATCACCGCACTGGACCAGGTGTTCCCGCTGCACGCGACGGTCGAGGCCGCGATCGGGGCCGACCCGACCGGCACAGGCGCCTGATGGCCACGGTCCGACTCTCCTTCTCCCCGGCCCCGGTGCACGTCCGCACCGCCCGGCTGGTCGGTGTCGCGGTGGCCCGACGGGCCGGGGTGCGCGAGGACCTGCTCGACGAGGTGCGCCTGGCCATCGGTGAGGCGTGCACCCGGGCGGTGGCCCTGCACAGGCAGTATCAGGTGGCCGACCCGGTGCTGGTGGAGATGTCCGACACCGGGTCGTACTCGGTGCGGGTGGTGGACCGGGCGCCGATCGAGGCGAGCATCGGGCTGGCCGCGTTGGACGCCGACCAGCTCGCCAACGAGTCGCTCGACGAGGACGACCTCACCACGGGCGTGGGCTTCGCCCTGCTCGCCGGTTTCGTGGAGGACCTCCAGGTCCGCCCGGTCGACGACGGCGTCGGGACCGAGGTCCGGATGGTCTGGCCGGTGGGCCGCTGACCGGCCGCTCAACGAACTGATCCACCACTCGCTCAACGAACTGATCCACCACTCGCTCAACGAACTGATCCACCACTCAGGCCGCGCCTCCCCGTCGGGAGGGCGGCCCCTTCGTCGTACCCGGGCCTTATATCAGATTTTCTCACATAACACAGCGACGAAGATCATCCGAACACGGTGCCCTCCGGTGTGACCTCCGGCACTACAGAGGGCTACAGTACGCGGGTTGTCAGCAAGTGATCCATCCCGCCGCCAGCGGGTATGGGCGTTTATCGCTGCCCCGCTTCGCTGAGGTGGAGTCGGCGTGCTTGCGAAATCCGCATCCAGGCGTCGGTCTGTGCGTCTCCACCGGCCGGCGCGAGCGTTCGGTACAGGAGGACACAGATGTCCGGGACCTTGGCCGCCGACGGCGGCGCACTGTCCCTTACCGGAGCCAACCTGACGTATGTCGTCATCGCCGCGGTCATCGCGCTGGTGGCACTCGTCTTCGCCGCCGCCTTGACCAAGGCGGTACTGGCAGCCGGTAAGGGCACCACCAACATGCAGGAGATCTCCGGGGCGGTACAGGAGGGGGCCTCGGCCTACCTGCTCCGGCAGTTCAGGACCCTCGCGATCTTCGTGGTGATCGCCGTGGTGCTGCTCTTCCTGCTGCCGGTGCATGACACCGACGGCAGCGAGATCGCGGTGAAGATCGGCCGGTCCGCCTTCTTCGTGGTGGGCGCCCTGTTCAGCGCGTTCATCGGCGGCGCCGGCATGTGGCTGGCCACCCGCGCGAACCTGCGGGTCGCCGCCGCGGCCCGGGAGGCGGTCGGCGGCCGGGAGGGCGCCATGAAGATCGCCTTCCGCACCGGTGGCGTGGTCGGCTTCCTCACCGTCGGTCTCGGCCTCTTCGGCGCGGCACTGGTCGTCCTCCTGTTCAAGGGCGACGCACCGACCGTGCTGGAGGGCTTTGGCTTCGGCGCCGCCCTGCTGGCCATGTTCATGCGGGTCGGCGGCGGCATCTTCACCAAGGCCGCCGACGTCGGCGCCGACCTGGTCGGCAAGGTCGAGAAGGGCATCCCCGAGGACGACCCACGCAACGCGGCCACCATCGCCGACAACGTGGGGGACAACGTCGGCGACTGCGCCGGCATGGCCGCCGACCTCTTCGAGTCGTACGCGGTCACGCTGGTCGCCGCGCTGATCCTCGGCCGGGCCGCGTTCGGCGACGAGGGCCTGGTCCTCCCGCTGATCATCTCCACGATCGGCGTGCTGGTGGCGATCGTCGGCGTGTTCATCACCCGGCTGCGCGTCTCCGACCGCAACGGCCTCACCGCGATCAACCGGGCCTTCTACATCTCCGCCCTGGTCTCGGCGGTGTTGGTCGCGATCGCCTCCTACGCCTACCTGAAGCCGACCTGGGCCGACCTGCTCGGGCCGCAGTGGCGGGAGAGCCTCGGCGTCGACGGCGGGGACCCGCCGCTGGGCCCGCGTGGGGTGACCATCGCCGCGGTAATCATCGGCATCGTGCTGGCCGCCGCGATCCAGGCGCTGACCGGCTACTTCACCGAGACCACCCGGCGCCCGGTGCAGGACATCGGCAAGAGCTCGCAGACCGGCGCGGCCACCGTCATCCTCGCCGGCATCAGCATCGGCCTCGAGTCGGCGGTCTACTCGGCGCTGCTCATCGGCGCGGGCGTCTTCGGCGCGTTCCTGCTCGGCGGCGGCTCCATCACGCTGTCGCTCTTCGCCGTGGCGCTGGCCGGCACCGGCCTGCTCACCACCGTCGGCGTGATCGTCGCGATGGACACCTTCGGGCCGATCTCCGACAACGCCCAGGGCATCGCCGAGATGTCCGGTGACATCGACGAGAACGGCGCCCGGATCCTCACCGAACTGGACGCGGTCGGCAACACCACCAAGGCGATCACCAAGGGCATCGCGATCGCCACGGCGGTCCTCGCCGCGACCGCGCTGTTCGGTTCGTACACCGACACGCTGCGCACGGCGTACGCCGACGCGGGCGTGGGCGATGTCGGGACCGAGATCCTCAACTCGCTGAACGTGGCGAACCCCCGCAACCTGGTCGGCCTGATCATCGGCGCCGCGGTGGTCTTCCTCTTCTCCGGCCTCGCCATCAACGCGGTCTCCCGCTCGGCCGGCGCGGTCGTGATGGAGGTCCGCCGGCAGTTCCGCGAGCTGCCCGGGATCATGGACGGCACCCAGCGCCCCGAGTACGGCAAGGTCGTCGACATCTGCACCCGGGACGCGCAGCGCGAGCTGATGACCCCCGGCCTGCTCGCCATCCTCGCCCCGATCGCGGTCGGCTTCGGCCTCGGGCCGGGCGCGCTGGCGGCGTACCTGGCCGGGGCGATCGGCGCCGGCACCCTGATGGCGGTGTTCCTGTCTAACTCCGGTGGTGCCTGGGACAACGCCAAGAAGCTCGTCGAGGATGGCGCGTACGGCGGCAAGGGCTCCGAGTCGCACGCCGCCACGGTCATCGGCGACACCGTCGGCGACCCGTTCAAGGACACCGCCGGCCCGGCGATCAACCCGCTGATCAAGGTGATGAACCTGGTCTCGCTGCTGATCGCGCCAGCCGTCGTGGCATGGAGCGTGGGCGACGAGCGCAACGTCGGCCTGCGGATCAGCATCGCCGTGGTGGCCACGCTGATCATCGTGGCGTCGGTGGTCTTCAGCAAGCGCAAGGGCATCGCGATGGACGACTCCGCCGACGGCAGTGGTAGCGGCAGCGGCAGCGCCGACCAGCGGCCGGAGACGATCAACGCCTGAGCGGTGACACAGCGGGTTCCCGGCCGGCCCACCGCCGGCCGGGAACCCGCGCCACGTCCCGGCCGGGGGCCCGTCGTCGGAACTCCATCTCGGCGGGCGGTGGGCGGTCGTTGTCGCCCGCCGACGGCCGGGACCGGCAAACCGAACGGTGGCACATCGGCGCGAAGGCCGTACGCTGCAACGCATGCGCACGTGCCGGGCGGCGACCGCCGGAAAGCTCATGGTGGTCCTCGCCACGCTCGCCCTGACGCTGGCCGCGTGCGGCGGCGGCCCCAGCCCCCGGGCCTGGGCCTCGTCGGTCTGTGAGGCGCTCACCCCCTGGCGTGCTGAGATCAACAAACTGACCAGCAGCACCCAGCAGCAGATGACCGCGAAAACCACCCCGGCGCAGGCGAAGGAGAACCTGGTGCGGCTCTTCGCCGGCGCGGAACAGGCCAGCGAGACCGCCCGCCGCAAGGTCGACGACGCCGGCATCCCGGAGACCGACCACGGCGAGGAGATCTCGGCGGGCTTCCAGGCCTCGCTGGGCAAGGTGCGCGACGCCTACGGCCGGGCCCGGGGCACCATCGGCGGGCTGGGCACCGGTGAGCCCACCGCCTTCTACGACGGCGTGCGCGCTGCCGTGGAGACCCTCAACAAGGAGTACGACGCCAGCGCCCTGGACACCAGCCGGCTCAGCTCCGAAGAACTGAAGCAGGCCTTCGACGAGGTCCCGGAGTGCCGCTGACGCCCCCCGACCGACCGCCCGACCCGGTCCGCCAACTGTCGCTGTTCGGCGCCGAGGCGGCGGACCCGTCCGTCGCCGACCTGGCCGGCCTGCTCACCGGCCCAGGGGAGGTGTTCCGGATGGGGGGCACCGCGCGGCTGTCGATCGTTGTGGACGCCGCCTGGCGGGTGCACGTGCTCGTCGCCGAACTGGCCCGCCGCGGGCTCGCCGCCAGCTGGGAGGCGACCCCCGACCGCCGGCACCTGGTCCGCACCTCGTACACGAGCACGCTGGCGCCCCTGGCGGTCGCCTGGCTCCACGACCCGCCGACCCCCGCTGCGGTGAAGCGGCCACCCGCCGGATTCCACCTCAACGGTCGACGCCTGCGGCTCTGGGTGGCCGCCGCGGGCACGGCCACCCCGCCCGGTTTCCTGCTCCGCCTCGGCCTCGACGGCGAGGCGTGCCAGGAGCGGGTCGGCGCGGCCCTGTCCGCCGTCGGCCTGCCGGCGGCACTGCTCGACGCACCGGCCGGCGGGCCCGCGTACCGGATCACCGGCCGGCGCCGCCTCGCCCGCCTCGCCGACCTCATCGGCGACCCCCCGACCGCCGCCCCGCCCTCCGACTGGCCACCCCGCCCCTGACCGGGTGTGCCGTCGCCCCGCAGCGGCGTAGCCGGCTCGACCGCCGGCACGATCGAGGCCGGATCGGGGCATTCGGTGGGGGACACTTCGGCAGTCTGCGCACGACCCGAAGGGGCTGCTCGGCGGTTGCCGAAGGGGCGGCACGGTCACAGTGGCCCGCTCGGGACCCTACTCACGGTGTACGGTGGCGCCGTCCGGCAAGACCGCCCCCGGCGCCCCGGAGCTCGGGCGGGCGATTCGCCGCCCGCGAAACCCGAAACGCGGGCAGCGCGTTACGTTGGACATCCGGACGGCCGACGGTTCCGGCGGATCGAGGATGGTCCGCGCCCGGGAACCGCCCGGCAATGAGCAGGAGTGAGGTCGCGGGAGACGTGCCGAGCAACGCCAGGACCACCCGTCTGGTCATCGTCGAGTCACCGGCGAAGGCCAAGACGATCTCGGGCTACCTCGGCCCGGGGTACGTCGTGGAGGCCAGCTTCGGTCACGTCCGCGACCTGCCACGCAACGCCGCCGACGTGCCGGCCAAGTACAAGGGCGAGTCGTGGGCGCGCCTCGGCGTCGACGTCGACAACGGCTTCCAGGCCCTCTACGTGGTCTCGTCGGACCGCAAGCAGCAGATCAGCAAGCTGATGAAGCTGGCCAAGGAGGTCGACGAGATCCTCTTGGCGACGGACGAGGACCGGGAGGGCGAGGCCATCGCCTGGCACCTGGTCGAGACGCTCAAGCCCAAGGTGCCGGTCAAGCGGATGGTCTTCCACGAGATCACCAAGCCGGCGATCCAGGCCGCGGTGGCGAACCCCCGCGAGATCGACCGGGACCTGGTCGACGCCCAGGAGGCCCGGCGCATCCTCGACCGGCTCTACGGCTACGAGGTCTCCCCGGTGCTGTGGAAGAAGGTCATGCCGAAGCTCTCGGCCGGCCGGGTGCAGTCCGTGGCGACCCGGATCGTGGTCGAGCGGGAGCGGCAGCGGATGGCGTTCCGCACCGCCGAGTACTGGAACATCCTGGCCACCCTGGCGGTGGCCAACCCCGGCGAGGGGCCGCGCACCTTCAACGCGACCCTGGTGGCGCTGAACGGCGACCGGATCGCCACCGGCAAGGACTTCGAGGCGACCACCGGCAAGGTCAGGGCGGGCGCCGGCGTGGTGCACCTCGACGCCGGCGGCGCGCGCGGCCTGTCCGCCCGACTCGAGGGGCGGCCGTTCAAGGTCACCCGGGTCGAGGAGAAGCCCTACCGCCGCCGCCCGTACGCGCCGTTCATCACCTCTACCCTCCAGCAGGAGGCGGCCCGCAAGATGCGGTTCTCGTCGCAGCAGACGATGCGCACCGCGCAGCGGCTCTACGAGAACGGCTACATCACCTACATGCGTACCGACTCGGTGAACCTGTCGGAGACCGCCATCTCGGCGGCCCGCCGGCAGATCATCGAGCTGTACGGCGAGCGCAGCGTTCCGCCGGAGCCGCGCCGCTACACCGGCAAGGTGAAGAACGCCCAGGAGGCGCACGAGGCGATCCGCCCGGCGGGGGACAACTTCCGCACCCCGGGCGAGGTGGCCAAGGAGCTCTCGGGCGAGGAGTTCAAGCTCTACGAGCTGATCTGGCGGCGCACCATCGCCTCGCAGATGACCGACGCGGTCGGCTCCAGCGTGTCGGTGCGCATCCGCGCGGTCTCCACCGCCCAGGAGGAGGCCGACTTCGGGGCGACCGGCAAGACCATCACCGACCCGGGCTTCCTGCGCGCCTACGTCGAGTCGTCCGACGACGAGAACGCCGAGGCCGAGGACGCCGAGCGCCGGCTGCCCAACCTGGTCAAGGACCAGCCGCTGACCGCCGACGAACTGGCCGCGCAGGGCCACCACACCCAGCCGCCGTCGCGGTACACCGAGGCGTCGCTGGTCAAGGCCATGGAGGAGCTGGGCATCGGCCGCCCGTCGACGTACGCGTCGATCATGCAGACGATCCAGGACCGCGGGTACGTGACGAAGCGCGGCCAGGCCCTCATCCCGACCTTCCTGGCGTTCGCCGTGATCGGCCTGCTGGAACGGCACTACCCCCGGCTGGTCGACTACGACTTCACCGCCAGCATGGAGAACGAGCTGGACGAGATCGCCGGCGGTGACCACGCGGCGGTCGACTTCCTCACCGCGTTCTACTTCGGCAGCGCCAATGGCGCCGGCGACCAGACCATCGCCCGCTCCGGCGGGCTGAAGAAGCTGGTCACGGAGAACCTCAGCGAGATCGACGCGCGCAGCGTCAACTCGATCCCGCTGTTCACCGACGACGAGGGGCGCGAGGTCGTGGTCCGGGTCGGCCGCTACGGGCCGTACCTCCAGCGGGAGCTGCCCGGCGGCGAGCCGGCGGCGAACGCCGACGGCGAGGAGGGCGGCGGCCAGGGCGACCGGGCGCCGATCCCCGAAGGGCTGGCCCCGGACGAGCTGACCGTGGAGAAGGTGTACGAACTGTTCCTCGGCGGGGGCGGCGAGCGCAAGCTCGGCGACGACCCGGCCACCGGGGAGCCGATCCTGCTCAAGTCCGGCCGGTACGGCCCGTACGTGGCCAGCGGCGAGCGGAAGTCGTCGTTGCTGGGCTCGCAGTCGCCGGACTCGCTGACCCTCACCGAGGCGCTGAAGCTGCTCAGCCTTCCCCGGCTGCTCGGGGTGGCCGCGGACGGCGTCGAGGTGTTCGCCAACAACGGCCGCTACGGCCCGTACGTCAAGCAGGGTGACGAGTTCCGCTCGCTGGACTCGGAAGAGAAGATGTTCACCGTCACGCTCGACGAGGCGTTGGCCCTGCTGGCGGCCCCGAAGAACCGCCAGCGCCGGGCCGCCGCGCCCCCGCTGCGGGAGATGGGTGTCGACCCGCTGACCGAGAAGCCGCTGGTCATCAAGGACGGCCGGTTCGGCCCGTACGTGACCGACGGCGAGTTCAACGCGTCTCTGCGCCGGGGGCAGACCCCGGAGGAGCTGACCATCGAGCAGGCATCCGAGATGCTCGCCGAGAAGCGCGCGAAGGGCCCGGCCCCGAAGAAGAAGGCGGCGGCGAAGAAAGCGCCCGCGAAGAAGGCACCGGCGAAGAAGACCACGGCGGCCAAGAAGTCGACGGCCACGAAGTCGACGGCCACGAAGTCGACCGCCGCCAAGGCGACGAAGGCCACGGCCAAGAAGGCCACCCCGGCAAAGAGGACGGCCCCCAGCTCCGCCGAGTGACAGCGCTCGACGTTGTCCACAGGGGCAGCGGAAGAGCCCTCGGGTCGGGCAGGGTCGACGGGTGGGCAGTCGTGATCGGAAGGCGTTGGCGGGCTGGCGGCGGGCGTTGCCGGCCGACGACGCCGACGAGTTGACCTGGCTACTCTTTCGCCAGGAGGAGGTGATCAGCCTCCGCCAAGCACTTCGGCACCTGTCCCGCAAGACGATCCGGCACCGGGTCGACACCCGCCGCTGGCGCCAGGAGTGGCGGGTGCACGTCGAGATCGACGGCGGCCAGCACTTCGACCCCCGTCAGGCGTGGGCCGACATGCTCCGACAGAACGCGCTCTGGGTGGACGGGGATCGGGTGCTCCGCTTTCCCTCCTGGGCCGTCCGCGCCCGCCCCGAAGAGGTCATCGCCCAGCTGAGGGCGGCCCTGCGCGCCGCAGGCTGGCCCGGTTGACGGAAGATCCGTCCAGATCTTGGAAGACTTTGGCCCCTCTGGGGGTCATCCGCTTCCAAGATCTGCACGGTCAGGCGCCGAAGAGGTGGGTCAGGTGGGGGGAGCCGAAGACTCCGGTCGGGTCCAGGCGGGTTCGCATGGCTTGGAAGTCGGCGAATCTTGGGTAGGCCGGGGCCAGCGAACTCGCGTCGCGCCAGTGCAGCTTTCCCCAGTGGGGGCGCCCGCCCAGTCCGGCGGCGACCTCCTCGAAGGCGCGGAAGTACGGCTCGTACGGCATCCCCACGTACTGGTGGACGGCGATGTACGCCGACTCGCGCCCGTACCCGTGCGACAGCCAGATGTCGTCCGGTGCGGTGAACCGGACCTCGACCGGGAAGAGCACCTTGACGGGGAGCCCGTCGATGATCCGGCGCAGCGCCTCCAGCGCCGCGGGGAGGGCGGCGCGCGGCAGGCCGTACTCCATCTCCACGAAGCGGACCCGGCGCGGGGTGCAGAAGACCGCGTCGGAGCGGCCGGTGTAGGTGCGCTCGGTGAGCGCCCGGGCCGAGACCGCGCTGATCTTCGGGGCCAGCGCGGGCACGGCCCGGCCGAGCCGGCAGGCGCCGGCGAAGACGGTGTTGGAGAGGAACTCGTCGTCCAGCCAGCCGCGCCAGCGGGGCAATGGCCGGTCGTCGGTCGGCACCCGGTCGTTGGTCTTGACCTGCACCCGGTCGGTATACGGGAACCAGTAGAACTCCACGTGGTCGTGGCCGGCGATCAGGGCCGGCAGGTCGGAGAGGACCTCGGCCAGCGCGGCGGGACGTTCGTGGGCCCGCAGCACGAAGGCGTCCACGCAGCGCAGGGTCACCTCGGTCAGCACGCCGAGCGCACCGAGGGAGACCCGGGCGGCGGCGAAGACGTCCGGGTGCTCCTCGGTGGAGCAGTGCAGCACCTCGCCGGTGCCGGTGACCAGGGTGAGCGCCTCGACGAAGGTCGACAGGCAGCCGTACCCGGCCCCGGTGCCGTGGGTGCCGGTGGAGATCGCCCCGGCGATGGTCTGCGCGTCAATGTCGCCGAGGTTGGGCAGGGCCAGACCGTTCGCGGCGAGCAGGGCGTTGAGTCGGTGCAGCGGCATTCCGGCCGGTACGGTTACCAGGCGTTGGCCCCGGTCGATCCGTACCTCCGTGTCCAGTTCGGTCAGCTCCATCCGGCGGTCGTCAGTGCGGGCGACGGGGGTGAAGGAGTGGCCACTGCCGACTGGCCGGATCCGTTCACCGGCCGCCGCGGCGGCCTGGACGGCCTCGGTGACGTCGGCGACGGTGCGGGGGCGGAGGATGGCGGTGGCGCTGCTGCGCTGGTTGCCGGCCCAGTTGGTCCAGGCGGGGGTGGTGAGCGGTGCGGTGCTGGCCATGCGCGCTCCTCGAGATGAATATGAACTGTCTTCATATCAGGAACGTTGTGCCTGGTAAATACCGGAATCGAGGTCCGCTCGTTGTACCGGTAGTCACGCACTCGTGACGTGCAGATATGTTCATCTGTCGAAGGGGGGTGGCGCCGAGTGTCCACACCAGCCGCCACGACCGGGCCACTGCGCCGGGTACCGGTCCAGGGTCGAAGCGTGGCGCGGGTCCAGCGGATGCTGGACGCCTGTGCCGAACTCGTCGACGAGGTGGGGTACGAGGGTCTGACCACGACCCTGCTCGCCGAACGCGCCGAGGTGGCGATCGGATCGGTCTACCAGTTCTTCCCGGACAAGCGGGCGATCGTGCAGGCGTTGACCCTGCGCACCATGGAGTCCTATCTCCAGCGGCTCGACGAGCGGTTCGCCTCCGACGACCTGACCCACTGGTGGGACGGGGTCGACGCGGGCATCGACGAGTACATCACGATGCACCGCACCGTCCCCGGGTTCCGTACCCTGCACTTCGGCGACGTGGTCGACCTGCACCTGCTCGACGAGCAGCGGGACAACAACGGCGTGATCGCCGACCAGTTGGCCCGGGTGCTCACCGAGCGCTTCGGGATGGTCGACGAGCCACGCCTGCGGTTCTGCCTGGAGGTCGCCGTCGAGGTCGCGGACGCCCTGATCAAGCTGGCGTTCCGCCGCAGCGCCGAGGGCGACGAGCGGGTGCTCGCCGAGGCCAAAGCGGTCATCCGGGAATACCTGCACCGGCACGTCACCGTCCCGGCCGACGCCGCTCCGACCTCGTCCTGATCCCGCCGCCGGGGGGCGGCCGACCCTTCCTGGAGCCCGTTCGGGGCGGCTACAGGAAGGCGTGGCCCTCCCCCCGGTAGGTGGGGACGGTGGCGACCACCCGGTCGCCCTCGACCAGGTGCAACTCGTTGACGCGCTCGCAGAGCTCGCCCGCCTTGGCGTGCCGGAACCAGACCCGGTCACCGACCCGCAGGTTAGCCGCCGCCGGGCCGGACAGCGGGGTCTGCACCTCGCCGGCGCCCTCCGCGCCGATCAGCTTCAGCCCGGTCGGCAGCCACGGGGTGGGCAGGCGGGTGTCGGCAGCCGGACCCGAGGCGATCCAGCCGCCGCCGAGCACCGTGGCCAGCTCGGGCGTCGGGCGGCGAACCACCGTGCAGGCGAAGAACGCCGCCGGGGTGGGGCGCCAGGCACGGTACGCGTCGAACAGCGTCGGCCCGTAAAGGCCGGATCCCGCGGTGACCTCGGTGACCGCGGGATCGGCACTGGTCGCCGCCACGCTGCCCGTGCCGCCGCCGTTGACGAACTCCAGCTCGGCGTGCTCGCGTACCGCGGCGACCGCCGCGCCCCGGCGGGCCAGCAACTCGCGGTACGACCCGCGCTGCGCCGCCCGGATCGCGGCCGCCAGCGCCGCCCGCCCCGGCGGGGCGTCGCCCATGCCGGCGATGTGCGCCTCGTACGACATCAGGCCGACCAGCCGGAAGCCCGGCCGGTTGACGATGGTGGCGGCGAGCGCGCCGGACGCCCGGGCGCTGTGCACCGGGGAGCGGCGCACCCCGACGTGCACCCGCCCGCCCAGGGGCCGCCACGAGGCGTCGAGGTCGAGGCAGACCCGCAGCGGTGGTCGACTTCCCGGCGCGGCGATCGCGTCGATGAGGTCGAGCTGGTCGGTGCTGTCGACCATCAGGGTGACCGCCCGGGCCAGCGTCTCGTCGGCGGTCAGCTCGGCGAGCGCGGCCCGGTCGGCCGTCGGGTACGCCACCAGCGCGTCATCGGTCACGCCGGTGCGGACCAGCCAGCTCGCCTCGGGCAGGGTGAATGCCATCACCCCCGCCCAGCCGGGCTGGCCCAGCACGCGTCCGAGCAGCTCACGGGCCCGCACGGACTTGCTGGCGACCCGGATCGGCTTGCCCCCGGTGCGGGTGGGTAGCGCTGCCGCGTTGGCGTCGAACGCTGTCAGGTCGACCGCCGCGTACGGCGGGTCGAGGTGTGCGGTCGCCCGGTCCAGGCGCTCGCGCAGTATGTCGCTTTCGGTGGCCACGTGTGCACGCTAACTGTCGAACGGTCAATGCGAAATACCCTCGCGTATGCCTGGCTGCGGTCGGTGGCATCAGCGGCCTAGGCTCGGCGAGCAGGCGATGTCGCGGACGGGAAGACGCCCGACCGGGACTAGAGTGTTGCACCGGGACTGCCCAGCATTGGGTCGGCACGTGGAGGTACGGCCATCGAAAGCCAGAACAACGGCGAGTCGCCCGGCGTGTCGTCGCCCGGTGACCAGTCCGGTGCCGCGGCCACCGGCCCGTCCGGCACACAGCCCGGCGCAGCGGCCACCGGCCCCGCCGACGCAGCGGTCACCGGCCCGCCCGGCGGTGCCCCCGGCGAGTCCGGCCCTCCGGCCGGCGGCGCGACCGGGACTCAGGCGGCTGACCGCTCCGGGGCCGCCGCGATCCGCTCCGTGCTGCGCATCCGGCCCTTCCGCCGGCTCTGGATCGTGCTCGGCGTTGCCTCCTTCGGCGACTGGCTGGGCCTGCTCGCCACCTCCGTCTTCGCCGCCGCCCAGGTCTCGGGCAGCACCGCGCAGGGCGCCGCGTTCGGCACCCTGATCGCCATCCGGCTGCTGCCCGCGCTGATCCTCGGCCCGGTGGCCGGCGTCCTCGCCGACCGGTTCGACCGGCGCTGGACGATGGTCATCTGCGACGTGCTGCGCTTCCTGCTCTTCGCCTCCATCCCGCTCTTCGCCCTCACCGGGGCCAGCGGCGGCCTGGTGGTCGGCTGGGCGGCGATCGCCACCTTCCTGATCGAGACGATCACCCTGCTGTGGATCCCGGCCAAGGAGGCCGCGGTCCCGAACCTGATCCCGCGCGCCCGGCTGGAGGCGGCCAACCAGCTCACCCTGATCACCACCTACGGCCTCACCCCGATCGCCGCCGCGCTCGGCTTGGCCCTGCTCGACCGTGGTGTCCGGGGCGCGACCGGCGGCGAGATCTCGTCCTGGGCCGAGCCGGCCCAGCTTGCGCTCTGGTTCAACGCGTTCTCCCGGCTGGCCACCGCACTGGTGGTCGCCCTCGGGATCAAGGAGATCAGCCAGACGCAGGCCACCGAGGCGGAGCGCACCGAGCAGGGCATGATGAGCCAGTTCACCGAGGGCTGGAAATACATCGGCCAGACCCCGCTGGTGCGCGGCCTGGTGCTCGGCATCTTCGGCGCTTTTGCCGGCGGTGGCATCGTGATCGGCACGGCGAAGTTCTTCGCCGCCTCGCTCGGCGCCGGCGACGCCGCCTTCTACCTGCTCTTCGGCGCGATGTTCATCGGCCTGGCCGTGGGCATCGGGCTCGGCCCGATGATCGTGCGGGACATGTCCCGGCGGCGCTGGTTCGGCATGAGCATCGTGCTGGCCAGCGCATCCGTGCTGGTGCTCGCGTTCGCCGTCCACCTGTCGATGGCGATTCTCGGCGCGATCCTGGTCGGCGCCGGCGCCGGCATGGCCTTCCTCGCCGGCACCACGCTGCTGGGCGGCGAGGTCGCCGACGAGGTGCGCGGCCGGGTCTTCGCGGTGGTGCAGATCGGCACCCGGCTGGTGCTGATCCTGGCCATCGGGCTGAGCAGCCTGCTGGTCGGCGTCGGTGGCTCGCGCCGGTTGGCCATCGCCGACCTCGGCATCTCCGTGTCCTCCACCCGGCTGCTGCTGCTCGTCGCGGGGGCCGCCGGCATCTTCGCCGGGATCAGCGCGTTCGGCCAGATGGACGACAAGAAGGGCGTGCCGGTCCTCGCCGACCTCTGGGGGTCGATCCGGGGCCGCCCGCTGATGCCGGCCGAGAAGTTCGTCTCCAGCGGGCTCTTCGTGGTCTTCGAGGGCGGCGAGGGCGCCGGCAAGTCCACCCAGCTCGCCGCGCTCGCCGAGCGGCTGCGCGGGCAGGGCCGGGAGGTCGTGGTGACCCGGGAGCCGGGCGCCACCGAAGTCGGCGAGCGGATCCGCTCGCTGCTGCTCGGCACCTCCGACGAGGCCCCGTCGCCGCGCGCCGAGGCGCTGCTCTACGCCGCCGATCGGGCGCACCATGTGGCGACCGTGGTCCGGCCGGCGCTCGTGCGGGGCGCGGTGGTGATCAGCGACCGGTACGTCGACTCGTCGCTGGCGTACCAGGGGGCCGGGCGGACGCTCCCCGTCGACGAGGTCTCCTGGCTCTCGTCCTGGGCCACCGGCGGGCTCAAGCCCGACCTGGTGGTGCTGCTCGACGTCGACCCGCACACCGGCCTGTCCCGGGTCGCGTCGCGCAACGTCGGGGCCGACCGGCTGGAGGCCGAGTCCATCGCCTTCCACGAGCGGGTCCGGTACGCGTTCCTCGACCTCGCCGCGAACGACCCGAAGCGCTACCTGGTCCTCGACGCGTCCCGCCCGGTCGGGGAAACCACCGCGTCGGTCGCCCGCCGGGTGCAGGAGTTCCTGGTCGACCTGTCCGGCATCGTGCACCCCCGACCCGCCCAGGGGCCGGACACCTCGGTGCAGCCGGAGTTATCCGACTCGGAGCTGGTGACGATGGAGCATCGGACCTGATGCCGGACGTCTTCGCCGACCTGGTCGGCCAGGACGAGGCGGTCGACACGCTGCGCCGCGCCGCCGCGTCGGCCGCCGCCGTCCTCCGCCAGGCCGCCGCCGCGCACGCGGCGGCCACCACCGGTCCGGCCGAGGACGACGACCTCGACGCCCTCGCCGCCGAGGCGGAGTCCGAGGCCGCCGAGGGCGGTGGCGCGGGCGACCCCGGGGCGGGGATGACCCACGCGTGGATCTTCACCGGGCCGCCCGGCTCGGGGCGCTCGGTGGCGGCGCGGGCCTTCGCCGCGGCCCTCCAGTGCGCGCACGGCACCGGCTGCGGCGCGTGCCAGGGCTGCCACACCACGCTGACCGGCACCCACGCCGACGTCCGGCTGGTGGTGCCCGAGGGCCTCTCCATCGGCGTGGGCGAGATGCGTGCCCTGGTGCTCCGGGCGGCCAGCACCCCGTCCGGCGGCCGGTGGCAGGTGGTGATCGTCGAAGACGCCGACCGGCTCACCGAGGCGGCCGGCAACGCGCTGCTCAAGGCCGTCGAGGAACCGCCGCCACGGACGGTCTTCATGCTCTGCGCCCCGTCCACCCACCCGGAGGACGTCTCCGTGACGATCCGGTCGCGCTGTCGGGTCGTACCGCTGCGGCAGCCGGCGCCCGAGGCGGTGGCCGAGGTGCTGGTCCGCCGGGACGGCGTCGCGCCGGAGATGGCGCGGTGGGCGGCGGCGGCCGCGCAGGGGCACGTGGGCCGGGCCCGGCGGCTCGCCCGCGACCCGGAGGCCCGCGCACGGCGCGATTCGGTGCTCGCGGTGCCGCGCCGGCTGAGCGGGGTGGGCGCCGCCTTCGACGCGGCGTCCGCGCTGATCGAGGCCGCCGAGGCGGAGGCCGGGGCGGCCGTGGCGGAGAGCGACGCCGCCGAGCGGGCCGCGTTGCAGACCGCGCTCGGCGCGGGCGGCACCGGACGGGGCGCGGCCGGCGCGATGCGCGGGTCCGCCGGCCAGATCAAGGACCTGGAGAAGCGGCAGAAGTCGCGGGCCACCCGGGCCCAGCGGGACGCCCTGGACCGGGCCCTGGTCGACCTCGCCGGGTTCTACCGGGACGCGCTGACCATGGCCCTGCGCGCGCCGGTCGCCCCGGTGCACACCGACACCGCCCCGCTGGCCGAGGCCGGCGCGCAGCGGTGGAACGCCGAGGGGTCGCTGCGCCGGCTGGAGGCCGTGTTGGAGTGCCGGACCGCCATCGAGGCGAACGTCAAGCCGCGGATCGCGGTGGAGGCGATGATGCTGACCCTCTGGAAGGGCTGACCCGGCCACCCCTGACCGGTTCGCCGGCCCATCGACACGCACGATTGGTGTGCGGTACGGTCCGGTGATGCCGCGGTGACGGTGGCGGCACACTCAGTGCGTGCACTGCCGGGAGGAGTCCGCGATGCCTCGGGGGGAGATCGACGAGGCCTGGATCGAGGAGGCGGTGCGGCGCTACCGCCGCATCGAGTCGTTGCAGGCCGAGTTCGACCGGGCGGTGGCGACCGTGGAGGTCACCGTGCGCTCCCCGGACGGGCTGGTCGAGGTGGTGGTCACCGCGGGCGGCCGGATCACCGACGTGCGGTTCCTCGGCCCGCTGCACAACCGTCACCCCCGCGACGTCGCCGGCTCGGTGCGGGCGGCGGTGGTCGCCGCCGCCGACGCCGCCGAGTGGGCCCGGGAGAAGCTGCACAACGAGACCTTCGCCGCGTACCGGCCGCTGGCGGGTGCCTGAATGGATGAGCTGCGAGCCCTCGCCGACCAGCTGGACGAGGCGAGCGCCACCCTCGGCGCCCTGGCCCGCGCGGTGACCGCTACCGACCCGCCGCAACCGGCGTTCGGCATCCACGTCCCCGGCCGGCCCGGCGAGATCGGCCGGGCGCTGCACCGGCGGTGGACCGAGGCCACCGGCGACCGGGCCCGGGAGGCGACCGTTGCGGCGGCCAGGCTCTCCGCCGCCGCCTCCACCGTGCGGGGCGTCGCCGACCGCTACGCGGGTGTCGACGACGCCGCCCGCCGACGGCTGGGCCGGGAGTTCTGATGGACGCCCTGGACCGCCTCGCCGAGCCGGGCCTGGAACTGCTCGGCCGGGTCGACACGCTGCTCGCCGACGGGGCGCCGGAGGGGCACCGGCTCTGGCCGCTGCTGCGTCGGATGCAGGTGCTGCCGGGCGACGCGGTGCGGGGCTTCCTCGACCTGCACCCGGCGCCGCTGACCGATGCCGGCCACGCGGTGCGGGCGCTCGTCCGCGGGTACGACGAGGTCTGCCGCACCCTCACCGACCCCGTCGCCTGGTCCGGGCCGGCCGCGTCCGCTTACGGCCAGGCGCGTTCGACGCTGCTGCGTCACCTCGACGAGGGCCCGGAGAGCCTGGTGGGCCGGCTGGAGTCGACGGCCGGATACGCCGACGCCCTAGCCGACTGGGTGGAGGGCAGCCGGCTCGCGCTGGCCCGGGCACTGGCCGACGTGCTCGGCTCCACCGAGGCGGTCCGGGTCCGCGCCGCCGCGCCGGGCACCGAGGCCGGGGGTGTGGGGCTGCTCGCGGCGGCGGACATCGCCTACCGGGTGCTCTCGATGCTCGGGGTGGCCTACGACGGCGCGGAGACGCTGCTGCGCCAGTGGTCGCCGAGCCTGGCGGAGACAACCTGGCGCGGGTCGACGGGCGGCCCGACCCGCTACGACACCGTCACCCGGGTCGGCCGCTGACGCTCCCCGGGCTGACGCGACCACGGCGTCGCGCCGGTGCGCCGGCGTGACCGGGCTTCCGGCGGCGACGCCGTGGTCTCCCCCTGCACCCCCGCAGGTCTTTCTCCCACTCAACGCCTCCGCCGGGCATTTGTCGTCCACCTCGGCCCGGAATCAGCCGTCCGGGCGAGGCGCATCGGGACAAGGGGCCGGCACCGATGGTACGAGTCGACGTCGGTGGATGGCTTCGTCCGGTGACCGGGCGGACACGGGCTGGGCGGGTGGTGACGGTTGCGCCGTCGTAGGGTGAGGGAATGGGCATGCTCTGCGCGGTCAGCTTCAATCGGTACGGGCGGCTCTACTACCTCGATCCGGGCGAGTTCCGCCCGCAGGTGGGCGACCGGGTGCTGGTCCCCACCGACGACGGCCCCGAGGTGGCGGAGTGCGTCTGGGCCGCCCAGTGGGTCGGCGAGGACACCGACGGCTTCCCGAAGCTGGCCGGGCTCGCCGGGGACGAAGACCTCAGCCGCGACGAGTTGCTGCGGCGCCGCAAGGCCGAGGCGAAGGTGGCCGCCAAGCGGCTGATCCGCGAGCACAGCCTGCCGATGAAGGTGGTCGCGATCGACCACGTCCTCGCCACCGCCGACGGCGATGGCGACCGGACCACGGTCTACTTCACCGCCCCGCACCGGGTCGACTTCCGCTCCCTGGTCCGCGACCTCGGGGCGACCCTGCACTGCCGGGTCGAGCTGCGTCAGCTCTCCGCCCGGGACTCCGCCCGGGTACAGGGTGGCATCGGCTCCTGCGGCCGGGACCTGTGCTGCGCCACCTTCCTCACCGACTTCGAGCCGGTGACCATCCGGATGGCCAAGGACCAGGACCTGCCGCTGAACCCGCTGCGCATCTCCGGCGCCTGTGGCCGGCTGATGTGCTGCCTGAAATACGAGCACCCGCTCTACTCCGGCAGCAGCGACTATCCCGCATCCGGTCAGCGGGTCGAGACGCCGGAGGGAACAGCGAAGGTGGTGTCCCGTCATCCCCCGAGCGAGACGGTCACCGTCCGGCAGATCTCCGACGGGTCCGTGAAGCGATGCTCCCTGGCCGCTGTCTGTGGGTCGCGCCAAGCCTACGAGGACCGGCCCTCGGCCTGACCCCCAGGTGGCACGCGGCAACCGCCCGTGACGACAGCACGGCCACCCGTCGGCCCGCTCCCGGTCAGGGGAGGAGGGTGATGGGGGGCTCGGCCAGGCGCGGGGCAAGAGGACGGGTGGGGGTCAGCCAGGACGCCTCGGGTGAGGTGTCGGCGTTGACCTTCCAGTCACGGGCGACGCGGTCCACCGCGACCGGGTAGATGGTCAGGGTGCCGTCGGGGTCGATGCGTATCCGCAGGAACGCCTTGGCGTCCTCGATGCCCTGGCCGGCGAAGAGCTCGTTGACGTTCACCCCGAAGGCCCCGGCAGCCAGGAGGTACGCCGCCACCAACTCGGCGGCCAGGAAGCCGATCACCGGGCCGTACACCACCGCGGCGGCGACCGCCGGCAGCGGCCAGGTCCAGTCGTAGAGGGGCAGCGACAGCCAGGCCCACGTCCCGGCGGCGGCCAGCGCCACGTGGGCCAGCCCATGCCCCACCCCGAGGATCCAGTGCCGGACGTGTCGCTTCCCACCGGCGCTGGGCGGCTTCGCGAAGAATCCCGCCCCGAGCATCGTCACCACCAGCATCGCCACCAGCGGGACGCTGAACAGTCGCTGTTCGGTGCCGCCGCCCCGGTTCGCCGCCACCCCGGCCATCGCCAGCATCAGCAGGGTGTGCAGGGTGCCGAGCAGGGTGGTGAAGCCCGGGTTGCGTCTCGGCAGCCGGCCGAAGACCCCCCAGCCGTAGCGCCGGGAGCGGGCCTTGTCGGGGAAGCGGGCCACCAGGTCGTACGGGCGGGTGCGGCTGGCCCGTCGGGAGAGGGTGTCGCGTGGCGGCACCTCGATCCGTTCGGGCAGGTGGTGGGTGGGGTACAGGTACGCCCCGCCGCTGCCACAGGTGATCAACTGCCGGTCCGGGCCGGTGTACCGGGCGTAGTGGTGCAGGTCGCCGGAGACCAGTAGCCGCACCTGGGCGCCCGTCGGGGTGACGATGGTCCGGATGAAGTAGTCGATCGAGTCGTACGCCGAGGGGTCGTCACCGGCCTTCACCCAGGTGGGCGCCGGCACGGCCACGATCACCCTGCTCTGCGGCCCCAGCTTCTTCGCCACGGCGTCGAAGTAGGTGAGCTGCGGGTCGTCCAGGTACGAGCCGGACTGGTCGTCGAGGCCGAGCAGCCACCAGTCGGCGGGCAGCTCCACCGCGAAGTACGAGCGGGACTGCCCGGTCGCCCAGCCGCCGAAGTGTCGGTCCCGGGACCGCACGAACAGCCGCAGGAACGCGGTCAGCCCGTCGTACCAGTCGTGGTTGCCCGGCACCGCGAACAGGGTGGGCCGGCCGGGCGGCGTGACCGGCAGCGCGGCCTGGTACGGCCCCTTGCACCGGTCCTCGTAGGCGGAGTAGGACGCCGACGGGTAGACCTGGTCGCCGCCCATCACCAGGGTCTGCGCCCGGGGCAGCCGGTGCCCGTCGACCTGAAGCTCCGGCTGCGCGAGCAGGTACGCCACGGAGTATGTGCTGTTGAAGCCGTCCCCGAGGTCGGCCACGTAGTCCAGCCACAGCCCGCCGTCCGGGCCGACCTGGCGGAAGATCCCGTCGCCGAACGCGTTCTGCAGCTCCCGCTTGTCCAGGTACGCCCCGAAGAGCATCGCCAGCAGCGTACGCAGGCCGGTGCTGATCAGCAGGAGCGGCGCGAGCCAGGGCACCGGCTTGCGCGGGGTGAAGCCCAGCTCCAGCGGATCCGTGCTGCGGGGCCGGCGCGCGGAGCGGGCGAAGGAGTCGTCGTCCGGGCCGTCGACGGGGGTGGGATCGTCGGTCACCCGCCGCAGCGTAGTCCCGGCGAGGTGGCATGCGCTGTCAGGTGTGGGCAGCGACGGGCAGGATGTCCGGTTGATCGTCGTGGCTCATCCCGTTTGCGTCGGTGGCCGGGGCGTGCCGTAGACTTGCTGATCGTTGCCGCCTTAGCTCAGTCGGCTAGAGCGACGCACTCGTAATGCGTAGGTCGACGGTTCGATTCCGTCAGGCGGCTCAGAGAGGCCCTGGCCAGCATCAGTGCTGGTCAGGGCCTCATTTCCATCGATGTAGTTTTGAATCGCCCCCCCGAACCCCCCAGAAACGCCTACCGGCGATCAGGTTCAGCGCACCTGCCAGCGGGGGTGCAGCCAGTAACCGTGGTGATCTCCATCGGTCTGAGGCGGGCCCGTGACGACCCCGGCGCCCCAGAGACCCGGTGTTGGGAAGGCTCCGGTTGACCCGGTGACCCAAAACAGCACCGGCTGTCCGGCCGTGAACCGCTCGCGGTACCGGCTTATTGTCCAGCTGTGGATGGTGTGGTTGCCATCGCCGATGAATCTCGGTAGGTCCACATGGCTGGGTTGCACTTGATCATTATCGTGGCGAGGTAGGTCTGCTTGAGCTGTCGGCGTTCCGCCGGTCGATCATTAGCCACTCTTCGACGTAGGGCGGCAGGCTGAACCGCAGGGTGTAGAAGAGATCGCTACTGTCGGCAGGGCAGCTTTGGCTAACCGGGTCGACGGCACGCTCAGGACACATGAGCGCAATCCGGCCGGAGTCCACGGATCTGGCAGGGCGCCTCCGCCCGTCAGCGTGCCCTGCCGTGCCCCGGATCACCGCACGTGATTCGCCGCCGCTCACGTCATCCGGCCAGCCGCTCGCACAGGGCGGCCAGGGTGTCGACATTTCCCGGCCCGACCATCGTCATGTGGTCGAGGCCGCTGCTGTGCACCGTGATCGGGCCGCCGGAGATGTCCCGCCAGCCCTGGACGTAGTCGTCGGCGCTGCCGTGCACGACGGCGGAAGTCTCGTCCGGGCCGGCGGCGCGGCCCTCGGCGCTGAGCACGAGATCGATCTCGCCGTCGTAGGGTTCCGGCCGGTATGCCACGAACGCGCTGTGCAGCAGCCCGCACGCCGTCAGGGGTAGGGCCTGGTGGAAGAAGTCGTGGACGGCGGCCCGGCGCAACTGGTGCTCAGAGCTGTCCGGCTCGGCCTCGCTCATCCGGCTTACCTGGGGACGATCGGCTTCGGCGTGCCGGCTGAGCCGCCGCATCAGCAGGGCTTTCCGGTTTTCCTGCGTCGCTGGGTGGTGCTTCAGGCCGTCGGTCATGGTGGTCTCCTCGCCGCCGCTCTCTTCCTCGACCATCGGGAGCGCGGGCGTGTCCGTCAACGCGTACGGGCCGGTCTGGCGGCAGTCCGCCACCCTCGGGCCGCCGCATCGCAGCGGGTCAGACGTGTCCGGCCAGCAGCGCGTCGCCGAGCGCGGTCCGGCTGTACCACACCGAGCGGCCGGCCCGGGCCGCCGTGACGGTACCCGCGGCGAGCAGGATGGACAGGTGTTCTCCCACGGTGCCGAGGCTCAGCCCGTGCAGCGCGGCGAGCTGGCTCGGGGTGCCGGGGGTGTCCAGGCTGCGCAGCAGCCGGGCGCGGGACGTGCCGATCAGCGCGTCGGCCCCGCTGCCGTCGGACGGTCCATCGGGTGATCCGACCCCGCGGGCGGGATAGACCACGACGTACGCCTCCGGCGGCCGGAGGCCGAGCCATCCGGCGCCCAGGGCGCACGGCACGAAGATCAGTTGTGCGCGACCGACGTGCTCCTCCGCGCCCTCGTAGGCGTTGACCTTGATCCGGCCGGCGCCGAGCCAGCGGACCTCCGGCCCCAGCCCGGTCAACGCCTGCGCCCAGCCCGCGGTCACCAGGAGGCCGGCGCGGTGGATGATGTCGCGCTCGAGGACCGCCCGATGCCGTGGCCAGTCCGATTTCACGCAGGCCGTCCACACGCGCTCCAGGATGCGCGTCACCCGCGGAACGAGGTCGGGCGCGGCGAGGGACGCCGGCATCGGGCCACCGAGGCTCGTCGCCAGGTCGTCCCTGGCCTTCTCGGGCGGGGTGCGGGCCACGGCGGCGAGTTCCGCGGCGAACGTGGCCGACCGGCCGAGGGCGAGCGGCGTGAGGAAGTCGGGGAACCAGGACGTCCGGGCCAGAAGCTCCAGCAGCGCGCGGCCGGCCTCGTCGCGGCCGACCTCCTCGGCCGCCGCGCGGTGCCGCGCTGTCCAGCTCGCCGCGGTCGGGCCGAGCCGGCGTCCCGCGAGCAGGCTCAGCGCCGCGACCGTCTCGGCCAGCGGTGAAACGGCGAAACGCGCCGTCGCCATCGTCTGCGAATCCACGTGGAGCGTCGTCATACTTCGCCTCAGACCGAAACAATGTCGTCGTGCCCACCTTAGAGTCGAGACTCCGAGGTATGCACACTTACCGGGATCTGTACGCGGTGCGGCAGTTCCGTGTGGTCTTCGCCGCCAACTCGACAAACGTCGCCGGCACCACGATCCAGCAGCTGGCACTGTCGGCGCTGGTCTTCGCGGGCACGGGCTCGGCACTGTGGGCTGCGATCGCCTATCTTGCGGGATTCGCCCCCCAGGCCCTCGGCGCGATGACGCTCATCTCGCTGGCCGACCGGGTCCGGCCACGGACCTTCCTGCCGCTGTGGGACTGCGTCCGCGCGGCTGTGGCGCTGGCGCTGGCGCGCACAGGCCTTCCGGTGTGGACGATGCTGTGTCTCGTGATCGCCGTCGGGGTGGGTGACGCGGTGGCCGCCGCCGTGCGTCAGGCTCTGCTGGTCGACATCCTCGGCGACGGGCTGTACGTGCTGGGACGCTCCGTGCTCAACATCAGCGTCGGCGGCATGCAGATTCTGGGGTACGCGGTGGGTGGCACGCTGCTCGGCGTCCTCGGTCCGCACGTCGCACTCCTCGGCAGCGCCGCGGCCGCGCTGACCACCGCGGCTGTCGTCGCCGTCGGGTTGGCGTCCTATCCGCCCCGCGCCACCGGGCGGTCGGTTCTCTCGGCCACCTTCGCGGTTAACCGGGTGCTGTTCACCACCCCGGCGATCCGTACGTTGTTGCTCGTCCAGTGGGTGCCCAACGGCCTCATCGTCGGGGCGGAGGCCCTGTTCGTGCCGTACGCCGGCAACTTCGCCGGCATCTTGTTCGTCTCGGCCGCGGTGGGGATGCTCGTGGGTGACGTCATCGTCGGCAGGTGGGTCCCGACCGCCACCCGGCTCCGGCTCATCCTGCCGTTGCAGGCGCTGTTGGCGTTGCCGTACCTCGTCTTCTTCCTCGAGCCGACGGTATGGGCGGGCGCCGTCGCCGTTGCCCTGGCCTCCTTCGGCTTCGCCTCCTCGCTGGCGCTGCAGGACCTCTACGTTCGCGCGGTGCCAGCGGACTTGCGCGGGCAGGCCATGGGCCTGGTCGGCAGCGGCATGATGACGTGCCAGGCGCTGGCCGCGGCCCTGGCCGGCGGGCTCGCCGACCTGTCGAGGGCCGGCACCGCGATCGCGGTCTGCGCCACCCTGTCGCTCGCCGTCGGCCTCGCGCTGCATCCGTCGCTGCGCCGACGTGCGATGTCCCTGGCGTCCCAGCGGTGACGTCCCACGCGCCGGCCGATCATCCCGTCGGGTCGGCGCCGAAGGGGTTCAGCACCTCGTGCGTGGAGGCCAACAGGTCGCTCATCGTTGCCGTGGATGCCGTGCCGGCCAGGGCCGGTCCGCACCCGGATCAGCCCGGCCGCGTGCGCGGCGAGGCGTTCGGCCGTCGCGCTGTCCGCAGCTCGGGCAATCACCATCCCGCAGCGGTCCTCCGACCAGTTCAAGGGCCGGATCAGCTGCCCGGGAACGGCCGTGACCTCGACCGTGACGACTCCCTCGGCGGCGAGCGCGTCCGGCACGCCGTCGACGGCATCCACCCGGCCCGGCTCGGCTCGGCGATGAGGAAACGTACCGCCGCGGCGCCGTCGCCGATCGGCGCCACCAGTTCGGGCCCGGCTGGCCGGGCCAGCTGGTAGCCGAGCGCCTCGCGGTCCGTGCCGTAGACGATGCGCATCAGGTCGACGATGTGGTCGCCCGCGCAGCGGTTGTGCGACTCGATGGCTCGCGGCCCGTCGGCGGTGATGATGATCTCGGTATGGGGGTGCCTTCGACCAAGCCGATCGCGTCCAGCAGGCGCACGGTGAGATCCGATGCCGCCGCGGCCTCGGGCTCGTCCAGCACGGCCGGGACGACGTGCCCGAGCTCCACCACGCCTGTGCTGGATCACCCCCGACCGCGGCCCGCAACTCGGCGACGCGCTGCCCGGTCTGCGGTTCATGCTGCTGGACGAAGCGGGTCAGCCGGTGGACGACGGCAGCACCGGGGAGATCGTCCTGGCCGGCGCAGGCCGGCCGCGGCGAGGATCTCGTACCAGTCGTCCAGGTCGACGCGCGGGTCGATCGGCCGACCCGTCGGCCCACAAAAACACGAGGTCGTTTTCCTCGTGCAGCTTGCCCAACGACTTGCGCGCCGCCTTCTGCCTGCGCTGGTGCTCGCGCAGTCCGCGACGCAGCGTCTCCGGCAGCGCCACCACGTCAGTAGCCACCTCGTCGTCCTCCGGCGCCGTCCACGTCTTCGGCCGGGTCAGGACCAGGCCGCCGCCGGTGCGGTCCGGGCAGCGGGCCGCGTGCCGGGTGCAGCCCGCTGGGGATGGGCGGAGGGCACGCCCGCTGGTGTAGCCGACATCGACCGGCCGACGCCCGGTTCGGGCACCGCCACGCCTGCCGGTAGCAGGCATCCGGTCGGGCACAGCCGTGACCCAGGTCGGCGGGCAGGCTTCCCGCCGGCAGTGCTGGGCGGCGCAGGCGGCCGGGTCGGCGCAGGCGTGCCGCCATCGCAGCCGCTGGAGCTGCCAGTCCCGGGCGATCGTGCCCGCGTCGAGGTCGACGCACTTCCAGGTGAGCCCGAGTGCCTCGCCCTGTCGGGGGCCGATGGTCAGCCCGACCATCCACCGCAGCGCGGTCGGCCGGCGGGCGATGGCCGCGATCAGCTGCCGGGCCTGGGCGACGGTCAGCGGACGGCGGTGTGGCTCGTCCCGATCGTCCCGCAGTACCCGTGGGCCAAGACCGGGGTCGCGATGCTGCTGGCCGTGCTGAACCTGGCTGTCACCTTCATCACCGACGGGATCACCTACGCCGAGGCGGTCAACCTTGCCCTGGCGGGCCTCGGCGTACTCAGCATCGCCGCCATGCCCGCCCGCAGCCTCGGCGTTCCCGCGCCCCGGTAGGTTCTCCGCTGCGGTGCTGCAGGCGCCGACTGCTCTCGACGCGCCCCGCCGGCTCCGGCCGACGGGGCGCGTTCGTTTTGTACGGTGATGCTGACCGCAGCATCGACCTGGCGTACGGCATGGTCCTGGAGCTCGCCGAGGACTTCGACGAGGCGACCTGCCGCACCGCGCCGAAGCCGCACAAGCCGCTGGTCTGGTTCCTCGGCCACCTCACCTGCGCCACCGACTACTTCTCCACTCTGCACCAGGGAACCGAGGCGGCGGTGACGCCGGAGTTCTCGGCGCCCTTCGCCGGCAACGCCACCGTCGACTTCAGCGGCTCGCCACCGCTGGCCGAGATGCTCGCCCTCTACACCCACGTGCACGAGCGGGCCCGCGGCTTCATCGCCGGTCTGACGCCGGCCGATCTGGCCCGCGACACCGAGATGGAACCGTTTGGCGACGACCGTCTGAAGAACCTCGGAAAGGCGCTTTCCATCATTCAGATGCACGACGCCTACCACTGCGGCCAGCTCGCCTGCCTGCGCGTCGCGCTCGGTAAGCACGTCCCGTTCTGATCCCGAGACGAGCTGAACCGGAAAATAGCAAGATCCACTTTGTGCGATAAAGTTTTGCAGTAAGACCCTCATTCAGGGTTCGGTCCCCAGGAAAGGAAACTTTTTGGCACACCTCGCTTTCTTTAACATCCCGGCCGTCGGACACGTCAACCCGACGCTGCCGGTGGTGGAGGAGTTGGTCCGCCGAGGACACCGCGTCACCTACACGGTCACGGATCACTTCGTCGCCTCGGTCGAGGCGGCGGGAGCGGAGCCGGTGCTGTACGAATCCGTCTTCGGCGACTACTACCGCCACCCGTACACCGCGGAGGAGCTGCCCAAGGAGGGTCTGCGCTTCCTCGAGGAGGCCACCTCGACGCTGCCCCGTTTCGAGGAGTTCTACGCCGACAACAAGCCGGACGTCATCCTCTACGACCAGATGGCCTGGGCGGCGCGCTTCCTCGGCCGCAAGTGGAACATTCCGGTGGTGCGGCTGCACCCCTCGTACGGCGCCAACGAGTCCTGGTCGCTGCAGGCCAAGTTTCCGATGGCGACCTTCGACGAGGGGCCGGTCGTGGAGATGGCCGGCAAGCTCGCCGCGCTGCTGCCCTCGATGGGGTACGAGAACACCGGCCCGATGGAGTTCTTCACCCACATCGAGAAGCTCGCCCTGGTGTTCGTCCCCCGGGAGTTCCACTACGACGGCGACACCTTCGACGAGCGGTTCGTCTTCACCGGCCCGTGCCTTGGCGACCGCTCCAAGGTGCAGGGCAGCTGGTCGCACGACGGTGACGAGCCGGTGTTGCTGATCTCGCTGGGCACCGCGTTCACCGGCTGGTCGGAGTTCTTCGACACCGCGATCGAGGCGTTCGGCGGCACGCCGTACCGGGTGGTCATGGCGGTCGGCAACCACGTCGATCCGGAGACCCTGGGCGAGCTGCCGGCCAACTTCGAGGTGCACCGCCGAGTGAACCAGCTCGACGTGCTCGCCAAGGCCGCCCTCTTCGTCACCCACGGCGGGATGAACAGCGCCATGGAGTCGCTCTACTACGGGGTGCCGATGGTCGTTATCCCGCAGATGAGCGAGCAGGTGGCCACGGCGCTGCGGGTCGAGGAGCTCAGCCTGGGCCGCTACCTCAAGCGCGAGGAGACCACCGTGGAATCCCTGCGCAAGGCGGTCGCCGACGTCACCCAGGACGCAACCGTGACCGAGCGGGTGCGCGCCATGCGTGACAGCATCCGCGCCGTTGACGGCCCAGTGGTGGCCGCCGACGCCGTCGAGCGGTATCTCGCCTCCGAGAGCCGCTGATGAGGGCCGGGCCCGCGTTGTTCCCCCGACGGCGCGGTCCCGCCCCCTCCTTTCTGTAACACCATTTTCCCTTTTTTTGAAACACCATTTTTCTTCCTTTCTGTCAGTGCTTCCCATGCGGCGATGAGTGTCGCATGCCCTTTTTTGAACCATTCCACAGACAACCGACGGGGTGTTGACGTGAGAAAGGCAATGATATTCGCGGCCACCGTGCTGCTGGCCGGAACCCTTTTCGTGGCCGCCCCGGCCCCCGGCACGACGCCGTCTTCTTTTCCCGGATCGGCGCCGCCGGCGGCGCGCAGGGCAAGGGCAGCTTCCGGTTCGGGGTGTCCAGCTCGGCCACCCAGATCGAGGACCAGAACCCGAACACCGACTGGTACCAGTGGACCCAGCCGGCCCCCGATGGGCTCGGCCGCAGCGCCTTCGTCGGTGAGGCAGTCGGCGGCTACACCCGGGCCATCCAGGACGTCCAGCTAATCAAGAAGATGAACGTCGACTCGTACCGCTTCGGCATCGAGTGGGCCCGGATCGAGCCCTGCCGCGGCGTCATCGACGAGGCCGCGTTGCGCCACTACGACCGGTTCATCAACGAGCTGCGCGCCAACGGCATCCGGCCGATGATTACCGTCTTCCACTTCGCGATGCCCACCTGGGTCGACAACGCCGAGGACATCGCCTGTGTCGGCGGGCCCTCCGACACCAACCTCTGCGGCCTCGCCCACCCGGTCGGCGGCAGGCTTGTGGTCCAGGAGATGGCCGAGCACGCCGCGCTGCTGGCCCGCCGCTCCGGTGACCGGGTCGACGACTGGGCCACCATCAACGAGCCCGGCGTCTACATGCTTTTCCCCAAGGGTTCGGCGCCGGCACGCCCGGCAAGGCGTACCTGAACACCAACTTCGCCGACGGCTACGTGCCCGCGCTGCGCAACCTCATCGACGCGCACGCTGGATGTACAAGGCCATCAAGAGCAACGACCTCACCGCCGCCTACCGCGGTGAACTGCCGGTTGACCAGATCCGGTGCCGGCGTGTGCCGGGGGTCCTTGCTTCGTGGAGCCGCCGCGCCAGCCGCGACGCAGGAACGCACCCTGCCAACCCTGCTTGACCATCAGCCGCTCGACGCGCTTGCGGCCCATGTGGGTTCTCAGCGCAGCTGATCCGTTCTCACTGAACCTGATCCGTACCTGATCCGTTCTCACGGAACTTGATCCGCCCGCGTCCTGTCTTGTGCGACCTGGCCCGCCGTCGGCTTGAACAGCGTTACGGACTCCACCGCGTCGGGCTCGACGGACCCCGGCCGCGCTATCCCTCACACGCCGAGCTGGACAAGGCCGCCCGCCAACACCGGGTCGAACTCCCACGCCACCGGCTCCGCCACGAAGTACGCCTCGCTGCTGGGGCCGCCGCGAACGAGGACCACCTCTTTGACCTGATCCGCGCGTCCGGCCTGCTCATCCGGCAACGCCTCGGTCGCCTCGACGAGGTCACCGGATACGCGGGGGGATGCCCGACCACCCCGCCGCCACTGGCGGCACGATCTGGTACGGCGGTGGCCGACTCGCACCCGACCTGGCCCTACCCAAGCTGCGTCATCGCTGGAGGGCAGCGCAACCCGCCAATCGTTGAACCAGGACCGTGGCCTGGACTACATCCACGACCCCGTACGCCAGAAACGCATCCTGGACGGATAACCCTATAGGGGGTATACAAGGGTTATGCTGTTCCTGATGGCGTGCGCGAGGGGGTTCCAGTGATGCCGAAGATCAACGTCTACCTGCCCGACGAGCTGGCCGAAGCGGTTAAGGAAGCCGGCGTGCCCGTCTCCGCCATCTGCCAGCGGGCGCTGGAACAGGCGGTGCGACGGGTCACCGCGATCCGGGAAACGACTCTGGGTGATCTGGACGACGCGGACCTAGCCGCCAGGCTGCCGCACTTCACGGGGCGGACCCGTGCGGCACTCAAGCTCGGCATCGAGCAAGCGGCAGAGGCGCCGGCGGTGGGCAGTGGGCATCTGCTCGGTGGCCTGCTGACCGAAGGCGGCAACCTGGCCCTACACGTCCTACGGGCGGTGGAGATCGAACCCGACCGAGTCGGCCGTGAGCTTGCCCGCCAGCCGTTGACAGAAGCTGGCGTCGCTGCGGAAGACGCGTCGCGGCGCTTCAGCGGTCCGGCGTCCAACGCGCTGGAGTTGGCCGTCACGGAGGCGACCGCGTTCGGACACAACTACGTCGGTTGCGAACACCTGCTGCTGGGGCTGATCGCCGAGCCCGACGGCACCGCCGGGCAGGTCCTGCGGTCGTTGGGTGCGGAACTGCGATTGACCCGCCGCGCGGTGGCGGCAGCCCTCGCTGGCTACGTGCACCTGCGGGCACAGACCCCGCAAGCAGCCGCCAGCGGGACGACGGAGACGGCGGCGGCGTTGGCCGCTGTGGTCCGCCAGGAACTACAGCCCATCGTGCACCGAATCGAACGGCTGGAGGAGCGGGCCGGTGTGGTCACCGAGAGCTGAAACCGGCCTCGACCACCCGCCCGGCTCGTCGCGGGGCCGGCCCGGTAGCCCGCCGGACGCCGGCCCGAACCGCACACCTGGAAGGCGCCCAAACGCGCGTGTCGTTCTGGCCGCGATCGCCGCGACGGCAACGTTCCTGCTGCTTCTGCTGCCATTGCTGGCCGCAACCCCGTAACGCCCCGACCGGACAGGTGAAGGAACCGTACGTGACCAAACGTGTGCTGCTCCTGGCGACCAAGGACACCATCGCCTACTCCCGCCGCCCCGGTCACGAGGCCGTCGCATCCGGTGCGGATCTCCTCAAGACCATCCCCGCGGACCTGCTGACCGCCGACGTGACCGTCGAGGACGTACTCGCCGAACCGAGCTGGGACATCTCACCAGCCACGATGCTGACACTGGCCCGCCGGGCCCGCGCCGCCATCCTCGACGACAACTTCGACGGCGTCGTGATCACCCACGGCACCGACACCCTGGAGGACACCGCCTTCCTCATCGACCTACAAGCCGGACCGGCCGCCCTACGCGGCGGGATCGTTCTGACCGGGGCGATGCGCCACCTGGACGACCTATCCACCGACGGCCCACGCAACCTCGCCTCGGCCATCACCGCCGCTGCAGACCGCGCCCTCGCCGGGGTCGGCGTCGTGGCCTGCCTCAACGACGAACTGCACGCCGCCCGCTGGGTCACCAAGGTCGACGCCACCAGCATGGCCGCATACTCCTCGGCGCCACATCCGCCGGTGGGCCGTGTGGTCGGCACCGGGGTCGAGATGCTGGCAACCCCGCCACCGAGGCCTCGGCAAGCACCACGAACTGCTGGCCCGGCGTCGGCGCACCGCGCCCGGCCCGTTCCTGCCGGTCGTCTACGTCACCGTCCCGCCAGCGGCCACGCCGAAGGTCCTCGCCGCTGAGTTCGCCCGGTTCCTCGGACTGCCCCTGCCCCGCAACCTCAACCAGGTCAACATCACCAACGCCGTCTGCGACGTGCTCTCCCAACTCGGCACCGACCTCGTGCTCGTCGACGAGATACACAACCTCAACCTGGCCACCCGGGTCGGCGCGGAAGCCTCCGACCAGCTCAAATACCTGGCCGAGCGGCTCCCCGCCACGTTCGTCTACGCCGGCATCGACGTCGAACACGCCGGTCTATTCTCTGGCGTCCGTGGCCGGCAGATCGCCGGCCGGTTCGCCTCGATCGCCACCACGGCGTTCGCCTACGGCACCCGCACCCAGCGCGAGCAGTGGGCCGCGCTGGTCAGCGCCCTCGAACACGCGCTACGCCTGCACCAGCACCGCACCGGTCCGCTGCTACGTCTCGCCGGCTACCTGCACGAACGCACCAGCGGCATGATCGGCAGCCTGTCCCACCTGATCCGCGACGCCGCGATCGAGGCCAACTTCGACGGCACCGAACGCATCACCAAGACGGCCCTGGACCGGGTCGTCCTCGACCACGCCGCCGAACATCCCCGGCTAGGCGCCGCATCAGCGGCCCGGCCACGCCGGATGCCCGCCCGCACGGCGGGCAGCGGAGCCGCCTGACCGTGCTCGACCCGCGCGATCCCTACTGGCAACGCCGCCTGCGCCCGTTGCCGATCCGAGTCCGGCCGACGCACCGCTACAAGATCCTTCGCCGCCGCCACCGAGACACCATCGGCGAGGCGTTCGCCGCAGCCGCCAGCATCACCCGCCTCTGGGGGCGAGGCCGGGTCGGTCACTACAGAGACAAGTCGGAGCAGATCAGCGCCCGCTGGAACGCCCGAGCCGAACACCTCCCGGACGTTCCCGACACCGTCATCCGATACCCGGAGACCATCGCGCTCACCGGACTGTTCACCTCGACCCCCGAACTGCTGCTCACCCCAACCGAGGACCGCGACGCCCCCTCCGCCATGCAGTTCCTCCTCGCCGCCGCCCGATGCCTCGATCATCCAGCGCCCGAACAGTTACTCCGCCCCGCCCATCCGCTGTTCCGCTGGGCCGGCGGCTGGGGCATGCCCGCCTGGTTCTGGCGCAATATCGAGGAGCCAGACCGGACGATCTACCGAACCCTGGCTCGGGGCTCAACCCGACTCCACCCTCAGGCCAAAGAGAGATCAGATCCGGTGAGAAGACGACGGCCTGGGGCTTCTCACCGAATCTGATCCGCTGCTGGTCGGCTGGCCGCCCCGGATCACCTTTGCTGAGAACCCACACGGCCCACGTAGATGCCGTCACGGCGTAGCTGCCGGTGGACCCGGTCCGCGCCGTAGGTGCGCCCCCACGTTTCCCAAATCTCGTGGATGTTGGAGAGCAACCCCAGATCGACCACGTTACGGTCGCAGGGCTGTTCGGCCTGCTTCACCCACGCGGACGATCATGCCCTGGCAGTGGCCCTGCCAGCCTGAGATGTTGACGGGGCGGCCGGTGCCTGGATAGGGCGGGTCAGGCGGCTCCACCAGAGAAAGGCCCCGTGACCAGGCGAAACGCCAAGGTCACGGGGCCTTCTTTCGATCTCGGTTCCACGTAAGTGGGGGCCGGTCAGAGCGGCCGAGGGGTGCCCCCGGGCTCGGTGAACGTCGGGTACGCGTTGCTGCTCTGTGGGGGCACGACGACGTCGGCGGGCCGGTCGAACCCGTCGGCCCGACCGCTGTCGCCCTTGCTCGTGGCGGCGTACTCGATGCCGGGGGTGCCGAGCTGGCGACCCTCGTCGATCGTGCCGCGCCAGCCGCCGGTCTCGACGCCCCGGCTCTCGATGTATTCCTTGAACCTGCCCAGGTCGGACTCGGCCTGCCGCTCGACGAGGTGCAGCTTCTCGCCGGCCTTCTCGACGATGCCCTCCGGCTCGTACTCCAGGGAGAGCTTGACCATTGTGCGGTCGGTGTCGACCGGCTGGAAGTGCACGGCGCCGGCGTTGGCCGCGCCCTCGGTGGCGGCCCAGGCGACCTTGCGGTCCGGGACCTGCTCGAGGATCTTGGCGTCCCACTCGCGGGTGACCCCGGCGATCTCGGCGACCCAGTGCATACGCTGGTCGTCGAGCTGGCGCACCTCTCTGACGGCGCCCATGAACCGGGGGAACTCCTCGAACTGCGTCCACTGGTTGTACGCGGTGCGGATCGGGACGTCCACCTCAAGGGACTTCTCTACCCTGATGGTCATCGATGCTCCTTCGGGTTGAGGTCTTCCGCGCTCTCGCGCGCCGGATTCTTCTCTCGTCCTCGAAGTGGTACCCCGGGGTGGGGGTCTCAACCAGGTCCACGCGGGACGCAGGACACACCCCGGCCAGGAAGAGCGGGGGGAAGTGTCGGTCGCGCTGGCTAGCATCTGCCGGTGACCGTGTCCTCAGAAGATCCCGTGCAGCTGCCGAACGCCGACGACGAGGCCCGGTTCTGGGCCCTGGTGGAGTCCGCGTGGGAGCCGCTGGGGCCCGAGCCCCGGGCGATCCGCCGCGCCCTCGCCGAGCGCGACCCGGCGGCCGGCGGCGTCGACATCTACGCCATCGACGCCTCGCTTCCCGCGTTCCTCGACAACCTCCGCACCCTCGGCGCAGACCTGTCCAGCGAAGAGTTGACCGCCCTCGACCGGGTGATGGAGCGGAAGCTCTACGACGTGGACCGCGCCGACATCCACGCCGTGACGGACGGCTCCGACGACGGTTTCCTCTACTGCCGGGGTCACCTCGTCGCCCTCGGGCGCGAGTTCTACGAGGCGGTGCGGGCCAATCCCGCCCTGGCCGTGCCCGACGGCGAGTGCGAGAGCATCTGCTACCTCTTCGCGCACCTGCACGACAAGCGGTTCGGCGGTTGGCCGCGCACCGGCTCGGGCATCTCCCGCGAGTCGTTCAGCAACACGGCGGGCTGGCGGGAGTAGCTCCCCGGGCGCGGGCGGTCACGGGGTCTCCGGCTGGTCGGGAAGTTCCCGCAGGCCACGCACGGGGGAGAGGAACACCCAGAACAGGCCGAGCAGCGCGCCGACGGTGGCGATCCAGAGCGCCGGCCGCAGGCCGAGGGTGGCCCCCAGTGTCCCGCCGAGCAGCGCGCCGACCGGCCGAATGCCGTAGTTGACCGTGCGCCGCGCCCCCATCGTGCGGGACAGCATCGAGTCGGGGGTGAGCGCGGTCTGCATCGAGTTGGTGGTGATGTCGAGCATCATCACGCCGACGCTGGCACCGAACTCGGCGACGAAGAGCATGCCGAGCACCAGCGGCGTCGGCCCGTCGGCCAGCGGGACGAGCAGCAGCGGGGCGGGAAAGGCCACGAAGCTCGCCACCATCGTCGGCCCGATTCCGAACCGGCGGGTCAGCCGGCCGGTGACCGCCGCTCCGAGCAAACCACCCACCGCGCCCGCGCCCAGCACCGCGCCGAGCACGCCGGGGGAGAGGCCCAGCTCCCGGATGGCGTAGAGCACGAAGAGCGCCGAGAACATGAAGTTGAAGAGGTTCAGAGTGGTGGTGCCGAGCAGGATGGACCGCATGGCGGGTGCCCGGGCGAGGAAGCGCAGCCCCTCGGTGATGCCGAGCCCGCCGCCGCGCACGGGCACCGGCTCCGTCGGCCGGATCCGCGCCAGGAAGTACGCGGACACCAGGTACGACGCGGCGTCGGCGAGCAGGGCGACCGGGGCGGTGAGCACCTGCACCAGAACGCCGCCGACGCTCGGGCCGGCGACCAGGGACATCGCCCGGCTGCCCGAGATAAGGGTATTCGCGGGCACGTAGTCGGGCTTGCGCACCAGCGATACGAACAGCGGCGCGCGCGCCACCTCGAAGAGCACGGCGAGGGTTCCCGACGCGAAGGCAACCAGGTAGAGCTGGGGCAGGGCCAGCAGGTCGAGCACGTACAGCACCGGCACGGTCGCCAGCAGGAGGGCCCGCCCGAGGTCGGCGAGGATCATCAGCCGGCGCTTGTGCGGCAGCCGGTCGACCCACGCGCCGGCGAGCAGCGAGAAGAGCAAGTTCGGGGCGAGGGCGGCGGCGGTCAGGTAGCCCATCTGGGCGGCCCCGGCCCCGGTGCCGAGCACCGCCAGCAGTGGCAGCGCGAGGATGGAGATCTCGTCGCCGAAGTAGGAGACGGTCTGCGCCGACCAGTACCGCCGGAACGTCCGCTCCCGCAGCAGTCGGGGCAGCCGGCCGCGCCGCGCGGGACCGCCGGGTGCGGTGGCGACCGGGGCGGCGGCCGTCTCACTGCTCACCGAGCACCGCCCGGCCGGAGTCGGGCGTGGTCGGATCCGCCGCCTCGGGTGTGTGGAGGCCCGGGTCGGGGGCGTCGGCACGCACCCGAGGCAGCGGGTTCGCGTCGACGAGGGCGAGCCGGATGAGGGTGACCCGGCGGGTGTCGGCCGGGCGGCGGGACGGGTCGGTGACGCGGTCGTGGTAGTCGGCGAGCAGGGCCTCGATCCGCCCGGTCAGGGCCGCCATCTCGTCGGCGGTCACGTAGAGCGGGTCGTCGCTGAAGCCGGTGACCGCGCGCCAGGCCGCCGGCTCGTCGGCCCGCCGGGCTATGAACTGCTCGGCCTGCCGGCTGTACAAGGCGAGCTGGGTGGCGTTCAGCGCGTCGGTGGCGGCCCGCATCTGCGGGTCGTCGGAGGCATCGTCCCAGGAGGTGACGACTGCGGTGGCCCGCCACGGGCGTTCCCGGGCGTCGCCGGCGGGGGCCCGCTCGGCGAGGCCGTACTTGGCGAGCTGGCGCAGGTGGAAGGAGCAGTTGGGAACGTTCTCGCTGAGCCGCGTGGCGGCCCGGGTGGCGGTCATCGGGCCCTCCCGCCGCAGTAGGCCGATCAGGGCCATCCGCAGGGGGTGGGCGTAGCCGCGCAGGGCGACCGGGTCGGAGAGCTTTACTCGAGGCAGCGTCATACCCTAAAGCTATCTTTATAAAGATAGCTTTAGTAATGGTCCATGCGGGGGCCGCGGGCGGGGCCGGACGCTCGCCGTCAGGTGTAGATCTTCGTCGCGTACTCTGGGCCGTAGTAGTGCTCCAGGTCGGCCAGGCTCTCCGCCGGGGCCTCGACCTCCTTGATCAGCCGAGCCCGCGACGGCAGCACGTCCGGCTGCCAGCTCTCCGGCCGCCACAGCTCCGAGCGGAGGAACGCCTTGGCGCAGTGGTAGAAGATCTGCTCGATCTCCACCACGACCGCGAGGACCGGCCGGTGGCCGTTGACCACCATGTCGTCGAAGAACGGGGCATCCCGCACCAGCCGGGCTCGGCCGTTGATCCGCAGGGTGTCCGTCCGGCCCGGGATCAGATAGAGCAGCCCGACGTGCGGGTTGTCGAGGATGTTGCGGTAGCCGTCCGCCCGTCGGTTGCCCGGCCGCTCCGGCACGGCGATCGTCGTGTCGTCTAGGACCAGGGTGAAGCCGGGTGGGTCGCCCTTCGGCGAGACGTCGCAGGTGCCGTCCGCGCCAGCCGTGGCGACCAGGCAGAACGGCGAGGCGGCCAGCCACTGCCGGTCCCGCTCGTGCAGGACCCGCCGCTCCTTTGCCGCCGCCCGGGCGTTCGGTGTCCCGAGCAACTCGCGCAGTTCCTCGGGCGAGGTGATCTCCACCGTCACGACATCCTCCCCCAACCGTTGATCCCGGTGGCGGCGAACGGCGCCGGTGCCGCAGCCCCCGTCGCGCCCCAGCCTAGTCCGGCGCGGCCAACGGGAGGTTTGTCCAATGGTGTCCCGGGTCCGCCAGACCCAGCCGCCCCGCAACGACCAACGGAGGCCGCGATGGAGAGCCGACTAAAGGTGCTCGGGCACCCCGTGCACCCGATGCTGATCACGTTCCCGGTCGGCCTGCTGATCACGGCGGTGATCTTCGACGTCGTCGACACCGTCGGCGGGCCGCGCCTACTCGGCGAGGTGGCGTACTGGAACATCACCGTCGGCCTGATCGGTGGCCTGCTGGCCGCGGTGGCCGGCACGTTCGACCTGCTCGCCATCCCCACCGGCACCCGCGCGAAGCGGGTGGGCCTCAGCCACGCCGCCGCGAACATCGCGGTGCTGCTGCTCTTCGCCGCCGTCTGGGTGGTTCGGCTCAACGCCGATTCCCGGGCGGCCGGCGGCGCGCTCATCGCCATCGAGCTGGTCGCGCTGGCCATCCTCTCCGGCAGCGCGTGGCTCGGCGGCGAGCTGGTCGACCGGCTCGGCGTCGGCGTCGACCGGGATGCCAACCTGGACGCGCCCAGCTCGCTGCGGGGCCCGGCGACCACCCAGCGGATCGGAGACGTGCGATGAGCGAACAGAGCAGTGGCCCCGGCGGGTTCGGCCGGGGCTGGCGCGGCCGGCAGCAGGGCTGGGACCCGATGGGTGAGCTCCAATCGCTGCGCGCCGAGCTGAGCCGGCTGGTCGGCGGCGGCCGGTCCGGCCCGCCCGAGGTGGAGCTGACCGAGACCGCCGAGGGCTGGGAGGCGGTGGTCCGGTTGCCCGGCGTCGCCCCCGAGGAGGTGGCCGTCGAGCTGGACGACCGGGAGCTCTGCGTGCGGGCCCGCTCCGAGGCCGAGGTCAACGCCGACCAGGGCATCCCGGGCGGCTTCGAGACCCGGGGCTTCGAGTACCGGGTCGACCTGCCGTCCCGGGTGGACCCCGACCGGATCGACGCGGTGATGGACCACGGCCTGCTCCGGGTCCGGCTACCCAGGGCGGCCCGGCCCGTGCCGCGCACCATCACCGTCGGCCGCACCGGCTACCGGGGCGCCGACGCGGGTACGTCCCACCCGGTCGATCCGGCCGCCGACCGGGAACTGCACCATCCCGACACGGCCATCGACGAGATCGACCGGCCGTAGCGGGCCGTGGTCACCCCGTCTCCGCTCGGCCCGGTCGGCGGACACGTGCCCGACGTCCAGCGGATCGCCGTGTTGCGCGCCAACGCGCTCGGCGACCTCATCTTCGTCCTGCCCGCGTTGGAGGCGCTCCGCTCCGCGTACCCGGAGGCGGAGATCGTGCTGCTCGGCGCGCCGTGGCACGCGGCGTTCTGGCGCGACCGGCCCGGCCCGGTGGACCGGGTGCTGGTGGTTCCGCCCGCGCCCGGCATCCGGTCGGCCGACCCGGGCGAACCGGAATCGTCGATGGACGACTTCCTGGCCGCGGCCCGCGCGGAACACTTCGACCTCGCGCTGCAACTGCATGGTGGGGGCGGCAACTCCAACCCGATCGTCAATGGCCTGGGCGCCCGGGTGACCGCCGGGCTGCGGGCCGAGGACGCCCCTCCCCTGGACCGCTGGACCCGGTACGTCTACTACCAGCACGAGGTGCTGCGCTACCTGGAGGTGGTTGCCCTGGTCGGGGCGCCGGCCACCACGATCGTCCCGACGGTGCTGGTCACCGACGCCGACCGGGCCGAGGCGGCCCGGGTGCTCGGCGAGCCCACGAAACCCCGGGTGGTGCTGCATCCTGGAGCCACCGACTCCCGACGGCGCTGGCCGGCCGAGCGCTTCGCCGAGGTGGCCCGCGCCCTGGTGGGCGACGGGTACGAGGTGCTGGTCACCGGCACCCCCGCCGAGGGTGAGGTGGTCGACCGGGTGGTCGCGGCGGCCGGGGTGCCGCTTCGCCCGCAGGTCGGCACGCTCGGCCTCGGCGGCCTGGCCGCCTGCTACGCCGACTGCGCCCTACTGGTCTCCAACGACACCGGCCCCCTGCATCTGGCCGCTGCGGTCGGCACCCCGACGGTGGGGATCTACTGGGTCGGCAACCTGATCAACTCCGGGCACCCGCTGCGCGGCCGGCACCGCCCGATCGCCTCCTGGACGGTGCGCTGCCCGGTCTGCGGGGTCGACTGCACCCCGGGGATCTACCCGCACCGCCCCGGCGACGGCGACTGCCCGCACCGCGACTCCTTCGTCGCCGACATCCCGGTGATCGAGGTCGTCGAGGCCGCCCGCGAACTGCTGGGTTGAAAGGAAGGGCACCTTATTAACGCCTGAGGTAGAGAAGGGCACCCTTCTCACCACCCCGATCCGGCTGACTCAGGCGGAATCGGCAAGGACCACCTCCCACGCCTCCACGTCCCGCTCGGTGACCGTCGTCGGCGACTCCAGGTGGTACGCGCCGCTGGGTAGGACGCCTGCGCCGCCGTGGCGCTCCAGCACGGCGAGCTGGGCGGCCACGTCCTCGCCCTGGTGTTTCTCCTGCACCCGCCGCCAGAAGTCGAAGCCGCCCGAGTCGACCAGCGCCGCCCGGTCGTAGAGCACACACCCGCCGATCCAGGACACCTTGTACGCCCGCCAGGCCCCCGGCGGCAGGTGCAGCTCCTCGGTGACGTGCAGCAGGTTCGCCGCGGAGTGGATCGACGCCCGCTGCCACTGCGGGGTGCCCGGCCGGACCCGCTCCGGAACCGGCCGGCCCGGCCACTCCTCGTAGTGCCGGTGAGTCTCCGGGCGCACGTCGTCGACGTACGACAGCCCGTGCACCGCGTTGCCGACGAAGCCGCAGCCCAGCTCGCCGATCGCGGTGACCAGCCGGCGCAGGGTCCCCGGCTCCAGCCAGACGTCGTCGTCGAGGCAGAGCACGTACCGGGCCGCCGAGCGGTCCAGCAGGTACGCCCGGTGCTCGGCCAGCCCGCGCCGGGGCAGCCGTCGGGTCAGCAGCACCGGGTTCCCCCGGTGGCGCAACGCCCGAACCAGGGTGGCCGCCGCCGGGTGGGCGTACGCGGGGTCGCCGTCGGACTGGTCGCTGACCACCACCCCGAACCCGGGCACGCCCTCCTGGGCGGCGAGCCCGGAGAGCGTAACCGCCAACTCGGCGGGGCGGTTACGGGTCGGGATCAGCACGTCGAGCTGCCGTTCCCGGCGGAACTTCCCGGCGTCGCCAGGATCGAGCGGACGGTTCACGCCGGCCTGCCCGGCACCGGAGCCGTGGCGTCGCGCGGCTCGCCGGAGGGAACCTGGTTGTGCGCGCGGATGCGCTCGATGATCGCCGAGGTGGAGCGGTCCGGCACGTATCCGAGGGTGCGGACCTGGCCACCGAGGCGGCGCACCAGCGGCGCCTCCGGCACCATCTCCGGAGGGTAGTCGCCGCCCTTGACGTACACGTCGGGGCGGACGGTCTCGATCAGCCCCGCCGGGGAGTCCTCCTCGAAGGTCACCACGTGGTCCACGCAGGCCAGCGCGGCGAGCAGGGCGACCCGGTCCTCCACCGGGTTGATCGGCCGGTCCGGCCCCTTCAGTCGGCGCACGCTGCCGTCGGAGTTGACCGCGACCACCAGCAGGTCGCCCAGGGCCCGGGCCTGCTGCAGGTAGTGCACGTGCCCGGGATGCAGCACGTCGAAGCAGCCGTTGGTGAACACCACCGACCGGCCCGCGCCCCGGTGGGCGTCCACGATCGTCGTCAGCTCGTCGGGGGTGACCAGCGACGAATGCCCGGGGTCCCCGGCCGGGAGGCCGAGCGCGTCGAGCAGATCCTCGCGCCGGCACACGCACGTTCCGGTGTCCGACACGGTGATGGTGGCGGCGAGCTGGGCAAGCTGCGCGGCGGTCGGTAGCGGCGCGTCGGCGGCCAGGGCCAGCGTCATGGCGGCCAGGTACGCGTCCCCCGCGCCGACCGTGTGGCTGGCCGGTACCGGGGTGCTGTGGCTGCGCCGGGGTGCCCCCTCCGCGCTGCCGACCACCGCGCCGTCGGTGTCCAGGGTCACCGCGACCACGGCCGCCCCGGTATGCGCGCGCAGCTCGGCGAGGCGGGACTCGGCCAGCACGGCCCGGTCCACCCCGGCGCCGGCCTCCGCGTTCACCGTGACGCCCGTGCCGGTGACGCTGAGCCCGTCGCCGGTCGTCGCCACCCGGTCCTCGCCCGGCGTCGGCGCGCCGGTCAGGCCCATCGTCCGGCCGAGCGGCCTTCCCGCCGCTGACCCCCTCCCGCCGGGCGGCATTCCGCCCGCCGGGGCCGCCCCGCCTCGGCGCTCACCATGGTTCCCGGCCACCACGTCTGTGGCGGCAGAGTGGTTGCCCGGCGCGGTCCCCACGCTCAGCTCCGACGGCCCGTCGGGCGGGTCGGCGTCGGGGTGGTCCAGGTGCAGGTGGGAGTCGGTGCGGGCGGCGGCGCGGGCGAGCAGCCGGGTCGCCTCGGCAAAGCTCGGGGTGACCACGGTCGGCGCCAGACCCCGCCATTCGGCGAGGTCGTGCGCGTCGAGCGCGACCGTGGCGTATCGGTCCCGGGCGGTGACCAGCCAGGCGCGGACGGGCGTGGGCAGCGAGCCCAGCCCGTAGTCGCAGACCACCAGGGTGGGCGCCTCGCCGCCGGCGGCGGCCCGCAGCTCCTCGGTGGCGCACTCCAACGCCGTGAGCAGCCGGGCCACGCCGTCGTCGTCGAGCACGTCGTCCGGGTCGCCGGAGTCCTCGCGGAGCAGGATCTGGTTGCCGGCGAGCATCCGTCGCTTCACCGGGGTCGGCCGGCCGGGCTGGTTGACGGTCCGGTCCCAGACCCCGGCCCGGTCCAGGCAGTCGTGCAGCTCGTCCCCGGCGACATCCGCGCCGACCGGGGCGACCAGCACCGCCCGCCCGCCGAGGGCCGAGACGTTGACGGCGGTGTTCGCCGCCCCGCCGGCGGCCGACATGCGCCGGCGCAGGCTCAGGACCGGGGCGGGTGCCTCCCGGCAGAGCCGATCGGGTTCCGCGAACCGCCACTCGTCGAGCATGGCGTCGCCGATCACCAGCACGGGGCGTCCCAGCCAGCTCTCCACGACGGTGGCGAGCCGGCGCTCTTCCGCTGCTGCTCCTGCCATGCCCGTCGGGTCCCCCGCGGGTGTCGGGTCAAACCTGGCCCCCCCTCGCCCTGAGCGCGGCCGACGTGGGGGTTTCGGACCACGGCGGGACGAACGACGTGGACGTGATCGCCGCCGACGGATCGCCGGCACCGGGCATGTTTTCCGCAGGACGGGAAAGAAGGCGAGGTGACCAGCGAAGCCCCGCCCCGACCACTGTTGACCCCCCGTCAGCTTCGCCTGCTGTTGTTCGGCCTGATGACGGGCATGCTGCTCGCCGCGCTGGACCAGACGATCGTCGGTACGGCGCTGCCCACCATCGTCGGCGAGCTGGGCGGCATCGACCACTACTCCTGGGTGGTCACCGCGTACCTGCTCGCGTCCACCGCCTCCACCCCGCTGTACGGCAAGATGGCCGACCTGTACGGGCGCCGGCCGGTCTTCCTCTTCTCGATCGGCATGTTCCTGCTCGGCTCGTTGCTGGCCGGGCTGTCGCAGAACATGACCCAGCTGATCGTGACCCGGGGGGTGCAGGGCCTCGGCGCGGGCGGCCTGATGACGTTGGCGTTCATCATCATCTCGGACGTGGTGTCCCCCCGGGAGCGGGGCCGTTACCAGGGGTTGTTCGGGGCGGTGTTCGGCATCTCCTCGGTGGCCGGGCCGCTGGTCGGCGGATACTTCGCCGAGAACAACTGGCGGTGGATCTTCTACATCAACGTGCCGCTGGCGATTTTGGCCATCGTGGTCTGCTACCACGTCCTGCGGCTGATCCCGTTCGAGCGGCGGGATCACACGATCGACTGGCTCGGGGCGGGGCTGCTGGTCGTCGGGGTGAGCTGTGTGCTGCTCGCGCTGAGCTGGGGCGGCACCTCGTACGCCTGGGGCTCACCGCTGATCATCGGGCTCTTCGTGGTCGGGGCGGTGCTGGCCGGGCTCTTCCTGGTCCAGGAGACCCGGGCCGGCGAGCCGATCCTGCCGCTGCGGCTGTTCCGCAACCGGACGTTCGCGCTGGCCAACGGTGCCGGCTTCGTCCTCGGCCTGGTGATGTTCGGGTCGATCATCTTCATCCCGTTGTACCTCCAGATCGTCCGGGGCGCCTCGCCGACCCGCAGCGGTCTGCTGATGTTGCCGATGATGGCCGGCATCATCGTCACCTCGATCGTGACCGGCCGGGCGATGAGCCGGATCGGCCGGTACAAGTGGTTCCCGGTAGCCGGCTCGGCGGTGCTGCTCACCGGGATGCTGCTCTTCACCCAGCTCCAGGTCGGCACGTCGCTCTGGCTGGCCTTCGCCTACATGGTGGTGATCGGCGTCGGGCTGGGCCTGTCCATGCAGTCGCTGATCCTCGCCGTGCAGAACGCCATCGACGTCCGGGACCTGGGGGCGGGCACCTCTGCGGCGACGTTCTTCCGGTCGCTGGGCGGCTCGTTCGGGGTGGCGATCCTCGGGGCGGTGCTCTCCTCCCGGCTCACCGGCCAACTGGCCGACCGGCTGCCGGGCGCGATCGCCCAGCTCCCGCCGGATCAGCGGGCGGCGGTGGCGGCCCGGGGCGGGACGAGCATCTCGATCGATGACCCGGCGACGATCCTGGCCCTGCCCGGCCCCGTCCGGGCCGCCGTCCAGGGTGCGTTCGTCGAGTCGCTACAGATGGTCTTCCTGACCACCGGGCTGGTCGCCGTGGTAGCGGTGCTGCTGACCCTGGCCCTGCCGAACCACCAGCTACGCGGTGCCGGCCAGCAGGGCGCCACCGGTGGTGCCGACCCGCTCGGTGGGAAGGCCCCCGCCCCCGGCGGCCGGCCGCTGGCGAAGGAGTCGAAGGCTGAGGCCGCCACCGACATGGAGGCCAAGAGTCAGACCATGCTCTGACCTGACCTGACCTGACCCGACCCGACCCGACCCGACCCGACCCGACCCGGCGGAGGGTCAGGTGCCCGCCGGCCTCGGGATCACTTGAGGATCAGCCGGTTGGTCTGCTCGAAGACGTCCAGGTCCGCCAGGGTCTCGGTGACCGACGTGGAGAGCGGGGTGGGGAACCGGCTGCGGTGGAAGAATCCCGCGTCGGTCGTCTCGTCGGTCATCCGGATCAGGCCGCCGTCCCAGTCCTCGACCCGGAAGGCGACCGTGAAGACCTGGTAGGTGTGGCCGTACATGTTGGTGTTGACGCGGTCGGGGCCGGTGTAGAGGGCGAACGCGCCTACCCGCAGGGCGCGCAGCCCGGTCTCCTCGCGCACCTCGCGGACCGCGCAGTCGGCGATCGACTCGCCCAGTTCCATCGCGCCGGCCGGCATCGCCCACTGCCCGTTGTCGGAGCGTCGGATCAGCAGCACCCGCCCGGCGTTGTCGCGGACCACGGCGCGGGCTCCGACGAACATCAGGGTGCGGTCACCGGCGAGGGCGCGAAGCTGCCCCACGTACGAGTCGGCCCAGGAGATGCTCACTCGGACAACTTACGGGGGTTCCCAACGTGTGACCGCCGACATTAGTTTGTTACCCATGCGTAGCACGATGATGGACGCCCCCCTCCAGGTCGCCCGGATCCTCGAGCACGGCTCGACCGTGCACGGCGCCGCCGAGGTGGTCACCTGGACCGGCGGGGGGTCCCGCCGAATGTCGTACGCCGAGGTGGGGCGCACCGCAGCCCGGCTGGCCCACGCGCTGCGTGACGAGTGCGGGGTGACCGGCGACGAGCGGGTCGCCACCTTCATGTGGAACAACGCCGAGCACCTGGTGGCGTACTTCGCCGTGCCGAGCATGGGTGCCGTGCTGCACACGCTCAACATCCGGCTCTTCCCCGACCAGGTCGTCTACATCGCCAACCACGCGCAGGACCGGGTGGTGCTGGTCGACTCGACGTTGATGCCGCTGCTGGCCCGGGTGATCGGCGAGCTGGCCACGGTGCGACACGTGGTGGTGGTCGGCGGCGGTGACCCCGCCCCGCTGCTGGCGGCGGCCGGCGACCGGATCGCCGTACACCACTGGGACGCCCTGCTGGCCGGCCGGCCGGAGGTCTTCGACTGGCCGGAGGTGGACGAGCGCGACGCCGCCGCCCTCTGCTACACCTCGGGGACCACGGGCAACCCCAAGGGGGTCGCCTACTCACACCGGTCGATCTACCTGCACTCGTTGCAGGTCTGCATGCCGGAGGGGTTCGGCCTCGGGCCGACCGACCGGGATCTGGCCATCGTGCCGATGTTCCACGCCATGTCCTGGGGGTTGCCGTACGCGGCGTTCCTCTCCGGGGCGTCGCTGATCATGCCGGACCGGTTCCTCCAGGCCGCCCCGATCGCCGAGATGATCGCCGCCGAGCGGCCCACCCTGGCGGGCGCGGTGCCGACCATCTGGAATGACGTGCTGGCCTACCTGGACGCCCACGACGTGGACATCTCCTCGCTGAAGGAGGTGATTGTCGGCGGGTCGGCCTGCCCGCCCGTGCTGATGCACGCGTTCGACGACCGGCACCACATCGACGTGATCCACGCGTGGGGGATGACCGAGATGTCCCCGCTCGGCTCGGTGGCCCGGCCGCCGGCCGGGGCGACCGGCGAGGATGCCTGGCGCTACCGGTACACCCAGGGCCGGGTTCCGGCCGGGGTGGCCGCGCGGATCGTCGGCCCGCTGGGCGAGCCGCTGCCCGCCGATGGGGCCTCCGTCGGCGAGCTGGAGGTCCGCGGGCCGTGGGTGACCTCCAGGTACGTCGGTGAGGACGCCCCGGACGAGGAGAAGTTCCGCGACGGCTGGCTGCGCACCGGCGACGTCGGCACGCTCTCTCCCGACGGGTACATCACGCTCACCGACCGGGCCAAGGACGTGATCAAGTCCGGCGGTGAGTGGATTTCGTCGGTCGAGCTGGAGAACGCCCTGATGGCCCACCCGGCGGTGCTGGAGGCCTGCGTGGTGGGCGTGCCCGACGAGCGCTGGGACGAGCGCCCGCTGGCCACGGTCGTGGTCCGGGAGGGCGTCGAGGTGACCGCCGAGGAGCTGCGCGAGTTCCTCGCCGGGTCGGTGGCCCGCTGGCAGTTGCCGGAGCGGTGGGCCTTCATCGACGCGGTCCCGAAGACCAGCGTCGGCAAGTTCGACAAGAAGGTGGTGCGCTCCCGGTACGCCGATGGCGGGCTGAGTGTCCGGGAGCTGACAACGCCGTAACGCTTTCAGGCGGATCCTCGCCTGAATGGGTAGGGACGTACTCCTGAAACATCCCTCCCCAGGGGGCGGCCCCGGCGTTCGCACCGCGCCGGGGCCGCCCGTCTCATGCGGGATGTCCCGCCCCTCCATTGTTGCGAAACTTGTTCGGCTCTGTCCTGCCGTCGGGGAAACAGCCGGTGAAACCCGTTTCAGTCGGTCGTGGTGATCAGGACCTTTCCGACCACGGAGTTCTCCACCGCCTCGTACGCCGCCGCCGTGCCGGCCAGCACATGGTGGTGCAGCGGCAGCCCGGCCGCCTCGCCGACGCGTACGCCGCCCTGCGCCTTCGCTGGCCCGTCCGCTGCTGCTCATCGTCGGCATCACCTGGGGGCTGGCCGGGCTGGTGTTCCTGCTCTTCGGCGCGCTCAACTACTTCACCCACATCGGCCTGATCGTCGACACCCAGTAGCCGGCCGCCGTCGGCCAGCCGGTGGACAGTCGCGGCCCCGCCGCACCGGATCAACCCAGCGCGGCGACGGCCTCCGGCGTCAGCTCGCCCACCGTCGCCAGCACCACGGCCGCGAGTGCCTCGGCCTCGGGATCCAACGGGTACGCCCCGTGCGGCACCGCCACCACCCGCATCCCGGCGGCGGCGGCCGACCGTACCCCGTTCGAGGAGTCCTCGACCGCGACGCAGCGGGCCGGATCGACGCCGAGCCGCCCCGCGACGGCCAGGTACACGTCGGGGGCGGGCTTGCCGCGCGCGGTCTCCTCGGTCGACAGCGTCGCGCCGAACGCGTCGGTCAGGCCCGTCGCGGCCAGCGCCGCCGCGATCAGCCGCGTCGGCGAGGAACTCGCCAGCCCCAGCGGCCACCGCCCGGCCAGCCGGCGCACGACCTCGTCGGCCCCGTCGATCAGCGGTACGCGCTCCGCGTACCGCCGGGTCATCTCCTCGACGACCTCGGCGGCGACCTGCTCGGCCGTCCGGTCGACGCCCAGCTCGCCGCTGAGGTACCGGGCCCACTCGCCCGTGCTCATCCCCATCAGCCGACGCTGCGTGTCCGGTTGCCAGGTGCCGCCGTGCGCCGCCACGTACGCCCGGCGGACCTCCTCCCAGACCGGCTCGGAGTCCACGATCACGCCGTCCAGGTCGAAGACCACCGCATCCGCCACACCCCCCATCCTGCCCGACCCGGCGCGGCCCGGCGACGGGCAGGCCGCCCCCGAACGTCGGGGCGGTGGGCGGAGCGACCGGGCACCGGGCCGGCCGGCGGAGCGACAGGGTGGCAGGGCGGCCGGCGGAGCGGCAGGGTGGCCGGGCCAGGATCAGGCCGGCAGCGGGGGAAGGCCGATCGGGCTGTCCGGTGGGATCACCGTGTGCCCGGCGCGGGCGATCGGGTCCAGCAGCTCCCGCAACCGGTCGGCGCGGTCCGCGCCGAGCGCCCGCCACGGGTGGAAGGCGGCCAGGTCGGTGGCGTCCTCGACGGCCCGGAAGGCCGCCCGGCCCTGCTCGGTCGGCTCACCGCCGGGCGTCAGCCAGCCCCGTTCCGCCAGCCGCCCGGCCGCCGCCCGCCACTGCTCCTCGGACCAGCCCCGCCCCAGCAGGTTCACCGCTGGCGTGCCCTCGGCGACCTTCCAGGCCAGCGTCTCCACCGGATCCAGGCCGGCCGCGACCAGCGCGGCGACGTGCCCGTCACCCCGATGCTCCCGCAGCGTGGTGGCCGCCTGCCAGAGCCGGGCCAGCGGGTACTCGGCGGCCGGCAGGGCGGCGTTCGCCGCACCCAGCACCCGGCCGGCGGACTGCGCCGCGCGGGCGGCCGTCTCCAACAGCTCGGCGGCCTCGCCGAGATGCCCCTGCGGCAGCTCGTACGTCAGCTCCGCCAGCGCCTGGACCGCGCCGGTGAGCCGGGCCCGCAGCGCCTCCTCGGGCGCGGCCAGCCGCCACACCGACGGCAGCGCCCGGGCCACCATGTGCGGTGCGAAGGTGAAGAACGCCGCGACCACCGGGCCCGCCTCGACGGGGCCCAGCGGGGCGGCCCGCCCGGCGAAGTAGCCCCGCCAGTAACCGCGCAGCCCGACCGCCTCGTACGCCGCGCGGGCGCGCGGGTGGAAGTAGGTGACCGCGTGCACCGGCTCGAAGTGTGTCCACATCAGCCGGGCGAAACCCGGGTCGTCCAGCGCAGCCACGTGCACCTCCGCGTCGGTTCGAGGTCACCGTGGTGCGGCCGGAACCGCCCACGGGTGACCCGAACCTACTGGGTGTGCGCAACGGTAAGGAAGACCGTTGTGAACTACCGTATGAGCACGGTGGACTACTGGGCCGCCAGCACGTCGACGACGAACCGCAGCGGGCCGGCCGGTCGCCCGCCTGCGGCGTCGTTGCCGTACGCCAGCTCGCCCGGGATGTCGAGCTGCACCCGGCTGCCCACGGTCACCCCGACCAGGCCCTGGTCCCAGCCCTTGATGACCTGGCCGACGCCGATCGGGAAGGTGGCCGGCTTGCCCTCGTTCCAGGACGCGTCGAACTCCTTGCCGTCCTTGTAGAACACACCCACGTAGTTGGTGGTGATCTGCTGACCGCTCTTCACCGCTGCGCCCTTGCCCTTGATCAGGGTCGTCACGGCGAGCTTCTTCAGGTCACCCTTGCCCGGCTCGACCTTCGGCTTGGTGCCCAGCGCCGGGTCCGCCCCCGCCGGGAGCTGCGGGGCGGGCGCGGCGGTCGGCTCACCCGCCGGGGCGGTGGCCTCGGCCGACGGGTTGGCCGCGGACTGCATGGACTTGTCGTCGTCGCCCCGGTTCACGGCGACGAACACGCCGACCAGGACCGCCACGACGGCGAGGCCGGCGAGCGCGCCGAGGATCGACTGCCGGCGGCGCTTCGCCTCGGCGGCCTTCTTCGCCGCCAGTTGGACGGCCAGCCGCCGCTCCGCCTTGCCGCCCGGGCCCTGGCCCGCCGACCGGTTCTGCACACGCTCGCTCACGTCGACTCCCTGATCAAGAGGTGGGGGGCCGGCGGCCGCAGCCGAGGCCAAGCGCACACGGTACCCGCCCCGCAGCCCTCGGTGCCTCCTCGTCCGAGTGCTGTCCTATCCCGGCTCAAGCGGTCGTCGGAACGCGTACCGCGCAGAGGGGTAGTTTCTGGACATGGCGATTCTCACCGAAGAAGACCGGACCCTCCTGGCCGAACCGCAGCTCGCCCACGTGGCCACCGTCGAGCCGGACGGCAGCCCGCACGTGACGCCGGTCTGGGTGGACACGGACGGCGAGCACATCGTGTTCAACACCGCCAAGGGGCGGCAGAAATACAACAACATCCAGCGCAACCCCGTGGTCGCGATCTCCGTGGTGGACAAGGGTGACGACTGGCGCACCCTCTGGATCAAGGGCACCGCCGAGTTCGTCGAGGAGGGTGCCGACGAACACATCGACCGGATGGCCAAGAAGTACCTCGGGCAGGACACCTACCCGTTCCGCCAGCCCGGCGAGGTGCGCGTGATCGTCCGGATCACCCCCACCCAGAAGCTCGGCCGCGGCTGAAGTGCAAGGAAGGGCACCTTGACGTCAATAAGGTGCCCTTCCTAACCGCTAGGCGGTCTTGCGGGGGGCCTTCTTCGGGGCGGTCTTCTTCGCGGCAGGCTTCTCCGCGGACTTCTTCGGGGCCGCCTTCTTCGCGCCCTCGGTCTTCTTCGCCGCCGGCTTCTCCTTCGCGGCGGCCTTCTTCGCCGGCGCCGCAGCCGCCTTCTTCGCCGACCGCGCCGACGTGATCGGAGTCGGCGCGCCGCCGCCCTCCGGCTGCTCGCCGCGCGCCGTGCGGGCCCGCTCCACCGACGCCTTCAGCGCCGCCATCAGGTCCACCGCCGCAGCCGGGGCCTCCTCGGCCTCCTCCGGCTGGACGACCTCCCGGCCCTCCACCTTCGCGTCGATGACCTCCTGCAACGCCGCCCGGTAGTCGTCGGTGAAGGCCCCCGGCTCGAACTCGCCGGCCATCGAGTCGATCAGCGAGCTGGCCATCGCCAGCTCAGGGGGCCGCACCTTCAGGTCCTCGTCCAGGAAGCCGAAGGCGGGGGTACGCACCTCGTCCGGCCAGAGCATCGTGTTGAGCAGCAGCACGCCCTCGCGGACCCGCAGGGTGGCCAACTGCTCCCGCTGACGCAGCGCCACCTTCACGATCGCCACCCGCTCCGAGTCGGTGAGCGCGTCGCGCAGCAGCACGTACGGCTTGGTGGCGGTGCCCTCCGGCTCCAGGAAGTACGCCTTGTTGTAGAGGATCGGGTCGACCTGATCGGCCGGGACGAACTCCAGCACGTCGATCGCCCGGGAACTGGTCAACGGCAGCTCGGCGAAGTCCTCGTCGGTCAGGATCACCATCTCGCCGCCGCCGAGGTCGTACCCCTTGGCGATGTCGTCGTAGGTGACCTCCTCGCCGCAGACCGAGCAGGTGCGCTTGTATCGGATCCGACCGCCGTCGGACCGGTGCACCTGATGGAAGCGGATGTCCTTCTCCTCGGTTGCCGAGTAGAGCTTCACCGCTATCGAGACCAGCCCGAACGAGACCGCCCCCTTCCAGATCGCCCGCATTCCCCGCTCCTCTCCCCGGTTCATTCAGGATCGCAAAGGAACGAAGCGGGCGCGGGGACTTCCGCGCCCTACTACAGTCAGAATGTGCCCGGTGCGCCGCTGAAGCCGATGCTCGCGATCACCGGCCCGCTGCCCGCCGACGCCGACTGGGCGTACGAGTTCAAGTGGGACGGTGTCCGCGCGCTGGCCGACCTCACCGCCGGCCGACAGCACCTGTACGCCCGCTCCGGCGCGCAGATCACCGCCGCGTACCCGGAACTGATCACCCTCGCCGAGCAGGCCGACGACGCGCTGCTCGACGGCGAGGTGGTGCTGCTCAACCAGGCCGGGCAGCCCTCGTTCACGGCGCTCGCCGAGCGGATGCACGTGCGGGACACGGCGAAGGCGGCCCGGCTCGCGGCGACCGTGCCGGTGACGTACATGATCTTCGACCTGCTCCGGCTGCGAGGCACGGACCTCACCGGCCGGCCGTGGCGCGAGCGCCGGGAGCTGCTGGAGGAGCTGGGCCTCGGCGGCGCACGCTGGGCCGTACCACCGGTCTTCTCCGACGGCCCGGCCACCTACCAGGCGGCCGGCGAGCACGGCCTCGAAGGGGTGATGGCCAAGCGCGTCGGCGCGGCCTACCGGCCCGGGGTGCGCTCGCCCGACTGGGTGAAGGTCAAGCTGGAGGTCACCGGCGACTTCGTCGTCGGCGGCTGGCGACCCGGAACGCGCAAGATCGGCGGGCTGCTGATCGGGGTGCCCCGGCCGGACGGGCGGCTCACCTACCGGGGCCGGGTCGGCGGCGGCATCGGCGCGGCCATCGAACGGGAACTGCTACGCGAGCTGGAGCCGCTGCGCTCCGGCAGCTCGCCGTTCGGAAGCGGTGAGGTGCCCCGGGAGGACGCCCGGGGCGCGATCTGGGTAACGCCACGGGTGGTGGTGGAGGTGAAATACGGCCAGCGCACCCCGGACGGGCGGCTGCGCTTCCCCCGGCTGCTGCGGCTGCGCCCGGACAAGCCGCCGGAGGAGGTGGACGATGCCGGGTGAGCGGCTCCGCGTCGACGTCGAGGGGCGCACCCTGGACCTGTCCAACCTGGACAAAATTTTGTTTCCCGACGTCGGCTTCACCAAGGGCGAAGTGATCGACTACTACACCCGGATCGCGCCGGTGCTCCTGCCTCACCTACGCGACCGGGCGCTCACCCGGATCCGCTTCCCCAACGGGGTCGACGGCGGCTCGTTCTTCGAGAAGAACGCCCCGGCCGCCACCCCCGACTGGGTACGCACCGAGACGCTGCCCGTGCCCGGATCCAGCAAGGGGCGGGAGACCATCGACTACGTGGTGGCCGACGACCTGCCGACCCTGGTCTGGCTGGCCAACCTCGCCGCCCTGGAACTGCACACGCCGCAGTGGAGGATCGGCAGCCAGCCGGACATGATGGTTGTCGACCTGGACCCGGGGTCGCCGGCGGCGCTGCGGGAGTGCTGCCAGGTGGCGCTGCTGATGCGCGACCGGCTGGCACTCGATGGGGTGCAGGCGTATCCGAAGACGTCCGGCAAGAAGGGCATGCAGTTGTGCTGCCCGATCGCTGGTACGCAGTCCTCGGAGGTCGTGTCGGACTACGCGAAGCGGATCGCGCAGGAGCTGGAGTCGGCACACCCGAAGCTGATCGTGTCGAAGATGGCGAAGGTCCTGCGCGGCGGGAAGGTCTTCATCGACTGGAGTCAGAACAGTGCGGCGAAGACGACGGTGGCGCCGTACTCGCTGCGGGCCCAGGCGGTGCCATCCGTGTCGACGCCGCTGACGTGGGACGAGGTGGCGGCGGGCGCGGCTGGGAAGCGGCCGGCGGTCAAGCCGTACACGGCGGTGGAGGTGTTGAAGCGGGTGGAGAAGTACGGCGACCTGCTCGCGCCGCTGCTCGACGGCGGACCTGAGGTGTAAGGAAGGGTCAAGGCTGCTCCCCGTGCACACGGGCGTGATCCGGACCTGCAGCGGGATCTCGACGTGGTCGCCCGAGTTGATGGCCAGGGGATCACCCCGCGTATGCACGGGGAGCAGGACAACGGTCCACCCTAGCGTCAGCCGTTCGTCGGATCACCCCCGTATACACGGGGAGCAGGCCCGGCCGCCGATGCCGTTGCCGATCGCCACGGGATCACCCTCGTATGCACGGGGAGCAGACCAGGTCGGTCAGCGCCTGGTCCCGGGCCGCGGGATCACCCCCGTATGCACGGGGAGCAGTTCGCGTCCGGGGTGGGTAACGCCGCCGAGCGGGGATCACCCCCGTATGCACGGGGAGCAGGCAGCCGTCTGGGTCTGCGGCGCCGTCTGGTCCGGATCACCCCCCGTATGCACGGGGAGCAGAATTCGCTTCGGTGTGGTGGTGGATTCGGCACCGGATCACCCCCGTATGCACGGGGAGCAGACGTCGAGGAACCACTGCTCGTCGCGCCGTTCGGGATCACCCCCGTATGCACGGGGAGCAGGAACAGCTGAACGAGTTCGGCCAGAAATCGGGGGGATCACCCCCGTATGCACGGGGAGCAGGGTAACTGGTACGGCCCGCAGGGCGGGTTCACGGGATCACCCCCGTATGCACGGGGAGCAGCAGGACCAGCGGATCAGCAAGGTTACCGCCCTGGGATCACCCCCGTATGCACGGGGAGCAGCCCGCCACGGCGATGCCGGGGCACGTTGAGCGGGATCACCCCCGTATGCACGGGGAGCAGGATCCGGAGATCGGCTCCGGAGCGTCCCTGGAGGGGATCACCCCCGTATGCACGGGGAGCAGCTGGTGGTCCGGTAGGCGGACCCCATGCGAATGGGATCACCCCCGTATGCACGGGGAGCAGGGTCGGGAGACGGCCAAGCACCAGCCCGGTGGGGGATCACCCCCGTATGCACGGGGAGCAGGCCGGCGCGCGGTTCCTCCGCGTCCTGGCTGAGGGATCACCCCCGTATGCACGGGGAGCAGCATCTATGGAGGGATCTCACCATGCCGCAGACGGGATCACCCCCGTATGCACGGGGAGCAGCCGAACGGGACGGGCTTACCGTCCATGTAGTCGGGATCACCCCCGTATGCACGGGGAGCAGCCGAACGGGACGGGCTTACCGTCCATGTAGTCGGGATCACCCCCGTATGCACGGGGAGCAGGAGACTTACATCAACGGTGGCGCCGGCCAGCCGGGATCACCCCCGTATGCACGGGGAGCAGGACCACCACACCCTGCGATTCGAGGATGTCGACGGATCACCCCCGTATGCACGGGGAGCAGACTTTTTGACCTGCGGCGTTAAAGATCAACTTCCTCGTTTTTGTTCACTTCGTCTTTCAAGGTCATGTCCGATCGGCTCAAGCGGGCTTGCTGTGCGCAGGGTCGAGGTCGGCTCAGCGTACTGGTCGCATCGCCTCATGGCACCGGTTCGGGCGGGACATCTCGATGGCGAGACGAATGTGATCGAACCTCCGTCGGGCCGTATCGCGGCGTACGCGAACGTCGTTCTCGAAACTGCAAAACGACCTCGCGGTCGTCCTACGAGTCGTCGTTAGAACTGGAGCTGACTCTCAGATGTCGTACCCCTCTGTTGTCATCCCTCCCGTGGCCGATCAGGATGCACTCAGCGAGAGCGCCCGTCTCGTCTGGGGCAAGACGAATCGTGACCGGGGATTTTGGCTCCCGCTGCATCGCCACCTCGCCGACAGCGCCGATGTCGCCGGGCTGCTGTGGGATGTCTGGCTGCCCGCAAACGTCCGGCAGCGGATCGCGGAGCCGTTGCCCGGTAGCGCCGACGACGGCCGCCGCCTGGTCCGCTGGCTTGCCGGCATCCACGACATCGGCAAGGCCACCCCGGCGTTCGCCTGGCAGGTGCGGCACCTGCGGCGGGCGATGCAAGACCACGGCTTCGTCTTCGACGACCAGGTGGAGAAGGATCGTCTCTGCGCTCCGCACGGGCCAGCCGGGCACCTTGCCCTGATCGACTGGCTGACCGCCGCGCACGGCTGGACCCGCGATCAAACCGAGGCTTACGCGGTGGTCGTCGGCGGTCACCACGGGGTGCCACCGACCGACTGCGACCTTAAGGCGATCCGCGATCGGCCCTACCTGCTAGGGGTCGACGGGCTGTGGCCGGAAGTTCGCGAGGAGCTGCTCTGCTGGATGAGCCGGTATACCGACGTGACCGGCCGGCTGCCGGCCTGGCGGGAGGCGGCCCTGCCGCAACCGGTGCAGGTGCTGCTGACAGCGATCGTGATCGTCGCCGACTGGATCGCCAGCAACGACGAACTGTTCCCGTATGGCTTCCAACGGGAGAACGCGCCGGATCGCATTACGCAGGCATGGGAGGAGCTGGACCTGCCGACCCCCTGGCGGCCCATCGACGTGGCCGGCCTCGACGTGCCGACCCTGTTCTCTCAGCGCTTCGAGTTGCCGGCCGGGACTCAGCCGTATCCTGTGCAGACGGCGGTGGTGGAGCAGGCTCACGTCATGCCGGTGCCGGGTCTGCTGATCGTCGAGGCGCCGATGGGAGAGGGCAAGACCGAGGCCGCGCTCGCGGCCGTGGAGATCCTCGCCCGGCGTAGCGGTGCGGGCGGCTGTTTCCTGGCACTGCCCACCCGGGCGACCAGCGACGCGATGTTCAGCCGGGTGCTGGCCTGGCTCAGCCGCCTCCCCGACGCCGACCTGGACCGGGGCGCCCGGGACACGGCCCTGGCCCATGGCAAGGCGATGCTCAACGACGAGTACTCGCGGCTCTACCGGGGAGCTTTGCCCAGCGCGATCGCCCAGGACCAGGGCGGGACGCAGACCGCAGTGCATGGCTGGCTGGCGGGGCGGAAACGCAAGATGCTGTCCAGCTTCGTCGTCGGCACCATCGACCAACTGCTATTCGCCGCGCTGCAGGCCCGGCATGTGGCTCTGCGGCACCTCGGCCTCGCCGGCAAGGTGGTCGTCATCGACGAGGCCCACGCCTACGACGTCTACATGAGCCGGTACCTCGACCGGGCGCTGGAGTGGCTGGCGGCGCACGGCGTACCTGTGGTCATTCTGTCCGCGACCCTTCCTGCTGGCCGCCGGGCCGACATGATGCGGGCGTACGACGACGGACGGCTCGGTCGTAGGCAGACCAGTGGCCCTAGGCGTAGGTACCGCGCCGACACTGCCGACACCGCCGACGACTATCGGCTGCTCCGCGAGGATCGACGGTATCCGCTGCTCAGCGTCTCCGGCGTTGACCGGCGGCCGGTGGCGGTGGGCTGCGCAGCGTCCGGCCGAAGCCTTGACGTGCGGCTGGAACGCGCGGACGACGACCTACCCGCCCTAGCCGCCCGGCTGCGGGCCGATCTTACCGACGGCGGCTGCGTCCTAGTGGTCCGCAACACCGTCGCACGGGTGCTGGAGACCGCCGCCGAACTACGCAAGCACCTCGGCCCGCAGATTCCGGTGTCGGTGGCGCACTCCCGCTTCATGGCCGCCGATCGCGCGGCCAAGGACAAGTGGCTGCGGGACACCTTCGGTCCCCCCGGCCAGCTCGCCAAGCTGGGGCGCACCCGGCCGAGCTGCCACGTCGTCGTGGCCAGTCAGGTCGCCGAGCAGTCCCTGGACATCGACTTCGACCTGCTGGTGACCGACCTCGCCCCGGTGGACCTGATCCTGCAACGGCTCGGCCGGCTGCACCGGCACCGGCGGTCGGACCGCCCCGCCCGGCTGGCGCAGCCACGGTGCCTGTTGACCGGCGCGGACTGGGCGACGGAACCGCCCGCCCCGGTGACCGGCTCGGTCAAGGTGTACGACCGTTCCGTCCTGTTACGGGCCGCAGCCGTTCTGCTGCCGCACGTCGACGGCGAACGTGCCCTTAACCTGCCGCAGGACATCGCACCCCTGGTGCAGACCGCGTACGGCACCGAGCCCGTCGGCCCGCCGTCGTGGCACGACGCGTTGGCCGAGGCCGCGACGCAGGCGGAGAACCAGGCCCTCGCGGCCGGCAAACGCGCGGATGCGTTCCGGATCCGGTCGGTCAAGCCGCCGGGAGTTCCCCTACTGAGTTGGCTCGACGCCAACGTGGGCAACACCGAAGCTGCCAATGGCGACGAACGGTGTGGACGGGCCCACGTCCGCGACGACGCGGCCGAGGCGGTGGAGGTGCTGCTCCTAGTCCGCCGGGGCGATGAGCTGCGCACTCCGCCGTGGCTCGACAAGGGCGGCGACCTGGCGGTCCCCACCGACTTCCCACCCGCCAAGGAGGTGGCCCGCACGATGCTGCGGTGCGCCCTGCCGCTGCCGAGGGCGCTCACCGCCAACGGGGGCACCGAGCGAATTATCGATGAGCTGGAGCACCGCAATGCCTTCCGGGCCTGGGAGAAGGACCCGCTGCTCGGCGGCGAGCTGATTCTCGACCTCGACGAGCGGGGGCAGGCCCGGCTCGTCGATCACGTCCTGACGTACGACCGGCACCAGGGCCTACTAATCGAGAAGATCAATGCGTAGGACGGCTGGCCGACACTGTCTGTTATCAGACAGTATCGGCGCCGCTCTCGATCGCTGATTCGTCACGGCCGGCAGTAATCCCCTTGTGACCTGCGGAAAACCCTGCCTACGCAGGGAGCATCGTGAATATCGGTAGCGGCAGTGGATCACCCCGCGTAGCGCGGGAAGTGGCTACAGTGCCAGGCGCGACCCCATTGGTAGGGGCAGGTTGCGCCCCGCCTTCTCCAGTCGGTCGAAGCAGATGGAGAACCCTCATATGTCGGACGCTATTTCCTCCTTCTCCCTGATCGGACAGCCGTGGATACCGGTGCTCGACCTGTCCGGCCGCCGTCGCCTGGTCTCCCTGACCGAGCTGTTCGCCCAGGCCGCGGAACTGCGTGCCGTCGCCGGTGAGCTGCCGACCCAGACGTCCGCGATCCTAAGGCTGCTCCTCGCGATCCTGCATCGGGCGGTCGACGGTCCGGAGGACGAGCGTGCCTGGCAGAGGCTGTGGCAGCGCTCCGACCTGCCGGCCAACGACATCGCCGGCTACCTCGACGAGTACCGGGAGCGCTTCGACCTGCTACACCCGGCCACGCCGTTCTACCAGGTAGCGGGTCTGCACACGCAGAAAGGCGACGTGTTCGGCCTAGAACGGCTCATCGCCGACGTGCCGAACAACGCGCCGTACCTGACTATGCGGCTCGGGCCCGGCCTGGCCCGGCTGACCCAGGCCGAGGCCGCCGTCTGGCTGATTCACTGCCAGGCGTACGACACCTCTGGCATCAAGTCCGGAGCGGTCGGCGACGACCGGGTCAGCGGCGGGAGAGGCTACCCGATCGGCCCCGCCTCCTGCGGCTCCCTTGGGCTGGTCTACCTCGAAGGCCGGACGCTGCGCGAGACCCTGCTGCTCAACCTGGTCACCCTGGACAGCAACTACCTCCGGCAGAATCCGGAACGCGACTCACCGGTCTGGGAACGCGATCCGCACGGTCCGGCCGAGGAGGACGCGCGCGAACGTGGCCCGCACGGGCTGCTCAACCTGTACACCTGGCAGTCCCGCCGGGTCAGGCTCTTCGGCGACCAGGCAGGGATCACCGGGGTCATCATCGCCAACGGGGACCGCATTGCCTGGCCGAACCTGCACCAGCAGGAGCCGATGAGTGGCTGGCGGCGTAGCACCAACCAGGAGAAGAAGCTCGGTCAACCCCTCGTCTACCTGCCCGCCCTGCACGACCACACCAGGGTTCTCTGGCGCGGGCTGACCAGTCTGCTGCCCGCCCCGACCCAGAAGCCGGGTGCCGAAGCCCCGAGTCGGCGGCCACCGGCGGTCAGCCAGTGGTTGGCGCGGCTCCGCGTCAGAGGGTTGATTGACGACCGGTACCGGGTCACCGCCCGCGCGGCCGGAATTGTCTACGGCAACCAGATGTCGGTGGTCAACGAGGTCTATCACGACGCGCTGACCATGCCCGTGCAGGCCTTCGATTCGGCGGGCCCGCTTGCCGTCACCATCGTGGACAGCGCCGCCGACGCAGAGGCCGCCATCACCGCGCTGCGCCGGCTCGCCGTCGACCTCTGCCGTGCCGGCGGCGGGCACGGGGACCGGCCCGAGGATCCGCCGGCCGCGGCGGGGGACCGGACCGCCGAACTCGGCTACGCCGAGCTGGACATCCTGTTCCGGCGATGGTTGGGCAACCTCGGCGCGACCGATGACCCGACGCGGGCGCGCATCCAATGGCAGACGTGGGCCAAGGGGTGCGTCGGCCGGCTCGGCCGGGACCTGGTCGCCCGGTCCGGGCCACAGGCATGGGCCGGGCGCTACGTCGACCAGGAGAAGAAGAAGCATCTCAGCAGTCCACTCGCGGACAAGTTCTTCCACGACGCCCTGCGTCGGGCCCTGCCGCTGGCTGCCGCCACCGAGAATCCGCCCGTTTCCCAGGAGGTACCGGCGTGACCGTCACAGCCTCAGCCGACAACGACACCCCGACCCCCGACCCCAACAGGTACGCCCGCCGCCGTGGACCCTTCGGCGGCTACGTCGCCAGCAAGGTCGCCCTGTTGCAGGAGGGCTACCTGCGCGAGACCAGCTTCGCCGTCGCGGCACTGGCCCAGCTACGGGCCGCGGTCGGTCGGGAGCCCGCCGAAGACTTCAGAATTCTGGAACAGACCCGGGTCAAGGAGAAGCACCTCGGGGACCGACTCGGCGATGACCCCACCCACACCGAACGAGCCATGCACACCGCGCTCACCCTGTACGCGGTGCATCAGCAGTCGATCCGCGACAAGGCCATGCACCAGGACGGTAGGGGCCTGGGCGCGGCGGTCAGCCTGATGGCCCGGGACTCGGACAGCGCCGAAGCGGTGCGCCGCCGCTTCGCCGCCCTCGGCACTGCCACCAGCTATGCCTCATTCACTACCCACCTGCGCAGCCTGATCCGACTCCTGCGCGACGGCCGGATCCCCCTCGACTACGGGGTGCTCGCCGAGGACCTGGTCAAGTTGCAGAAACCTTGGGGGCCCGCCCAGGTCCGTGCCCTGTGGGGCCGCGACTTCTACCGCCAGCCCGAGCCCGGGGACCGTCAGGGCGACCCCACCGACCCGAACACCGACTCCGCGCCCGTCAGCGCCACCTCCGAGGAGTGACCATGACCCGTACGATCCTGGACGTTCATATCCTGCACACGCTGCCGCCGAGCAACATCAACCGGGACGACTCCGGCTCCCCCAAGACCGCCACCTACGGCGGTGTGCGCCGGGCCCGCGTGTCCTCCCAGGCGTGGAAGCGGGCGGTCCGGCTGGCGTTCGGCCGCACCCTCGACGATTCCCAGCTCGGCGAGCGCACCAAGCGTGTCGGGGAGGCAATCGCCGCCCGGATTGCCGACCTCGATCCCGAGCTGAAGGACCGGGCGTCCGCTCTGGCGGCCGAGGTGCTCAAGTCCGCCGGTCTGGTGAAGAAGGAGGCAGCGGCCAAGAAGGAGGCGGGGAAGAAGGGCAAGGAGATGGCGCAGAACCCCGACGTCGAGTCCAGCTACCTGCTCTTCCTCAGCCACCGCCAGCAGGAGAACCTCGCGCGGGCGGCGATCGAGGCCGAGCGGACCGGTGCGAAACTCGATGCCAAGCAGCTCCAGAAGCTGGCCGACACGGACCACTCTATCGACATCGCCATGTTCGGCCGGATGCTCGCCGACGTGCCCGACCTGAACGTCGACGCGGCCGTCCAGGTCGCCCACGCCCTCAGCGTGCACGCCGTCGACAACGAGTTCGACTACTACACCGCTGTGGACGACCGCAAGCACGACAACCAGGAAACCGGCGCCGGCATGATCGGCACGATCGAGTTCAACTCCGCCACCCTCTACCGGTACGCCACGATCGACGTCGACCGGCTGCACGACACCCTCGGCGACGCCGCCGCTACGCGTGAGGCCGTAGAGGCATTCCTGCATGCCTTCGTCACCAGCATGCCGTCCGGCAAGCGGAACACGTTCGCCAACGGCACCCGCCCCGACGCCGTCATGGTGCGGCTGCGCGACACACAGCCGGTCAACCTGGTGGGGGCATTCGAGGAGCCCGTCCGGGAGAGGCAGTTCGGCGACCGGTCCGGCATGGTCGGCGAGGCCGCCCGGAAGCTCGCCGAGCACACCACCGAGGTCGAGAAGATGTACGGTGACCCCGCCGTCGCCGCCTGGGTCACCCACGTCGGCAGCCGTACCGCCGTCCTGGCACCCCTCGGCGAGGTGCTGCCCCTGCCCGGCCTGGTCAGCGCCGTCGGCACGACGGTCGCTGGCCGCCTCGGTACGCCGGCATGAGTGTCCTGCTGCTGCGGCTTGCCGGCCCGCTCCAGGCATGGGGGTCGACCAGCCGCTTCACCCAGCGGCAAACCGAGATCGCGCCCACCAAGAGCGGGGTGATCGGGCTGCTCGCCGCAGCCCGAGGGCTGCGGCGTACCGATCCGCTCACCGATCTGCTCGGCCTCGACTTCGCGGTGCGGGTCGACCAACCCGGCCAGATCCTCCGCGACTTCCAGGTCGCGCGCCCCCTCGACGGCGGCGACAGCATGCCGCTCACCAACCGCTACTACCTCTCCGACGCGGCGTTCCTCGCCGCGATCGGCGGTGACAGCGAGCTCCTCGACGGCCTGCACGAGGCGGTGCGCCGGCCACAGTTCCCGCTCTACCTCGGCCGCCGCTCCTGCCCACCGGTCGCGCCGATCACTCTCGGCGTCCACCCCGGCACGGTCGCCGAGGTGCTCGGCGACTGGCCGTGGCAGGCCGCGAAACGCCTGCGCCAGCGCGCTGCATTGACCGTTTCGCTGGAGGTGCTCAGCGATGCCCCGCCCGGGTCTGAGGTCACCGAAACGTTCCAGGACGAGCCGGTCAGCTTCGATCCGGCCCACCGGCAGTACGGGTGGCGGCCGGTCGTCCGGACCTGGGTCGCCGCGCCCAACCCCGACGGCCGTCCTCCCGTCGCCGCCGCCATGGCCTCCGGCGGCCCTGAGCAGGCCGACCACGATCCGCTCGCGTGGCTGTAAGGATGACGATGTATCTCACCCGATTCCTCGTGAACACCGCTCGGCAGGGCGCGCGCAAGCTGCTCGCCTCTCCTCAGGCGATGCACGCCGCCGTACTCTCCGGCTTCCCCCGTCCCGAGGACCACACCCGCGACGACGCCCGCACTCTGTGGCGGGTCGACCAGCGGCGGGACCGGCAGGTCGTGCTTTACGTCGTCAGCCCGACAGAGCCTGAGCTGACCCACCTTGTCGAGCAGGCCGGCTGGCCGAGGAGCAGCGAAGCCTGGGAGACCCGCTCCTACGACCGCCTGCTCGACTCCCTCGACAAGGGGCAGCGGTGGGCGTTCCGGCTGACCGCCAACCCCAGCCGGACCGGGCGCAAGACGAAGGACTCCCCGACGACCCAACGGTTCGGGCAGGTAACCGCCGTGCAGCAGATCGAGTGGCTGACCAGCCGGGCCGAGCGAAACGGATTCACCGTGGCCCGGCAGGCCGACGGGGAACTCAACCTCGTCACCTATGACCGTCAGGTCCGGCGGTTCACCCGTAACCAGGGGCAACGGCCGGTCACCCTGGTTACGGCCACCTATGACGGCGTCCTCGACGTCGAGGATCCGGTCCTGTTCCGCAACGTCCTCACCCAGGGCATCGGGCACGCGAGGGCGTACGGCTGCGGGCTGCTGACCCTCACCTCCGCGCAGCCAGCCTCGTGAAGATTCCCGGTATGCCGCCGGCCGAACTGGCGGACCTCAACCGTGTGCAGGACCGGATCACTTTTGTCTACCTCGAACGATGCGTGCCAGGAGAGCAGCGGCTCTCCTTCGAGGTGCACGACCACCATTGGGAACCGGCCGACTTCGACGGGATCACGTTGATGCGTCGTCCCACCGAGCGGAGTTCGTACAATCCGGCGCTGTCTCGCGGATGGAGCAAGGCATCGAAACGCCGCCGGTTCGGTCGGAGGACTTCAGAAGGCACCGGCGGATCGCCGACGAACCCCGAGCGAAGTGAAGGAAATAGCGGTAGTTGATCTCTAGCGCCGCAGGTCAATAAGTCTGCTCCCCGCGCACGCGGGGGTGATCCCTCCAGCCGCCTGGCACCGGCCAGGCCGGCGACCTGCTCCCCGCGCACGCGGGGGTGATCCCCTTGGCTGAGAGGGTGCCAGCGGCACCCCCTCCTGCTCCCCGCGCACGCGGGGGTGATCCGAAGCGTTTGCAGCGGAAGGTCGGCGCAGTGCCCTGCTCCCCGCGCACGCGGGGGTGATCCCGCGACCAGCAGCGCCAGCACGGCGGTCACCGCCTGGTCCCCGCGCACGCGGGGGTGATCCGAGCAGCACCTGACCGTCGGCGAGGTCGCCGGCCTGCTCCCCGCGCATGCGGGGGTGATCCCTCACCATGGCGACGGTGCTGCTGGTGTTGATCCTGCTCCCCGTGCATGCGGGGGTGATCGACGCACTCGTAATGCGTAGGTGAGGGTGATTCGCCGGTCCGCGACCGAGCGATGGACGCGTCAACCTGCTCGCGGCACATGGGAGTGATCGCAAGTAGGCTGACCGCAGCCTGCCGAGGAGTACGACATGAACATGACCGATGCCCTCGTCCCGGGGCCGTTGACCGGTAACCGGGCGGCGGAGGTGGACCGGCCGCTGCTGACCTACCTGGACGATGCCACCGGCGAACGCGTGGACCTGACCGCGACGGAGCTGGGCAACTGGGCGGCGCGGGCCGCCGTGCTGCTGCGCGAGGGCTGCGGGCTGGGCGTGGGTGACCGGGCGGCGGTGCTGCTTCCGGCGCACTGGCAGACCGCCGCCGTGCTGCTGGGCGCCTGGTCGACCGGTGTGGCCGTGTCGTTCCGCCCCCGGGCCACGGCCGGTCTGCCGCAGCTCGAGCCGGGTGCCGACGAGCCGTACGATGCTCTCTTCGTCAGTGCGGAGCGGCTTGACGACTGGCTGGAGGACGTGCCCGAGGCACGGCACCGCTACGTGCTCGGGCTCGGCGCGACCCCGCGCGGGGAGGTGCCCCTGGGCTACCTGGACTGGCTTGCCGAGGTGGGCCGGCACAGCGACGCATTGCCCGCGTCCGCCCCGCTGACCAGCACCGACGCGGCAAGCCCTGACGGCACCAGCTACCGCGAGTGGGGCAGCGTCGCGTTGGGCGTGGCGGAGCGGCTCGACCTGCGGGCCGGTGATCGGCTGCTGGTGGACGTCGCCGAGCACGAGCAGCCGGTGTACTGGCTGCTGGCACCGCTGGCCGTCGGCGCGTCGGTGGTGCTCTGCGCCAACCTCGACCCGGCCCGGCTCGACGCCCGGATCGCCGCCGAGCAGGTCACCCGGGTGCTCTGACGGCTGCCGCCGGCTCCTCGACCTCATCGCGGGTCCGTCGACCGTAGCCCTGCGGGTCAGCGCCGGCCCGGCCAGCGGACCCGCCGGGAGCAGGGCGGCAGGTGTTCGGTGGGCAGCGCACATCGCGCGCCGCCGGGCAGCAGCCGATCGCAGAAGACCCAGTGGCGTACGTGCTGCTCGTCCTCGGCCGAGACGGTCACCCCGCCCGGCTCGACGCGGGCGCTGAGCCGGGCCAGCACCCGAGCGGCCAAACGGGCGAAGATCCGCGCCCGGAGCAGGTCGGGCGCGGTGATCGGCAGGTGGATCACCCAGCGGTCGCTCATCGGTGCCGGTGCTTCCCGGACTGGCCGCCCTGCCACGCGTGCAGCGCCCGCCGAATGCGTACGTTCTCCTCCTGAACCGCGACCAGGGCGGTCTGCGTGACGGCCAGCTCGTCGGCGACCTCGTGCAGGAACGTGCGGATCTCGAACGGGTCGAGCCCGTGCCGGCGGATGGTGAACCGCCGGTCGCGGATCTGCGCGGGACGCAGTGGCCCTCTCGGTGTCGATGGTCGGCTGGTCAGCCGACGGATCAGGTTGCGCACGGGGACCGCCCTTCGTCGGGTTCACGTCGAAGTGGAGGGGCGGCCCCCGCCGGTCGCAGTCGGCGGGGACCGCCTGCCCGGCCGCCGCAGCCACGACCGGCAGTACGGCGGCAGGGCCGCGCCGGGGGAGTGGCGCGGGGGTGGGGCCTTCCTTGCGGGGGTGAGGCGAGACCGATACGAGAGGCGCCAACCGATTGCAGCAGCACCGCATCACCGACAGCGACGCTATCGCCACTGAACCACCTACGTCAAGCATGTCTCTGAGTCAGCTGCCCACCTATGTCAGCACCGCTACGTGCGTTGCCTGCGCCGCAGCCGTTGATCGATACTGGGCGGGCCAACCGACTGCAGGGGGCCTGACGTGCCTATTCCGCCCACGATGGACGAGCTGCTCGACGATCTCCTGAAGAAGATCCAGAACCGGACCTATCCGCCTGGATCGCAGCTCCCGTCCGGGCGGGACCTGGCGGACGTGTATGACGTCTCGCAGTCCACGATCAGCCGCGCGGTGGCGACGCTGCGGGAGCAGGGTGTGCTGGTCGGCCGCCCGGGGCGCGGCGTCTTCGTCGCGGAGTCCTCCAGGCCCTGATGAACCTCGCCGCTGGCCTCTGCTCGGCCCATGGCGCGATAGCAGCTCAGTTGCGGCAACCGGCGGGGCGTTCAACAACCGCAACGAAGAAGGTCCCGTTCGTGCAGCGGGCACGATCGAGCGTGATCCTGCCCGCCTGACCGGGTCGGCGGCGGATCCCGACCCCGGAACTGGCAGATCTTGGAAGCAAACGGCCCCTCCAGGGGCCGAAATCTTCCAAGATCTGCCTGGACAGGTCCTCCCGCGAGCCGGAAACACCGATTCGGCAGCCCGACCCGGAGATCGGATTCGCTGCCTTCGTCGGTGCCGTCGCGGCCCGCGTCGAGCAGGTCGGCGTCCTGCGACCGACCGAGAGTCAACCAGCGGTCAGCCGGGCGTCGGTGGTTGGTTCGCGGCGGTGGCGACGTGCAGGGAGAGTTCCTGCACGAGGTCCTCGGTGCTCTGTCCCGTCTGGACGCGCAGGAAACCGAGGGCCAGGTCGGCGAGCAGGTAGAAGCCGAGCGTTCGCGCCTGCTCGCTGGGAAAGGACGCCAGCAGCGCCTCAGCGCCGTCGAGGTCGCCGCGGTGGCGGGCTGCGATGACCCCGGCGGCCCGCTGCACCACCTCGGCGGCGGCCGTGGGGTGGTCCACCCGGCTCAGATCTTGGGCTGAGCGGCGCGGGCGGCGTCGAACCGAGCGGTTACGTCGGTCCAGTTGACCAGGCCCCAGAGCCGGTCGACGTAGTCCGGGCGGACGTTGCGGTACTGCAGGTAGTAGGCGTGTTCCCAGGCGTCGAAGACCAGGACGGGGGTGGAGGCCTGGGCGACGTTGCCGTGGTGGTCGTACACCTGCTCCACGATCAGCCGTTGGCTCAGCGGCTCCCACGCGAGCACGCCCCAGCCGGAGCCCTGCACGCCCTTCGTCGCGGCGGAGAGTTGCTTGGCGAACGCGTCGAACGAGCCGAAGTGCTCGTCGATCGCGGCGGCCAGCTCGCCGTCGGGGCGGTCGCCGCCGTCGGGCGAGAGGTTCTTCCAGAAGATCGAGTGCAGTACGTGGCCGGAGAGGTTGAACGCGTACGTCTTCTCCAGGCCGACCAGGGTCTCGTAGTCGCCCTTGTCGCGGGCTTCGGCGAGGCGGTCGAGGCCGTCGTTGGCGCCCTTGACGTACGCGGCGTGGTGCTTGCTGTGGTGCAGCTCCAGAATCTCGCCGGACATCGCCGGTTCGAGCGCGCCGTAGTCGTAGGGCATGTCCGGGAGCGTGTAGATGGCCATGCGGCGATCCTCCTTCATATTGCCATGATTTGGCTACTGCCACACTATGGCAATAAGAGCGACCGAGGGGTCGTACGGCATCGGCTGGTCGACGTCCTCCGGAGCTCCGCGAGGCCTGACCCGAACAGCTCCTGCCCAGGCCATCGGAGCTACCCGACCGGAGTCGATCACGCGGTCAGTCGACGGTGGGGAGCTTCGGGCCGAGGATGTCGTCGGCGTCCACGATCGTGTACGCGTACCCCTGCTCGGCGAGGAACCGCTGCCGGTGCGCCGCGTACTCGGTGTCGATGGTGTCCCGGGAGACGACCGTGTAGAAGTGCGCCTGCCGGCCGTCGGCCTTCGGCCGCAGCACCCGACCCAGCCGCTGCGCCTCCTCCTGGCGCGACCCGAACGTCCCCGACACCTGGATCGCCACCGCCGCCTCGGGCAGGTCGATGGAGAAGTTGCCGACCTTCGAGATGACCAAAGTGCGCACTTCGCCGCAGCGGAACGCGTCGAAGAGCCGTTCCCGCTCCTTGTTGGTGGTCGACCCCTGGATGATCGGCGCGTCCAGGTACTCGCCCAACTGGTGCAGCTGGTCGATGTAGGCGCCGATCACCAGCACCTGGTCGTCCGGGTGCCGGTCGACCAGCGCCTTGACCACCGGCAGCTTGGTGCGCGCGGTGGCCGCCATCCGGTAGCGCTCCTCGGCCTCCGCCGTCGCGTACGTCATCCGCTCGGCGTCGGTGAGGGTGACCCGTACCTCGGTGCACTCGGCCGGGGCGATCCAGCCCTGCGACTCGATGTCCTTCCACGGCGCGTCGTACCGCTTGGGGCCGATCAGGCTGAACACGTCGCCCTCCCGGCCGTCCTCGCGGACCAGGGTGGCGGTCAGGCCGAGCCGGCGGCGGGCCTGGAGGTCCGCGGTGAACCGGAAGATCGGCGCGGGGAGCAGGTGCACCTCGTCGTAGACGACCAGGCCCCAGTCGCGGGCGGAGAAGAGGTCCAGGTGGGTGAACGCGCCGCCGCGCCGCGAGGTGAGCACCTGGTACGTGGCGATGGTGACCGGGCGGATCTCCTTGCGCTCGCCCGAGTACTCGCCGATCTCCTCCTCGGTCAGCGAGGTGCGGGCGATCAGCTCCCGCTTCCACTGCCGCCCGGCGACGGTGTTGGTGACCAGGATCAGCGTGGTCGCCTTCGCCTCGGCCATCGCCGCCGCGCCGACGAGGGTCTTGCCCGCCCCGCAGGGGAGCACCACGACACCCGACCCGCCGGCCCAGAAGGCCTCCACGGCCTCCCGCTGGTACGACCGCAGCGTCCACGGCTTCCCGCCGTCCGCGCCGTCCTCGGCCAGCTCGATGGGGTGCGCCTCGCCGTCGACGTACCCGGCCAGGTCCTCTGCCGGCCAGCCGAGCTTCAGCAGCGCCTGCTTGAGCCGCCCCCGCGCGGACGGGTGCACCGCGATCGTGTCGTCGTCGAGCTTCGCGCCGAGCATCCCGGCGAGCTTCTTGCTCTTGGCGACCTCGATCAGCACCATCCGGTCCAACCCTCGCAGCACCAGGCCGTGTGCGGGGTCGTTGGCGAGCTGGAGCCGGCCGTACCGGTCCATCGTGTCGGCGACGTCGACCAGCAACGCGTGCGGCACCGGGTAGCGGGAGTACTTGAGCAGGGTGTCCACCACGCCCTCGGCATCGTGACCGGCGGCGCGGGCGTTCCACAGCCCGAGCGGGGTGAGCCGGTACGTGTGCACGTGCTCGGGGGAGCGCTCCAGCTCGGCGAAGGGCGCGATCACCATCCGGCAGGCCTGGGCATCGGGGTGGTCGATCTCCAGCAGCAGCGTCTTGTCCGACTGCACGATCAGTGGTCCACCGCTCACGCCAGCGCCCTCTCCTCGGCCGTTGTCGGCCGCCTCCCGGGGCGTCTGACCCGTGCCGGCCGACCATCAAGTGTTGCATGGAAGCGGATGAGGGCAGAAAATCGGACACCGGGTGCAACCAATTCCGTACGCCCCACGTCTAGCAGAGGGACGACCACCCGGGGGAGGTATTCATGAGACAGCTGAGGTTCACCGCCCGGGTCGTCGCCCTGGCCGTGGTCACGCTGGTCGGCGTCGGTGCGTGCACGCCCGATCGGCAGGCCGGCCCGGGTGGCCGTGGAGGAGGGCATGCCCAGGCCGGCTCGGTCGAGCAGGAAACGGGGGCGGGCGGTTCGTCCGACTCCGACCAGCGGACCCGGCCGAAACCGACGCCGACGCCCACCCGGACGAAGGCGAAACCGAAACCGAAGCCGACCCGGACGCCGGCCCCCGAGCGCAGCACGTCGAGCCCGGCGCGGCCCGTCGGCTGCCCCCAGGGCGAGCACCAGCGTGCGGTGGAGACGTATCTTGCCCGGCTGGGCGGGTTCGGGCGGGTGACGGTGGACGGCCGTCAGTCCGCCGCCGACTGCGCCGCCATCAAGAAGTTCCAGCAGCGGTACGACATCCGCCCGGTCGCCGGCCGCGCCGGCCCCACCACGTTCGACGTGGCGAAGCGGCTGGCCACCACCGACGTGCGCCGGTGCAAGGCCGGGTCCGGCACCACCTTCTGCATCGATCTCACCCGGCAGACCACCTGGGCGATGCGCGGGGGCAAGGTCGTCTGGGGCCCGACGGTGACCCGGACCGGTATGTCGGGCTACGCCACCCCCGCCGGCACGTTCAAGATTAATTACCGGAACCTGAAGGAGTGGTCCGACCCGTACGAGGTGTGGTTGCCGTACTGGCAGCATTTCACCCAGGGGATGGGCTACCACCAGACCACCACCTACCTGCACGAGAAGTCGATCGGCTCGCACGGCTGCGTCAACCTGCTCCCCTCCGACGCCCGCCGCGCCTGGGAGCTGGGCAAGGTCGGCAGCCGGGTGGTCCTCTTCGGCCGCCGGCCCGGCACCTGAGCGCCCCGGCACCTGAACGGCCCCGGCACCTGAGCGCCCCGGCATCGAGGAGGTGGTCTTGAGCGTCGACCACGAGGTGACCGCCGACGACGACCCGGTGCCGGTCGACGCGGTCTCCGCCGTGGTCCTGCTCGGATACGCGACCGCCACCGTCGTCATCGTCGCCTGGTTCCTCTACGGCTGGTTGGTCCAGCAGCAGGGCTTCGTCGCCTCGGTCGGTGAGGCCGCCGGGGCAGGTTCGGCCCTGCTGCTGGCCGTCTCCGTCATCGGCACCATCCGCCGCAGCCGCCGCTGACCGGGGACGGTACGGCAGTACGGCAGTACGGCAGTACGGCGGTGCGACAGTAGGGCAGCGCGACAGCGCGGCGGGGTCAGGTCTCCCGGACCGCCGCGGTGATCCGGTGCAGCGCGAAGGTGTGCAGCATCTCCGTCCGCTCGTCCTCGGCGCGCAGGTAGCCCGCCCCGATCGACACCGGCCGCAGCAGCCGGGACGTGGTCGCCCCGTGCGTGTCGACGTAACCCACCCAGACCAGCGCCTTGTCCCGCACCGCCTGCTGGAGCACGGCGAGCGCGTCGCTGTGGCTGTGCGCCGGTGCCGGGCCGGTGAGCGTCGCGTTTCCGCGCACCTCCGCCGGGGCCCGTCGGGCGGCCCGCGCCGCCGCCTCGCCCCGGCGTACCTGCTCCACCACCCCGAGCAGCCGCGGCATGGTCAGCTTCGGCGACGCCAGCGGGTCGAGCATCCGGGCGGCCGGGGCCCGCCCCGGGGCCCGCCGCGTCTTCGGCCGGGCCAGCACCGCCGTGCCCGAGGCGTCCTCCGGCACCGGGGCGTACCCGGCGTCGCGCAGCGCCATCAGCATCCGGTTCACCTGGTACGGGGTGGCCAGCACCGTGGGGGCCAGCCGGCGGAACGCCAGCGGCTCCAGCCGCCGGTCGACAAGCACCTCGGCGAGCAGCGCCTCGTCGTCGCTGCGCACGTACCCGCCGGCGGAGCCGACCCGCAACCCGCCGTGCTTGCGCGCCACGTCGTCCACCAGGTACGTCAGCCCCTGCGGGACCGGGGTGCGGGATCGGCGCAGGAACAGGGCGTGTAGGTCGTCGGCCGAGTACCCGGCGTCCAGGGCCCGGCGCAGGCTCGCCGTGGTGACCCGGTGCACGCTCGCCCCGCCCGCCGACTCGTGCTCGGCCACCACCTCCAGTTCCCCGGCGAGCGCCGGGTCGGGCGGACCGGGCACCACCACGGTCAGGTCCGCCTGCACGAGGAAGTGGTCGACCGGGGCGGGGAGCAGGGCGTCCAGCGCCCGCACGGCGGTGGATCCGTTGCCGTCCTCGGCGTCCGCGCGCAGTCCGAGCGGGTCACCCACGCCCCGCTCGTCGGCGTCGGCCGCGTCGGCCAGCAGCAGCCGTCCGTACGAGGTGAGCGCACCGAGCCCGGTCACCCCGAGCCGTGCCGCTTCCGTCAGCGCCTCGCGGTATGCGGTCTCCCGGCCCCGGCTGCGTCGGGGTGCCCGCCATTCGAGCAGCCCCAGCACCTCCTCAGGCGTCGGGGCGGTGGCCGGCTCAAGGTCGGCCAGCACCGTCAGCACCGCCCGGCGGGCGGCCGGCGTGCTGGCCCGTTCCGCCTCGACCGAGAGCGCGGTGATCGGCCGGTCCCGGTCGTCCCGCTGGCCGATCAGGCCGGCCTGGCGGGTCATCGCCAGCCAGGCCCGGGCCAACTGCTCCCAGCGCCGGGCCAGCGACATGGCCCGCCACACCTCATACCCGCCGGTGGGCAGGACCTGCTGGTCCGCGCCGTACCGGGTGGTGGCGGAACCGGTCAGCTCCAGCTCACTGGCCAGCCCCGCCGCGTACGCCACCTCCAGCAGCAGGGCGGTGTTCGGATCGTCCAGGCCGAGGGTCTTGCCCAGTCGGCGCAGGTCACGCACCCCGATCCCGCCCGAGCGCAGCACCGGCGCCGGCTCGGTGGAGAGCAGCTCCAGCAGCGCCTCGGTGTGTCGTACCACCTCCATGGTCTGCCCCGCCCCGGCCGAGTCGGCGGCCTTCGCCTCGCGCGGCACAGCGGTCACCGGCGGCGGGCTGGTGCGCAGCGGGCCGAGCGGGCCGCTGTCGCGGCGCAGCAGCAGACTGACCTCGCGGGGCAGCTCCACGGTCCCGGCGGAGACCAGCACGAGCAGCCGGTTGTCGACCAGCCAGCGCACCGGCGAGCCGGTCGGGGCGCCACCGTTGGTCGGGTCCGGCGGGACGCTGTCCTCCGCGCCCGACGGCGGGGCCTGGAGCGCCCCCGGGGGCACGCTGCCCACCGGCGGGCCGGCGGCCAGCCGGTCCAGGATCGCCCGGGCCGACGGGGGCGCGGCCAGCAGCGTGCGGCGCAGCTTCGCCGGGTCCGCGCAGAGGTCGGCCGTGCGCTGGTCCAGCTCGGTCGCCGGTCGGCCCAGCCCCGCGGGGTAGGGCGCGACCTCGTCGACGCCGCCCACCACGCGCAGCTGGGACTCGGGACCGTACAGCAGGAAGAGCGCCCGCAGCCGGTCGACGGCGCCGCGGACCGTCGTCGGGGCCGGCGGGCGGGGGCCGGCGGTGGCCATGGCGAGGACCGCCTCCGTGGAGGTGGTGCCGTCGTCCGGATTCCGGGTCAGCCGGGCGGCGTCGAGGATCTGGAGGGTGAACTGGTCCAGCCCGTCCAGCGCCCGGGCCACCGAGACCCGGGACTGGGCCCGGGTCGCGAGCGCGGACACGTCGGCCGGCACGGGTACGACGAGGTCGGGCCGCAGCTGGAACAGGGCGGCCAGGGCCTCGTCGGGCAGGGTCCGCAGGTGGTCGGCGAGTGAGGTGGTCATCGTCGTTCCACGCTAGCCCGCTTCGGGCCCGTCGCGCCCCCCGGACGTCCGGCTCGGCCGGTGATGGGCGGGTACGTTCTCGGGCATGCCCCCACTGACGGTCGGTTTCGATCTCGACATGACCCTGGTCGACTCGCGCCCTGGCATCGCCGCGGCGTTCCGGGCGCTGACGGCGATCACCGGCGTGCCCGTGGACGCCGACGCGGTGGTGTCCCGGCTGGGCCCGCCGCTGCGCTCGGAGATCGCCCGTTGGTTCCCGCCCGAGCAGGTCGAGTCGGCCGTCGAGGCGTACCGCGAGTTGTACCCGGCGTACGCGATCACTCCGACGCTGCCGATGCCCGGAGCGGTCGCGGCCCTCGCGGCCGTGCGCGCCCACGGCGGCCGGGTCCTGGTGGTGACCGCGAAGCTGGGCCGGTTGGCCCGGCTGCACCTGGACCACCTCGGGTTGGCCGTCGACGAGCTGGCCGGCGACCTCTTCGCCGAGGGGAAGGCCACGGCGCTGCGCGAACACGGCGCGACCCTGTATGTCGGCGATCACACCGCCGACATGGTGGCCGCCGGGGCGGCCGGGATCCCGGGGATCGCGGTGACCACCGGCCCCTGCTCGGCCGCGGAGCTACGCTCCGCCGGCGCCCACGTCGTGCTGGACGATCTCACCGGATTCCCGGCGGCGCTCGGCCAGGTGATCCGGCTAGCCTTGGAGCAGTAGACGTCACGAGCGAAGCAGGGGTTCTCAGGTGCCGACGGGTCGAGTGAAGTGGTATGACACGGCCAAGGGATACGGCTTCGTCACCAGCGACGAGGGTGGCGACGTGTTCTTGCCCAAGGGCGCGCTGCCGGAGGGCATCACCGATCTCAAGGGTGGTCAGCGGGTCGACTTCAGCGTGGTGGACAGCCGCCGGGGCGCCCAGGCGATGGGGGTCAAGCTGCTCGACGCCCCACCGTCCATCGCGGAGTTGCGCCGCCGGCCGGCGGAGGAACTGCACGGCCTCATCGAGGACATGATCAAGGTGCTGGAGGCGAAGATCCAGCCGGACCTGCGGCGGAACCGCTTCCCCGACCGGAAGACGGCGCAGAAGGTCGCTCAGCTCGTCCACGCGGTGGCGAGCGAGCTGGAGGTCTGAGGACCGAAGTTCCGAGGTACGAGCCCGGCGTCGGCGGCCCGGCCCAGCAACGCCTCCACGGCGGCGAACCCCGCGTCCCCCAGGTCTGCGGTGAACTCGTTGACGTAGAGGCCGATGTGCCGGTCCACCACGTCGGGCTCCATCTCCTGGGCGTGTGCGAGCACGTACTCCCGGCTGGCCGTCGGGTCGGCCCACGCCTGCCGGACGGACTCGCGGATCCACCCGGCCGCCTCGACCGGGTCGACCGCCCCCCGGCGGGCCAGGATCGCGCCCAGCGGGATCGGCAGCCCGGTGTCGCCCTCCCACCACTCGCCCAGGTCGACCAGCGCGGTCAGCCCGTGCCGCGGGTACGTGAACCGTGCCTCGTGGATCACCAGCCCCGCGTCGTACCGTCCGGCCGCCACCGCGGGCATGATCTCGTGGAACGGGACCACCTCGACCCTCGCCGGCGGCCGCTCCGCCGACCAGAGCCGGAACAGCAGGTACGCGGTGGTCCGGTCGCCGGGCACCGCCACCGTCGCCCCGGCCAGGTCGGTGCGCCCCACGCTGTCGGCCCCGTCATCCCTGTCGGCCCCGTCGCCCCGGGTCAGGACCAGCGGGCCGCAGCCCCGGCCGAGGGCGCCCCCGCAGGGCAGCAAATAGTAGTCGTCGAGCAGCCACGGCAGCGCCGCGTAGCTCACCTTCACCAGGTCGAACGCGCCGCGTTCGGCGGCGGTGTTGGTCACGTCCACGTCGGCGTACGTCACCTCGACCGGCGGCGCGCCGGGCACCCGGCCGTGCACGAGGGCGTCGAAGACGAACGTGTCATTGGGACAGGGCGAGATCGCCAGAGTGAGCGCCACGCCCCCACCGTATCCCCGCCCTAGCCACCGCTCTCTGCCCCGCCCCGCCTGCGGTGAGCGCTCCGTCCCCGGCAGCCCGCCCCGCCTTCCGTGCCTGCCCAGCCCCGTCCAGCCCTGCCCCGCCCCGCTCCTGCCCTGCCCCGCGCTGCGGGGCGGCGGTACCCGGCGCACCTGATCGATACCGGGAAGCGGGAGATCGTGCTGGACGGGGTCCTGATCGTCGGGGCGTGCCGCCAGTTGGGCATCGGGCGGCGGCTGGTGGAGGCGTTGACCGCGGAGATGGACCGGGCGGGGATCCGAGTGGCACCTGCCGCCGCCGACTTCGGCGGCGTCAACCTGCTGCTGGCGTGCCGGTACCGGATTGAGGCCAGTCGGCCCTACACGCTGCGCCTCGACCGTGCGGGGTCGCAGCGGCCGTACTGACGCGGCTGCCCGCTCAGGCTGGGGGCCGCTCATACCGGGGGCCGCTCAGGCCAGGGCTGAGGCCGCCGATGTGAGGGCTGCGAACGCCTCGCGCATCCTCCAGGCATCGCGGTCGCGGGGGCCGATCGGATTGGAGACGGTACGCAGCTCGGCGAAGGGCAGGCCGGCGTGGGCGGCGGCGACCGCCACCCCGTACCCCTCCATGGCCTCGGCCACCGCGTCCGGATGCCGGTCGGCCAGGGCGGCGGTGCTGGCGGCGGTGCCGGTCACCGTGCTCACGGTGAGCACCGCGCCGACGGTCGCCTCCGGCAGGGCGGCGCGTAGTGCGGCGAGCAGTTCCGGGTCGGCGGGTACGGCCGTGCCGCCGCCGAGCAACTCGGGCGGCATGCCCAGCTCGTCGACCGGGATGAAGCCCGCCGGTGACTCGGCGCCGAGGTCCGCCGCGACGCTGCGGGTGGCGAGCACCGTGCCGCCGACCACCACCCGGCCGACGAAGCCGCCGGCGATACCCGCGCTGATCACCGCCCGGTACGGCCGGCCGGCGGCCTCGGCGAGCGCGAGCAGCCGGGCCGTGGCGGCCCCGGCGACGGCCGGCCCCACCCCGACCGGCACGACGGTGACCTCCGGAGGGGTCGTTGTGGCCGGCGAACCAGGGCGGCCCGAGGTGGTGCGCGGGAGGCCGGCGCGCACCGCCTCGGCCTCGGCCGGGACTGCGGTGACCACGAGCAGCCCGGTCACGACGCGGGGCCCCTGGACTCCCGGCGGGTTTCGTCCTCCGCCCCGCCCACCCCGCCGGAGCCCGTGACGGCGGGGGAGGGCCGGTAGACGTGGTAACCGGGTGGGGCCAGGGACGCGTCGTCGGCCGGGCCGTCGGGGCCCCGTGGCGGGACGGACGAGGCCCGTGCGGGTGAGTGCGGTGCCGGTGAGTGCGGGGCCGGCGAAGTCGGGCCGGGTGAGTACGGTGCCGGAGAGGTCGGCGCGACGTTCGCCGCTGTGTCAGCGGGGCCAGGCGGCTCCGCGGCGGTCGCCTCCTCGGCCAGCTCGTCGTCGCCGAGCGGCCGGCCGGCCAGCCGCTCGTTGCGCAGCTTCCCGGCGACGAAGACGCCGCGGGCGGCAGCGAGGACCCCGACCCCAGCGGCGACGGCGATGCCCAGCCGGCCTTCGAACGGGACCAGGCCGAGGGCGCCACCGGCGACGAAGGCGAGCATCAGCGCCGTCTCGGAGTGGGCGAAGGAGCTGGCCCGCAGCCGCTCCGGGATGCGCTCCTGGATGGAGGCGTCGACGGCGAGCTTCGCCACCCCGCTGGCCAGCGCGGTGACCAGGCAGAGCAGGGACACCATCGGCAGCGAGAACTGGATCGTGGCAAGAACGGCGGTACCGGCCACGATGATCATGCTGCTGGACTGGATCGCGGTGGGTCGGTGGATGCGCAGCCGGGTGCCGACGGCGGTGGCCAGGAAGCTGCCCACCACCAGCGCCCCGCCGACCAGGCCGAGCGCCACCTCGGCGCTCAGGTTCCGGCCGAAGAAGTCGGTGGTCAGGTCGCCACTCCTGAGCGCGAACGCGAGGAAGAGCAGCAGGAAGCCGTAGACCGCGCGGAGCAGGGCCGCACCGACCAGGGTGGCGATGACGAGGCGGCCGGCGGGACGGCCGCGCCCCAGCGGGCGCTCGCCCGAGGCCCGTCGGCCGAGCGCCCGCAGCGCGCGGGGGACCCGCTCGGGCGGGTCCGAGTCCGCCCGTGGCGGCAGCCGCAGCGCGATCACCATGCCGACCAGGAAGATCACCGAGGCGACCCGAAGCGGCCATTGCGGGCCGAACCAGAATGCGGCCAGGCCGAGCGGGGCGACCAGCCCGCCCGCGACGGTGCCGTAGACGCTGGCCCGCGCGCCCACCTGGGACAGTCCCAGCCCTTCCGGCAGCAGCCGGGGCACCGCCGCCGAGCGGGCCACCCCGTACGCCCGGGAGAGCGCGAGCACCCCGAAGGCCGCCGGGTAGAGGCCGAAGCCGCCGATGTGGTCGGAGATCATCCAGGCGAGGAAGGCCCGGCCGAGCATGGTCGTGGCGAGCGCGTACCGCCGGCCGTGCCGGAAGTGGTCCAGCAGCGGCCCGACCACCGGTGCGAGCATGGCGAAGGGCACCATCGTGACCAGCAGGTAGAGCGCCACCTTGCTGCGCGCCTCGCCGTCTGGCACCTCGAAGAAGATCGTGCCGGCGAGCCCGATCGCGATCAGGGTGTCTCCCGCGCAGGAGACCGCGTGCAGATCGAACAGGCGGACCATGCCGACTTCGCCGCCCGCGCCCCTGGCCCGGGCCGATCCGGCCCGGCGGGTCATCCAGCGCCCGCCGCGCGCGGAACCGCGAAAGAGCAGGCGGACGGCGCGGATGACGGTGCCGACGGTCCGCCCGAGTAGGGACCGCTCGGGGCGGGAGGACAACGGCATGTAGACCATCCTCGCCCATCCACACCACCCCCGCGCCACCCCCGCCGGAGAACACGCTTCGGGGAGTGCCTGTCGGCCTTCACCAAGCATGGGGAACAATGGTCGGGTGACCAGGCTCGCCTCCGCTCGTGCCGCCCGCCTCGACCAGGTCTGCGCCTCCGCCGTCGAGGTGGCTCGTGATGCCATCACCGAGGTGGAGCCGTCCGACATCGGCGACCATCTCCAAGCCGTCGCCGAGTCTGACCGGGTCGTCACCCACTACTTCGAGTGTCAGCTCTCCGGTTACCTGGGCTGGCGGTGGGCGGTCACGGTGGCCCGGGTGCCACGCAGCCGCAAGGTCACCGTCTGCGAGACGGTGCTGCTGCCCGGGCCCGACGCGATGCTCGCCCCGGGCTGGCTGCCCTGGCAGGAGCGGCTCAAGCCGGGCGACCTCGGCCCGGGCGACCTGCTCCCCACCCCGACGGACGACGAGCGCCTCGTGCCCGGTTACGTCCTCTCCGACGATCCTGCCGTCGAGGAGACCTCCTGGGAGCTCGGTTTCGGCCGGCCCCGGGTGCTGTCCCGGGAGGGGCGTGCCGAGGCTGCCCAGCGCTGGTACGACGGCGACCACGGCCCCTCGGCGCCGATCTCCACCGCTGCCCCGTCGGCGGCCCGCTGCGGCACTTGCGGCTTCTACCTGCCGTTGGCCGGGGCGCTGCGGCAGTCCTTCGGCGCCTGCGGCAACTTCTACGCCCCCGATGACGGCCAGGTGGTCAGCGCCGACCACGGCTGCGGCGCGCACTCGGAGACGCTGGTCGAGACGGCCGACAGTCCGATCGTCGAGCTGCCTACGGTGTACGACGACAGCGCCGTCGAGGCGATGTCGGTGAGCTGGGCCCCGGACTCGATCGAGGCGACGGAGCCGGACGAGCCGTACGCCCACTCCTGACGGACCGGCGTCCCGGTCAGCGGTCGGTGCTGGCTGCGGGGTGACCCGGCGGCGTGGCGGCGCGGCGGCGACGCCGGTGCGCGTCGTGACGCATCATCGCCGCGAGACCGGGAAACCCCCAGAGGAAGCCGGCCAGGCAGGTCCAGAGCCAGTCCCGGTGCCCGTGTTCGGTGAGCCAGTCCCGGAAGAAGATCAGCAGCACCAGGCCGACCACCGCCCAGACCACCAGCCCGACGACCGCGAACGGCACCATCGGGGGGTCGAGCGGTTCGGGCCGGGGCGGTTGCTCCTGTGGCACGGGGCAAGCGTACGCGATCAACTTTGGCAGCTGGCTGTTGATCTGCGACGATGCGCGCGACTGACGGTAGATCACTTGCGAGGACCAGGACCAGATGACCATTTCGCCGCCGAAAAACAGCCTTCCCCCCGACCCCGCCCAACCCCGCAACGGTTTCGACCGTTTTTTCGAGATCACCGCCCGCGGCTCGACCCCGGGACGGGAGATCAGGGGTGGTCTGGCGACCTTCTTCACGATGGCGTACATCGTGGTGCTCAACCCGCTGATCCTCGGTGGCGCCGTCGACGGTGACGACAAGAAGCTGGCCATCCCCGCCCTGGCCGCTGCGACCGCGCTGGTCGCCGGCCTGATGACGATCCTGATGGGGATCGTCGGCCGCTTCCCGATGGCGCTGGCCGCCGGTCTGGGCGTGAACGCGGTGGTGGCCTACGAGGTCGCCCCGCAGATGACCTGGGCCGACGCGATGGGCCTCGTGGTGATCGAGGGGGTGATCGTCGCGATCCTGGTGCTGACCGGCCTGCGTACCGCGGTGTTCCGCTCGGTGCCCACCCAGCTCAAGACCGCGATCGGCGTCGGCATCGGGCTCTTCCTCACCATCATCGGCCTGGTGGACGCCGGTTTCGTCCGCCGGATCCCCGACATCGCGAACACCACAGTCCCGGTCGAGCTGGGCATCGGCGGCCGGATCGTCGGTTGGCCGTTGCTGGTCTTCGTGGTGGGCCTGCTGGTCACCGTGGTGCTGGTGGTCCGCCGGGTGCGGGGCGCGATCCTGATCGGCATCTTCGCCTCGACCGTGCTGGCGATCATCGTGGAGGCGGTGGCCGACGTCGGCCCGTCGTTCGTCAACGGTCAGCCGAACCCGCGGGGCTGGGCGTTGAACGTGCCGGAGCTGCCGAAGAAGATCGTGGACGTTCCCGACCTGTCGCTGCTGGGCCAGTTCGATCTGCTCGGCTCCTGGACCCGGGTCGGCTGGCTGGTTCCGCTGATGTTCGTCTTCACCCTGCTGGTCACGGACTTCTTCGACACCATGGGCACGATGGTCGCGATCGGCCAGGAGGGGGACATGCTCGACGAGCAGGGCACCCCGCCGCGGGCCAAGGAGATCCTGCTGGTTGACTCGATCGCGGCGGCGGCGGGTGGTGCGGCGAGCGTCTCCAGCAACACGTCGTTCGTCGAGAGCGCCGCCGGTGTCGCGGAGGGCGCCCGGACCGGCGTGGCGAACCTGGTTACCGGCACCCTGTTCCTGCTGGCGATGTTCCTCGCGCCGTTGTCGCTGGTGGTGCCGTTCGAGGCGGCGTCGACGGCGCTGGTGGTGGTCGGCTTCCTGATGATGACCGCGGTGCGGACGATCGACTGGACCGACTACGAGATCGCCATCCCGGCGTTCCTCACCATCACCCTGATGCCGTTCACGTACTCGATCTCCAACGGCATCGGCGCGGGCGTCATCAGCTTCGTGGTGGTGAAGCTGGCCAAGGGCAAGGCCCGGGAGATCCACCCCCTGCTGTACGGGGTGGCCGCGCTGTTCGTTCTGTATTTCCTGCGCGGGCCGATCGAGTCCGTCGTTCTCTGACTTAGCGTGCGCGACGGGTCGGGGTGCTGATTCGGGTACCCCGACCCTGGCGGCACAAACTCCCTGGTGAGCATCGTCATATTGGATGTTCTTAGCCAGGCTCATTAGCTAGGCTAACTATCGTGACGGAGCGGACGGTGACGGCGAAACGCGTGCCACCGGCGCAGCTGGCCCCCCAGTTGCGTGATGCGATCACCCGGCTCAACCGGCGGGTCCGACAGGCCCGGCCGGTGGGCGACCTGACGGTCACCCAGCTCTCCGCGCTCACCAGCCTTCGGCTGGCGGGCGCGCTGACGCCAAGGGAACTGGCCGATGTCGAACGGGTGCAGCCGCCGACGATGACCAAGATCGTCGCGAAGCTGGAGGAGCGCGGCCTCGTGCGGCGCATCCCCCACCCGACCGACGGTCGGCAGGTCATCCTCTCGGCGACCGAGGGGGGACAGGCCGTGCTCGACCAGTTCGAGCGGGCCCGCGACGAGTGGCTGGCCCGCCGGCTGGCCGAGCTGCCCGAGTCCGATCGGGAGACGCTTCGGCAGGCCGCCGAGATCCTTCAGCAGCTCGCCCGAGCCTGACCGCGCCCGCAGCGCCGGGTCCGCGCCGTCCGCCGTCGATGAGGCGTACGACCGCGAGGAGGCGCACCCAGGGTGCAGGCAAAGCTGAGCACGATGTTCCAGTCACTACAGGTCCGTAACTACCGGCTCTTCGCGTCCGGGCAGCTGATCAAACTGGTCGGCGTCTGGATGATGTTCATCGCCCAGGATTGGCTCGTCCTTCAGCTCTCGGACGACTCCGCCACCGCGCTCGGCGTGGTCACCGCGCTCCAGTTCACCCCGGTGCTGCTGCTCACCCTGATCTCGGGGCGACTCGCCGACCGGTACGACAAGCGCATGCTGCTCTTCGTGGCGAACGCGTTCTGGACGGTGTTGGCGTTCGCGATGAGCCTGCTGGTGTTCAGCGGCCTGGCGCAGCTCTGGCACGTTTTCGTCTTCGCCGCGCTGCTGGGCGTCGCCAACGCGGTGGAGACCCCGGTTCGGCAGGCGTTCGTCTCCGAACTGGTCGGCACCTCCCTGCTGCCCAACGCGCTCTCGCTCAACGCGGCCGTGTTCAACTCCGCCCGGATCGTCGGCCCCGCCGTGGCCGGCCTGGCCATCGCCGCCGTTGACGTCGGCCCGGTGTTCCTGTTCACGGCGGTCAGCTCGTTGGCTCCGCTGGCCAACGTGGTCCGGATGCGCACCGCCGAGCTGTACCGCAAGGATCTCCTGCCGGTCGGCGAGCGGGACTCCGCCAGGGTGATCGACGGGCTGCGGTACGTCGCCCGGCGCCCGGACCTGCTGCTGCCGATGGCGGTGATGTCGGTGATCGGGATGAGCCTGTTCAACTTCCAGCTCACCCTCGCGGCGCTGGCCAAGACCGTCTTCCACACCGGGGCCGCCTCGTTCGGCCTGTTCAGCAGCGCCCTGGCCGTGGGCGCGCTGGCCGGGGCGCTGGCCGGCACCGGGCGGCGCAGCCGCCCGTCGGTCTGGGTGGTGCTCGGCGCGGCGATCGGCTGTGCCGTCTTCGGCACCCTGGTCGGGCTCGCCCCGGCGTACTGGATGGTGGTGGCGCTGCTGCTGCCCGCCGGCTTCTTCATGGTGTTCTTCGCCCAGTCCGCCAACCAGCGGGTGCAGCTCGGCACCGACGCCGCGTTCCGGGGCCGGGTCATGTCGCTGTGGGTGCTGGTCTTCCTCGGCACCAACCCGGTCGGCGCCCCGCTGATCGGCTGGGTCGCCGAGACCTTCGGTGCCGGGGCGAGCATCTGGATCGGCGGGCTCATCTCGCTGGCCACTGCGCTGATCGCACTCGCCTGGCAGCTGCGCCGCTCGGGTGCCCGGCTGCGCCTGCGGATGCTCCCGATGCCCCGCTTCTACGTCGTCTCGCCGGAGTGAAGGAAGGGCACCCTGTTAACGCCTGAGGTATAGCAGGGGCCTCTCTTGACAAGCGGCCAAAGATTGAAGCTCACGGATGTAGGCAAACGGGTGGCGGCAAGGCACGCGACGGCTTAGCGTCGATATGTGGAGGTTGGCCGTGCGATGCTCCTTGCCCTGTCGTTCATCGCTGTCGCGAGTCTGCCGGTCGCCTTCGCGTTGCTCTTCTGCGCTGACGAGATCATCGACCGGGTCGCCTGCGGATACGCCGAGTGGCGCGAACGCCGCCGGGAGCGCCGCACCATCGCCGGGCTGGACCAGGCCGTCGGGGCCGACGCGCTGACCCGGGGCATCGACCTCACCGAGTTCGACCGAGTCGGCCGCCGGTCTCTCCAGGAGATCGCGGCCGACCTGCACCTCTTCGCCGGGCACCGGATCAGCCCCGGCGGCCGGGCGATGATCTGGCACGCCGGCATCCTCGACGCGTACGACGAGCACCTGCGGGCGGCCTGCCGGTGCCTCGGGCTCACCGAGCACCTGGGCGAGCTGGCGGGCGTCGACCGGCAGATCGAGCGGGTTCGGGTCGAGGGAACGCTGCACGCCGCCGGCCTGACCCTGCCGGCCGCCCGCGCCCCGCACCGCCAGCGGCACCGCTGAGCGGCGACACCTTCCTGGCGCAACTCTTCGTCGCCGCCTGTCCGTCGCCGGCGGGACGCCGACGCCGCAGGACCACCGACGCTGGAGCACTCGGCGACCCGGCCGCACCGAGGCGGTCAGTGGCCGGTCACCAGGCCCATGCCTCCGGGCCCGGGCCGCCCTTACCCACCGGCGGGAAGAGCTCGTCGAGCCGGGCCAGCGCCGCCTCGTCGAGCCGGACGTCCAGCGCGCCCAGCGACCGGTCGAGCTGGTCGAGGGTGCGCGGGCCGATGATCGGGGCGGTCACCCCGGGCCGGGAGAGCAGCCAGCCGAGCGCCACGTCCGCCGGGTCGTGGCCGAGGTCGGCGCAGAACTTCTCGTACGCCTCGATCGTCGGCCGGTGCTCCGCCAGGCCCTCGGCGGAGCGGCCGGTGGTGCCCCGGGCGGCTCCGTTCTCGGCCATCTTGCGCAGCACCCCGGAGAGCAGCCCGCCGTGCAGCGGCGACCACGGGATGATGCCGAGGCCGTAGTGCTGGGCGGCCGGGACGACCTCCAACTCGACGTGCCGGGTCAGCAGGTTGTAGATCGACTGCTCGGAGACGAGGCCGAGGAAGTGGCGCCGCTCGGCCGCCGCCTGCGCCTGGCCGATGTGCCAACCGGCGAAGTTGGACGATCCGACGTAGACGACCTTGCCCTGGGCGACCAGGGTCTCCATCGCCTGCCAGATCTCCTCCCACGGGGTGGCCCGGGAGACGTGGTGCATCTGGTACAGGTCGATGACGTCGGTCTGGAGCCGGCGTAGCGAGTCCTCGCAGGCCCGGACGATGTGCCGGGCGCTCAGGCCCTGCTCGTTGGGCCACTCGCCCATCTTGCCGTAGACCTTGGTGGCCAGGACGATCTTCTCCCGCCGGCCGCCGCCCTGGGCGAGCCAGCGGCCGATGATCTGCTCGGTGATCCCCTCGCCGGTCTGCCAGCCGTACACATTGGCGGTGTCGAAGAAGTTGATGCCGTGTTCCAGTGCCCGGTCCATGACGGCGTAGCTGTCCGGCTCGCTGGTCTGTGGCCCGAAGTTCATCGTGCCGAGGCAGAGTCGGCTCACCGACAGGCCGGTGCGTCCCAGATTCGTGTATTCCATGGATCTACCCTGCCACGGGCGGGCTTCGCATGCCTTGCCGTTGCGCCGGGACGGGTGGGCACGCCGCCCCGGCGAAACGGGTGGATCAGGAGGACTCGCGGGCCGCCGGGCCGGTGCCGAAGAGGACGTCGTCCCAACTCGGCAGGCGCTTACGCGGCTTACCGGAGGAGTCCGTCGACTCGTTCCCGCCGGCCGCCGCCGCGGCGGTCCCGGTGCGGCGAGGCCGGAGCACCGCCAGCGAGGGCACGGCCGGGACCTCCTTCGGCGCGTCCGAGTCGTCGTCGAACGCCGAACCCTGGCCGCCGCCGAGCAGGGCCGCCGCTCCGCCGCCGACCGGCCGTTGCCGGGGCGCGTCGGAGCCGGCCAGCGCAGCCGGCGTACGCGGTTCCAGGCCGCGCCCGGACGTCGAGCCGAGCGGCCGGTCCAGCGAGGCGAGCAGGGCGTCGCGACCTGCGCGGATCGGGTCCCGCCCCGGGCGGCCGTGTTCGCCGGCCGCGGCGGGCAGCCCGTGGCCGCCCCGGCCCGGCTCGGCGCGCGACGGGCCGGGCCACAGGTGCCCGCCCCGCTCCGGCGCCGGCTCCTGCCCGAGGATCGGGGTGGGGCGCTCGGCGCAGAGGTACTGCGCCATGTCGTCGTGCGGGGTGACGTGCTGCCGGGTCTTGTCGAGGTCCCACACCGCCTGCGCGGTGGCCTTGCCCGACGGCCAGGTGGCGACGATCCGCCAGGTGCCGTCGTCGCGGCGGTAGGCGTCCCAGGAAATCTTCTCGGTGTCGATGCTGTGCTGGGCCAGCCGCCCGTTGACGATCTCGGCCAGCGGGGTCGGCTTCTCGGCGCCCTTGAGCCGGCTGCGCCGGGCGTGCTGGGCGAGCATCGCCCGCTCCTGGAGCACCGGGCCGGCGTAGCGCAGCACCCGGTCGACGGGGACGCCCGCGATGCGGGCCACGTCCTCCGCGGACTCGCCGGAGCGGATCTTGGCCTGGATGTCCCGTGGGGACAGTGACGGCACCGCGTCGGCGGTGTTGGACACCACGGCGAGCGGGGGCGCACCCGGCTCGGCGTGCATGGCGCCGGCGATCCGCTCGTCGATGGGCAGGGCGAGTAGCCGCCCGACCTCGTCGGCGAGCACCAGGGCCTGGCCGTCCTCCGAGAGGGCGACGAAGCGTACTGGGCGCATTAGCGTTGCCTCCGTCCCGCTTCGCTGGCCGCACGCCACGAGTCGGCCACCCGGGCGTCTTTCACCAGGGTACGCCCATCCGTCAGCAGGTGGGGGACGCGACACCCGCATGTTCCAGGTGGGGCTGCGCTAATGATCACGATGGGTGGCCGTCGGCGCTCCGGCGACCACCCACCGTGATGGTGACTAGAGCCGCTCGACGATGTAGTCGATCGAGGCGGTCAGCGCCTCCACGTCGGCCGGCTCGACCGCCGGGTAGAGCGCGACCCGCAACTGGTTGCGACCCAGCTTCCGGTACGGCTCGGTGTCGACGATCCCGTTGGCCCGCAGCGCCTTGGCGATCGCCGCCGCGTCCACCCCGTCGACGAAGTCGATGGTGGCGACCACGTTGGAGCGCAGCGCCGGGTCGGTGACGAACGGGGTGGCCACGGCGGAGCGCTCGGCCCAGCCGTACACGATGCCGGCGCTCTCGGCCGTGCGCTTGGCCGCCCAGGTCAGCCCGCCCTGGGAGTTCATCCAGTCGGTCTGCTCGGCGGCCAGGAAGATGGTGGCCAGCGCGGGGGTGTTGTACGTCTGCTCGAGCCGCGAGTTGTCGATCGCGGTGACCAGGTCGAGGAACGCCGGGATGTACCGGCCGGACGCCTTGATCTCGGTGGCCCGCTCCAGGGCGGCCGGCGACATCAGGGCCAGCCAGAGCCCGCCGTCGGAGGCGAAGCACTTCTGCGGGGCGAAGTAGTAGACGTCGGTCTCGGTCACGTCGACGGCCAGGCCGCCGGCCGCCGAGGTGGCGTCGACCAGCAGCAGCGAGCCCTCGTCGGCGCCGGCCACCCGGCTGATCGGCACGGCGACACCGGTCGAGGTCTCGTTCTGCGGGAGCCCGTACGCGTCGACCCCGGCCTCGGCGACCAGCGTCGGGGCGCTGCCCGGCGCAGACTTGCGCACGGTCGGCTCGCCGAGGAACGGCGCCTGGCTGACCGACTTGGCGAACTTCGCACCGAACTCGCCGAAGCTGGCGAACTGGGCCCGGTCCCGGATCAGGCCGAACGTCGCGACCTCCCAGAACGCGGTGGTGCCGCCGTTGCCGAGGACGACCTCGTACCCCTCGGGGAGGGAGTAGAACTCGGCGATGCCGCGCCGCAGCCGGGCGACCTGGTCGCGGACGGTCTTCTGCCGGTGCGAGGTGCCCAGGAAGCCGGTCGCCGCGTCGGCGAGGGCGGAGACGGCCGCCGGACGGACCTTGGACGGCCCGCAGCCGAACCGCCCGTCTTCGGGCTTGATGTCGTCGGGAATCCGGATGGTCGGTTCGTCAGCCACGGTTGTCGAGATCCTTCCGCGTGGGCTTGGCCCGGGGTGAGGTGGGCGGGGCGCGGACGGCGGGCGCGTGCGCGGGCGCACGGGCGGCCCGAATCCGATCCCGGTCCGGCGGCACTGCCGAGCCCTCATCCTCGCACCCTGGCCGCCCCGGGCACCCAGGCGTCCCGCCGCCGGGGCTGAGGCGTGTGCCACAAACCGCTCGCGCCATCACCCGTCCGGGTGCCACGAAGGGGCCCCGCCGAACCGGCGGGACCCCTTTCGTCGTGGCGTCGACGGGCCTGGGCAGGCGTCGCGCACCCGGATGGTGCCCTTCCTTACACGCCGTGCGGGATGGCGTTCCAGCCCTCGACCTCCTGCGGCTTGCGGGAGCCGGGGCCGATGTAGTCGGCCGACGGGCGGACCAGCCGCTGGAGCTTCTTCTGCTCCAGGATGTGCGCGCTCCAGCCGCCCATCCGGGCGCAGGTGAACATCGAGGTGAACATGTGCGCCGGCACCTCGGCGAAGTCCAGCACCACGGCCGACCAGAACTCGACGTTGGTGGCGAGCACCCGGTCCGGGCGGCGGGCCTGGAGCTCGGCTAGGGCGGCCTTCTCCAGCGCCTCGGCGATCTCGAAGCGCGGTGCGCCCAGCTCCTTGGCGGTGCGGCGCAGCACGCGGGCACGCGGGTCCTCGGCCCGGTAGACCCGGTGGCCGAAGCCCATCAGCCGCTCGCCCCGGTCGAGGACGCCCTTGACGTAGCCCTCGGCGTCGCCGCTGCGCTCGACGGCCTCCAGCATGGTGAGCACCCGGGAGGGGGCGCCGCCGTGTAGCGGGCCGGAGAGGGCGCCGATGCCGGAGGAGATGCAGGCCGCCGCGTCCGCGCCCGTGGAGGCGACGATCCGGGTGGTGAAGGTGGAGGCGTTCAGGCCGTGCTCGGCGGCCGAGATGAAGTACGCGTCCACGGCCTTGACGTGCCGCGGGTCGGGCTCGCCGCGCCAGCGCTTCATGAAGCGCTCGACGATCGTCTCAGCCTTGTCGATCTCCTTCTGCGGCACGGCCGGCAGGCCCAGGCCGCGGGCGGACTGGGCGACGAAGGAGAGCGCGGTGACGGAGACCCGGGCGAGGTCCTCGCGGGCCTGCTCGTCGGAGATGTCCAGCAACTGGCTGAGACCCCAGTACGGGGCGAGCATGGCGACCGCGGACTGCACGTCGACCCGGATGTCGCCGGAGTGCACCGGCACCGGGAACGGCTCGGCCGGCGGCAGCCCCGGCCCGAAGCGCCCGTCGACGAGCAGCGCCCAGACGTTGCCGAAGGAGACCTGGCCGATCAGATCCTCGATGTTCACGCCGCGGTAGCGCAGTGCACCCCCCGCCCTGTCCGGTTCGGCGATCTGGGTCTCGAAGGCAACGACGCCCTCCAGCCCGGGTTTGAAGTCGGCCATGTCGATCTCTCCTGGATCTGCTCGATGCGCCAGTCCGGGCTCATCCGGCCCGGCCGGTCGAGCGCCTTAGGCGACCCTCAGGGACGTGTTCGTGACATCTTGCCTGGTGAGTAACCGACTGCGCGACCCGCTGCGACTGTGCTGCACGCGACATACCCGCCGGTGGACATCCGGTCCGGGTCGGTGAGACTGGCGGTGCGGTGGTGGCCAGGCGTGCGGAGGCGGGCGGCCCGGCGAGGGGGAGACTGACTGTGACGGGTGACACAGCGCGGCTGGCGGGGATGCGTAACGAGTACGCCGCCGACCTGGGCCTTTCCGAGGCGAATCTGGCCGCCGACTGGCACACCCAGTTCGCGCGCTGGTTCGCCGAGGCGGTGGGCGCCAGGCTGACGGAGCCGAACGCGATGGTGGTCGGCACCGCCGACACCGCGGGGCGGCCCAGCGGCCGGACGGTCCTGCTCAAGGAGTACGACCCGGAGGGCTTCGTCTTCTTCACCAACCACGGCTCCCGCAAGGGCGTCGAGACGCTGGCCAACCCGTACGCCAGCCTGGTCTTCCCCTGGTTTGCCATGCAGCGGCAGGTGGTGGTCGCAGGAAGGGTCGAGCCGGTGGACCGGGCCGAGACCGAGGCGTACTTCGCCAGCCGGCCGCGCGGCTCGCAGTTGGGCGCCTGGGCCAGCACCCAGTCCCGGGTCATCGACGACCGGGCCGTGCTGGACGCCGGTTACCGGGCGGCGGCCGAGCGGTTCGCCGGCGTGGAGTCGATCCCCGCCCCGCCGCACTGGGGCGGGCTGCGGGTACGCCCCGAGACGGTGGAGTTCTGGCAGGGCCGGGCCAGCCGGCTGCACGACCGGCTGCGGTTCCGCCGCACCGCGACCTCCCCGGGATCGGCCGGCGACGGTGGGTGGGTCGTGGAGCGACTTGCCCCGTGACCGACGTCAAGGAGACCCGGCAGCGCGGGCCGCGCCGCTGGGCGATCGACCTGCGCCCGCTCGGCGTGCCCGCGTACCGGCGGGTGTGGTTCGGCAACGGCGTGGCCATGTTCGGCTTCCAGTTCACGGCGGTCGCCGTGCCGGTGGAGATCTACGCGCTGACCGGCGCCTCGCTCTGGGTCGGGCTGCTCGGCATCGCCGGGTTCCTGCCGCTGCTGGTGTTCGGGCTCTGGGGTGGGGCGGTCGCCGACGCCCTGGACCGCCGCCGGGTGCTGCTCGCCGGCGGGGCGCTGCTCTGGGCGTCGACGCTCGCCCTGTTGCTCCAGGCCCTGCTGCGGGTGGGTAGCCCGACGTTGCTGCTGACCCTGGTGGCGGTGCAGTCCACCGCGTTCGCGATCACGTCGCCGACCCGCAGCGCGATCCTGCCCCGGCTGGTGCCGACGGGGTTGGTGTCGGCGGCGAGCACGCTCAACTTCACCACCCACACCGCCGCCTCGGTCTTCGGGCCGCTGGCCGCCGGGCTGATCTTCGCCGGGTGGGGCACCGACCTCGGCCTGCCGGTGGCGTACGCCGTGGACGCCCTGCTCTTCACCGTCTCGCTCTGGGCCGCCTTCCGGCTGCCCGCGCTGCCCCCGGAGCCCGACCCGGACGGCACCGCCGCCCCTCGCCGGGCGGGGCTGGGCAGCATCATGGACGGCTTCCGCTACCTCGCCGCGACCCCAGTGCTGCTGCTCTCCTTCGTCATCGACCTGATCGCCATGGTGCTGGCCATGCCCCGGGCGCTCTTCCCCGAGGTGGCCCAGGAACGGTTCGGCGGTGGCGCGGCGGTCGGCTGGCTCTACAGCGCGATCGCCGTTGGGTCGATGCTCGGCGGGCTCACCTCCGGCTGGATCGGCCGGCTCCGCCGGCAGGGACTGACGCTGGTCCTGGCCGTGGTCGGCTGGGGGGTGGCCATCGCCGCCGCCGGCCTGGCCCGCCAACTCTGGCTGGTGGTCGTGCTGCTCGCCGTGGCCGGCGCGGCCGACCTGGTCAGCGCCGTGCTGCGCCAGACGATGCTGCTGGTGTACGCGCCGGACCGGATGCGCGGCCGGCTCCAGGGCGTCAACACGGTGGTCGTCGCGGGCGGGCCCCGCCTGGGTGACCTGCGGGCGGGCGCGACGGCCGCCGGGTTCGGCACCGGCGTCGCCTGGGTCGGCGGCGGCCTGGCCGCGGCGGTGCTGGCGGTGCTGCTGGTGGCGGTCTTCCCGGCCCTGGCCCGCTACCGGGCGACCACACCCCGCCCGCAGGAGTGAACGGCTAGGGTCACCGGCATGTCGAACGCCGCAGCCCGCCCGCCATCGGGCGCACAGTGGACCATTTCCGCAGCCGGCCACGAGGCCGTCGTCGTGGAGGTGGGTGGTGGTCTGCGGACATACCGGCACGACGGGGTCGACTACCTCGACGGGTACCGGCCGGACGAGATCTGCCCCGGCGGGGCCGGGCAGGTGCTGGCCCCCTGGCCGAACCGGATCAGGGACGGTCAGTACGCCTTCGGAGAGCGGTCGTTCCAGCTCACGTTGACGGAGCCGACCCGGGGCAACGCCATCCACGGCCTGGTCAACTGGGTGCGGTGGCACCTGGTCGAGCAGGACGACGACGCGGTGACGGTCGGGTGCGACCTGCCGCCGCACCCCGGCTACCCCTGGGGGCTGCGGCTGCGCACCCGGTACTCGGTCGGGCCGGACGGGCTGCGCGTCGAGCACGAGGCGACCAACGTCGGCGAGGAGCCCTGCCCGTTCGGCTACTCGATGCACCCGTACCTGCGGCTGCACGGGGTGGCGGTCGACGACCTCTCGCTGCGGGTGCCGGGGCGGACCCGGGTGCTGGTGGACGGGCGGATGCTGCCGGTCGGGGCGACCCCGGTCGCCGGCACCGAGTACGACTACACCAGCTCGCGCCGGATCGGCGAGGCGGTGCTCGACATGGCGTTCGGCGAGGTGATCCGGGACGCCGACGGCGGTTCCTCGGTGACCCTGGCCGCCCCGGGCGATGCCGCCTCCGTGCACGTCTGGGCGGACCGGGAGTTCGGCTGGTGGCAGGTCTTCACCGGTGACGCCCTCAGCGGTGAGCGGCATCGCCGCTCGGTGGCCGTGGAGCCGATGACCTGCCCGCCGGACGCGTTCCGTTCGGGCAAGGACGTGATCACGTTGGAGCCGGGGGACACCTGGCGGGGTGCCTGGGGCATCCGGCCCGGGGTCTGACCGGGCGGCACGAGGGAGCAGCATGGAGTTCGCCGAGGTGATCCGGCGGCGCCGGATGGTGCGCAACTACGACCCGGAACGCCCGGTCCCGCCCGACGTGGTCGAGCGGCTGCTCGACCACGCGGTCCGGGCCCCGTCGGCCGGGTTCGCCCAGGGCTGGGGGTTCCTGGTGCTGGACGCGCCACCGGACCGGGAGCGGTTCTGGGCGGCGACCACCCCCGACGGCGGCGGGCGGGAGCGGTGGTTGGCCGGGATGCGGCGGGCCCCGCTGATCGTCGTTCCGCACGCCAACCGATCGGCGTATCTGGAGCGCTACGCCGAGCCGGACAAGGGCTGGGCGGAGCGCTCGGCGGAGCGCTGGCCGGTGCCGTACTGGTACGTCGACACCGGCTTCGCCGCCCTGTTGATGCTGCTCAGCGCGGTGGATGAGGGACTGGGTGCGTGTTTCTTCGGCATCCCGCCGCAGCGCACCGCGGCGTACCGGGAGGCGTTCGGTGTGCCGGAGGAGTACCAGCCGATCGGCGCGGTCACGGTCGGCTACCGGGCGCCGGACCACCGGTCGCCGTCGCTGCGGCGGGGGCGCCGCCCGGTCGACGAGGTGGTCCACCGTGGTCGCTGGGGCTGACCTGCGGCCCGGGGGAGGTGGGGCTGCCCGATCGGGCCGCGGTTGACCGGTTCGGAACGGCCCGGTCCGGGGTACCGACGGTGGAGAGGCCGCCAAGAGGGAGTGGAACGCGCGGTGGTGCGGGCGGCTACGCTGGCACGGTCATCGTGCCGCGTCACGCGGTGCCACGCCACGTTCCGGCCCGGGGCGGTGGGTCGGGGTGGGTCAGGGGAGGGGAGCGTACCGTCGTGATCTTCAGAGCGGTTCGGGACGGGCGTCCCTACCCGGATCACAACCTGACGCTCAAGCAATGGGCGGAGATCCCGCCGCGCCCGCTGCGGCTGGACCAGCTGATCACCACCAAGCGCGAGTTGGCCCTGGACAAGCTCCTCGCCGAGGACTCCACCTTCTACGGTGACCTCTTTCCGCACGTGGTGCAGTGGAACGGTGGGCTCTACCTCGAGGACGGGCTGCATCGCGCACTGCGGGCCGCCCTCCAGCAGCGCAACCAGATCCACGCCCGGGTGCTGGCGTTCTCCGGTCAGGCCGAGTGACGGCTGTCGCTGCCGCTGCCACCAGCACTGCCACCATCGCCTGAATTGTCGTTAAGGTGACAGCATCTACCTGGCTGGGTTGACCCGTCCACCGGCCGGCTTGCCGAGCGGGCGTCGTACGGGGGCCGTACCGTCATCGGAAGACGATGTGTCCGATCGAGGATGGTGAGCGATGTCCCCTGACGGTGAGGTCGACCGGCCGGTTCCGCAGGGCCCCTCCGAGCCGGCCCGGCGGGGCCCCTCAGGGCCGGCCCGAGGGCTGCTCGTGGTGCTCGGCGCCGCGGCGCTGGCCGTGGTGGTGCTGCTCGGGGCGCAGGCCACCGGGTTCTTCCCGGACTTCCGTAACCCGTTCAGCAAGGAGCAGACCGACCGCAGCCAGCCGCCGCTGCTCAAGTCGATCCAGGACCTCAGCCGCTTTGTCGCGGCCGAGGGCAACTTCCAGGTCGTGGTCGACCTGCAGAACGACCGGAACAACGTCCCGGAGTTCCTGCTCAATCAGCGCACCCTCTTCGTCGGCGCGGGCAGCGTCGAGGCATACGTCGACTTCGGCAAGATCGCCGAGGGGGCGTTGGTGGTGTCGCCCGACGGGAAGTCCGTCGAGGTGAAGCTCCCCGCGCCGCAGCTCGCCCAGACCAACCTGGACCTGGAGAAGAGCTACGTCGTCTCGGAGCAGCGTGGCCTGCTCAATCGGATCAACGACCTGGTCAAGGGTGACCCGAACCGCCAGCAGCAGGTCTACAAGCTGGCCGAGGACCGGATCACCGCCGCCGCCCGGGACAGCGGCCTGCAAGCCCGCGCGGAGGAGAACACCCGCAAGATGCTGGAGGGCCTGCTCCGCTCCCTCGGGTACGAGAAGGTAACGGTCACCTACACCGCGCCCTGAGCCGCGCCGGGGGTCTGCCCAGCGAGCAGATACTCCAGATGTTTCGTGTGCAGCACCTGGAACCGGCCGTGCGCGAACCCCTCCCGGGGCTGCTTCGGCCCCGGGAGGGGAGCGGCGCTCACTTCGTCGGCCACGCTCACAGCCGTCGCCCCCGACTCGGAACCGTTTCGCCCGAGCCTGTCGCATGACGTGATTACCTCTTCACTGGAGGTTCAGCTTCCGGCCTGTCGTGTTCGCCAGCAATAGTCGGGTCGGAAGTCGGCGGCATGGGAAAACCTGCGGCGGTGCGCGTGACCGCAGGCGGTGGTGGATCAGTAGCGGGTGGCGACGTGGCGGTCCTCGTTCGGCATCAGCACCCACAGCACCAGGTAGACGACCACCTGGGTGCCGGGCAGCAGCAGCGACAGCAGGAACAACAGCCGGACCATGCCGGCGGAGGTGTTGAACCGGCGGGCCAGGCCCACGCAGACCCCGGCGAACATGCGCCCCTCGCGGGGCCGGACCAGTTTGCGACTCATCGTCGTACTCCCACTCTGCGACGTGACCGCCGCCTCTTCCATCCACGGTAGGGACGCAAGGCCACCCCGCCCTCCATCCCAAGGACGATCCCGCCTCCCCACCCCAGTAGGTACTTACCCGGGAGCCCCGCCCCGACGCCCACCCACCGCCCCTGATGCCACTAATTCCGTGAATTTGCGCGGAGGGGTGGGGGTGGTGGGGGTGGGTAGGCTGGTCGGTTGGGCCGTCCGTATCCGGACCGGTGGTGGGACGGGTGCCCTGACTGCGCGGGCCGCGACCCGGCCGCGTGGCGGGGATGATGGCAGGGAAGTGCACATGATCAGCGTTTTCGACCTCTTCAGCGTGGGCATCGGGCCGTCGAGCTCGCACACCGTGGGCCCGATGCGGGCCGCCAGGACGTTTGTCGCCGGGCTCAAGGGCGACGGGCTGCTCGCCACGACGACCCGGGTGCGGGCCGAGCTGTTCGGCTCGCTCGGCGCCACCGGCCACGGCCACGGCAGCGACCGGGCGGTGCTGCTCGGGCTGGAGGGGGAAGCCCCGGAGGCGGTCGACACCGATACCGTCGGGCCCCGGGTGGCCCGGATCCGCGCCGACCGGCGGCTGCGCCTGCTCGGCGCTCAGGAGATCGACTTCGACCCGGACCGGGACCTGGTGTTGCACCGGCGCCGGTCGCTGCCGTACCACCCGAACGGAATGACCTTCGTCGCGTACGACGCCGCCGGGGCGGAGCTGCGCGCGCGGACGTACTACTCCGTCGGCGGCGGGTTCGTGGTCGACGAGGCGGCGGCCGGGGCGGACCGGATCATCGCCGACACCACCCGGGTCCGGCACCCGTTCGGCACCGGGGCCGAGCTGCTGGCGGTCAGCGCCGCCAACGGGCTGTCGATCAGCGAGGTGATGCTCGCCAACGAGCGGTCCCGGCGCACTGAGGACGAGGTACGGGCCGGGCTGCTGGCGATCTGGCGGGTGATGCGGGAGTGCGTCGAGCAGGGCTGCGAGCGCGACGGCGTACTCCCCGGCGGGCTGAAGGTCCGGCGGCGCGCGGCGGAGCTGCGGCGCAGCCTGGAGGCGGAGAGCGGGAGCACCGACCCGCTACGGGTGATGGACTGGGTGACCCTGTTCGCGCTGGCGGTCAACGAGGAGAACGCGGCCGGGGGGCGGGTGGTCACCGCCCCGACCAACGGCGCGGCCGGGATCATCCCGGCGGTGCTGCACTACTACACCCGGTTCTCACCGGGGGCTTCCGAGGAAGGCGTGGTCCGGTTCCTACTGGCGGCCGGTGCGATCGGCGTGCTGTTCAAGGAGAACGCGTCGATCTCCGGTGCCGAGGTCGGCTGCCAGGGCGAGGTCGGCTCGGCCTGCTCGATGGCCGCCGCCGGGCTGGCCGAGGCCCTCGGCGGCACCCCGGAACAGGTGGAGAACGCGGCCGAGATCGGCATGGAACACAACCTCGGGCTCACCTGCGACCCGGTCGGTGGCCTGGTGCAGATCCCCTGCATCGAGCGGAACGCGGTGGCTAGCATCAAGGCGATCACTGCCGCCCGGCTGGCGCTGCGCGGCGACGGGGTGCACCACGTCTCGCTCGACAAGGTGATCAAGACGATGCGCGAGACCGGCGCCGACATGAAGGTCAAGTACAAGGAGACATCGCGGGGCGGCCTGGCCGTCAACGTGATCGAGTGCTGAGCGCCGAGGAGGCGAGGCGAGGTGACGTCTGCCGTCGGGGCGCTGTGGGCGCACCGGAACGCGCTACGCATCCTCGTCCGCCGCGACCTCGCGGTGAAGTACCAGCAGTCGGTGCTCGGGTACCTCTGGTCGTTGATCGAGCCCCTCGGCATGGGCGCGATCTACTGGTTCGTCTTCGGGGTGCTCTACTCCCGCGACACCAGCCGGCACCTCGGGGAGGCCGCCGGGTCGTACCCGCTGTTCCTGATCACCGGCATCTTCGCCTGGATGTGGGCCAGTTCGGCGCTGAGCGAGGCGACCAACGCGCTCACCGGGCAGGCCCGGCTGATCACCACGATGAACGTCCCACGCCAGGTCTTCCCGATCGGCCGGATCACCGGCCGGTTCGCCGAGTACGCCGCCGGTCTGCCGATCCTGGTCGCCATCGCCGTGGCCTACGCCGTACGCGGGGAGGTGCACCCCGGCTGGTCCGTGCTCGCCCTGCCGCTCGCCGTCGCCGTGCAGGCGGTGCTGCTGGTCGGGCTGGCGCTGCTGCTGTCGGCGCTCAACGTGCTGATGCGCGACATTGAGCGGTTCATGCGGCTGGTCATCCGGCTGCTCTTCTACGCCACCCCGATCATCTACCCGCTCAACCTGGTCCGGGACTCGGCGATGCCGGGCTGGGTGAAGGCCGCGTACGAGCTGAACCCGCTGGTCGGCATCTTCCAACTGCACCACGCGGTCTGGTACCCGGACCAGTTCCCGGACGCCCGGCTGCTGGCCACCACGATCGCGATCAGCCTGTTGGTGCTGGTGGCCGGCTGGTGGGTCTTCCGTCGGCTCGAACCCGCCGTGCTCAAGGAGCTGTGATGACGGCGCTCAAGGAGCTGTGATGGCCGAGCCGATCATCTGCGCCGACGGCCTCGGCATCTGGTTCGTCCGCAACCGGCGGCGGCAGTTGCGGCTGCGGGAGGTCTTCATCCGCCCCGCCGGCCGATCTGCCGACGCCGGCCGGTTCTGGCCGCTGCGGGACGTGTCGTTCCGGATCGCCGCCGGCGAGACCGTCGGGGTGGTCGGCCGCAACGGCACCGGCAAGAGCACCCTGCTGCGGCTGATTGCCGGGGTGCTGATTCCCGACGAGGGGCGGATCCGGGTCTCCGGCGAGGTGGCGCCGCTGCTGGAACTCTCCGCCGGCTTCTCCAACGACCTGACCGGGCGGGAGAACCTGTACCTCGTCGGCGGGCTGCACGGGCTGTCGTCGGGCTACCTGAGACGGCACTTCGACGAGATCGTCTCCTTCGCCGGTGAGCAGGTGGAACAGGCCATCGACACGGCGGTGCGGCACTACTCGTCGGGGATGAAGGTGCGGCTGGGTTTCGCCATCATCTCGCACCTGCCGCACCCCATTTTGCTCATGGACGAGGTGACGGCGGTCGGGGACGCCGAGTTCCGCAAGAAGTGCTATGCGACGATCGACCGATTGCTGGGGGAGGGACGCACACTGGTGCTCGTGTCACACAACGAAAAGGATCTGACCCGGTTCTGCCGTCGAGGGCTCTATCTCGACGCCGGGCGGCTGACCGTCGACGGGACGATCGCCGAGGCGCTGGACGCCTACCACGCCGCGGTTGCGCGGTGACGCTCGCGATTGTGCTCGCCGCCGGTGCGCCGGCCGCGGGCCTGCCGACACGCGCCGGGGCGACACTCGCCGACCGGCTCGCCGAACAGTGGCGTCGGGCCGGGGCGACGCGGGTGCGGCACGTCGCCGATCTGACCGAGCTGGCTGCCCTCGTCGACGAGGCCACCGGCCCGGTGATCGTCAGCGGGGCGGACCTGGTGGCGCACACCGCCGTACTGCGGCACCTGGCCACCAGCCCGGTCGGGCCGACGGTGGCCCTGGTGCTCACCGACCCGCCGGACCCCGGCCGCGCCGTGGTCCGCGAGGAGCGCGGCCAAGTGGTCGCCGCCGGCGTGGCCGGGCAGCAGCTCGACGGCGGGGCGACCGGGGTGTTCGGCGGCGCGCTGCGGGTGGGCCGGGACGACCTGCCGGCCCTGGCCGCCGCAGCCCGGGCCGCCGCCACGAACACGCCGGCCGGGCCCGTGGTGGACCGGCTCTTCGCCGGTCTCACCGCGCTCGGCACGCTGACCTTCGCCCACCGGGTACGCCTGCTCGTCGCCCACCGGGTCGTCGACCCGGCCGGGCTGGCCGCCGCCGAGGCGGCCCTCGGCGCGGTGGACGAGGACCGGGCGGAGCTTCGGCTGTCGGTGAAGGAGAGGGACGACTTCTTCACCACGTACTTCGTCAGCACCTGGTCCCCGTACGTCACGAAGCTGTCGGCGCGGCTGCGCCTGACCCCGACCGGGGTCACCGCCATCTCGGTGCTCTTCGCGGTGGCCGCCGCGGTGCTCTTCGGCGTCGGCGGCCGGCCGGCGCTGGTCACCGGCGCGGTCCTGCTCTACCTGGGCTTCATGCTCGACTGCGTGGACGGGCAGCTCGCCCGCTACACCCGGCACTTCAGTGCCTGGGGCGGCTGGCTGGACACCATGGCCGACCGGGCCAAGGAGTACGTGGTCTACGCCGGCCTCGGCTACGGGGCGACGGCCGCCGGGTTCCGGTACGGCTGGGCGCTGGCCATCGCTGCGATGACGTTGCAGACCGTCCGGCACATGACCGACACCTGGTACGGGGTGCTGCACGACGAGGCGGCCCGCCGGCCGAAGGCGGTCGGGACCGGTGGCGGGGGGATCGGCGACAAGCTCAACGCCGCCTCGACCCGTGTGCAGGCCGACACGGGGTCGCTGTCGTACTGGTTGAAGCGGACGGTGGTGTTCCCGATCGGGGAGCGGTGGGCGCTGATCGCGTTGACCGTGGCGCTGTTCAACCCGCTGGTCAGCCTGGTCGCGGTGCTGACCTGGGGGGTACTGGCGTTCGCGTACACCGGGGCGCTGCGCACCCTGCGGGCCCGCTGGATGCGGGTGCCGGTGCTGGACACGGTCGATGCCACCCTGCACCGCGACGACGGTCCGCTCGCGGCCCGGCTGCCGGCGCTGCGGCCGGTGGGCCCGCTGACCTGCGCGGTGATCGGTGCGGTCGGCCCGGCCGTGCTGCTGGTCGCGGCCGTGCTGCGGGTGCGCTCCGACGGTGACCCCGGCGGGCTCCGCTGGGCAGTGCCGGGGGCGCTGCTGGTGCTGCTGGTCGCCGGCCTCGGGGCCGGGGCGGCGCACGACGGGCCGTTGGACTGGCTGGTGCCGGCGGCACTGCGGGCCGGCGAGTACCTCTTCGCCGTCGCGGTCGGCGTGGTCGGCGGCGTCCCGGCGTGGATCGTCTTCTGGTACGTCTTCGTGCTCACCCTGCACCACTACGACCTCACGGCCCGGCTGGAGAAGCGGCAGGCTGCTCCGCCGCTGCACCCGTGGACGCTGGGCTGGGAGGGCCGCTCGGTACTGCTGACCGTGGCGGCAATTGCCGGATTCGCGGCTGTGCTGATGGCTACACTCGGTGCGTACCTGCTCGTGGCTTTTGTCGGAAGTGTGGTCCTGGCCTGGGTCGTTCTGCCAGCCCGCGCCCGGCGGGCCGTGGGGGTCCCGGCGGGCGGAGGTCTCCGCCAGCCGAGCTGACGTGGGGGGCCGGGCGATGACGCTGATCAGCTTCGTCGTGCCGGCCTACCAGGTGCAGGCGTACCTGAGCGAGTGCCTCGACTCGATCCTCGGCCAGCCGTTCGACGACGTCGAGGTGATCGGCGTCGACGACCACTCGCCCGACGGCAGCGGGGACATCCTGGCCGACTACGCGGCCCGGGACCACCGGGTTCGCGTGGTTCGGCTGGCCGAGAACGTCGGTCTCGGTTCGGCCCGCAATGTCGGGCTGGACCTGGCCAGCGGCGAGTACGTCTGGTTCGTCGACGGTGACGACTGGCTGGCCCCGGACTGCCTGATCGAGGTGGCCGCCCGGCTCCGGGCCACCCGCCCGGACGTGCTGGTCGTCGACCACGTCCGGGTGCGCTGGAACGACCGGGCCACCCGCAGCGCGATGGCTGACGTCTTTCCCGAGCCGCCGGGGACGGCCACGTTCCGGCTGCGCGAGAGACCGGAGGCGTTGCGACTGCTGCACACCGCGTGGAACAAGCTGGTCCGTCGGGAGTTCCTGGTCGACCTCGGGCTGCGCTTCGAGCCCGGCTGGTACGAGGACGTCCCGTTCAGCTACCCGGTGCTGATGGCGGCCGAGCAGATCGGCGTGTTGGACCGGGTCTGCCTGAACTACCGGCAGCGCCGGGCCGGGGCGATCACCCGGACCCGGGGGGACCGGCACTTCGAGGTCTTCGTCCAGTGGCATCGGGTGTTCCGCTGGATGGACGAGCGCGCGCCGGCCGTCGACGACCTGCGACCGGCGGTCTTCGAGCGGATGATCTGGCACTACCTGACCGTCCTCGGCAACGGTGAGCGGATCGCCCCCGAGCTGCGGCCTGCCTTCTTCGCCCAGATCACCGCGGATCACGCCCGCTGGCTGCCGCCCGGCGGCTACCCGGCCCCGGAGGGGGTGGAGGGGCTCAAGCACCGGCTGGTCGCCGCCGGCCGGTGGCGGACGTTCAGTGCGCTGCGGGCCGCCAACCAGCTCCGGGAGGCCGCCCGACGGCGGATCCACCGGGCGAGGCCGGTGGCCCGCCGGACCGCCCGCCGGGGCCGCGACGCGCTGCTGCACGAGTACTACCGGGCCGAGTTGCGCCGGCCCCTCGACCCGACCCTGGCCGTCTACGCCGCCTACTGGTACCGCGGGTACGGCTGCAACCCGGCCGCGATCTACGAGACGGCCCGCCGGCTCGCGCCGCAGGTACGTGGGGTGTGGATCGTCCGGCGGGATCGGGTCGGCACCCTCCCGCCGGGCGTGGAGTACGTGGTGGCCGGCACCCGGGAGTACCACCGGGTGCTGGCCCGGGCGACCTGGCTGGTCAACAACGTGAACTTCCCCGACTTCGTGCGCAAGCGGCCCGGCTCGGTGCACGTGCAGACCCACCACGGCACCCCGGTGAAGGTGATGGGGCTGGACCAGCAGCGGTACCCGGTCGGCGCGGGCGGGATGGACTTCACGAAGCTGCTGCGCCGGGTGGACCGCTGGGACTACAGCATCTCGGCGAACAGCTTCTCCACCCAGATGTGGGAGCGGGCGTACCCGGCCGCGTACACCACCCTGGAGGTGGGCTATCCGCGTAACGACCGGTTGGCCACCGCGACCGCGACCGAGGTGCGCGAGGTACGCGCCCGGCTCGGCATCGCCCCCGGTGACCGGGTGGTGCTCTACGCCCCCACCCACCGGGAGCACCTGCCCGGGTACCGGCCGCCGTTCGACCCGGGGTTGCTGCTGGACATGCTCGGCCCGGCCGGCCGGCTGCTGATGCGCAGCCACTACTTCCACGACCGGGGCCGCCGGCCGGGGGCGGGCGGCCCGGTCCACGCCCACGGCGGGCCCCGGCTGCTCGACGTCAGCGGCCACGGCCGGGTCGAGGATCTCTACCTGGCCGCCGACGTGCTGGTCACGGACTACTCCTCGGCGATGTTCGACTACGCGGTGCTGGACCGGCCGATCGTCGTCTACGCCCCGGACTGGGAGGCCTATCGGCTGGCCCGGGGCGTCTATCTGGACCTGCTCGCCGAGCCGCCCGGCGCGGTGACGACCAGCTTCCCCGGACTGCTCGACCTGTTCCGCTCCGGCGCGGTCGACGCCCCCGCCGCGACGGAGGCCCGGCAGCGGTTCCGGGCCCGTTTCTGCGCCCTGGACGACGGTCACGCTGCCGAGCGGGTGGTCCGCCGGGTGTTCCTCGACCGGCCCGGGTCGGACCGGCCGGCGGCGTAATCGGTCTGTAATGGGCCCAACATCACACGTTCACCCGATGCGCAGACTCCATGATCCTGGTCACAGTCATTCGGGATTCCGCCGAGGAGCTGGGGAGGTGACGGTGACTACCGTCGCGCTCAAGGACGTGACCAAGGTATTCCAGGACGGAACGGTCGCCGTCGACCGGATCAACCTGGACGTGAACGACGGCGAGTTCATGGTCCTGCTCGGCCCGTCCGGCTGCGGGAAGTCCACGGTCCTGCGGATGATCGCGGGCCTGGAAAATCCGACTTCCGGTGCGGTGCTGATCGGCGGCGAACTGGCCAACGACCTGCCACCCCGGGACCGGAAGATCGCCATGGTCTTCCAGGACTTCGCCCTCTACCCGCACATGACCGTGGGGGAGAACATCGCCTTCCCGCTGCGGCTGGCCGGGGTCGAGCCGTTGCCGCGCGGCGAACGGGTCGCCGACGTGGCCAGCGCGCTGGGCATCGGCGACGTGCTGGGCCGCAAGCCCAGCCAGCTCTCGGGCGGGCAGCGTCAGCGGGTCGCCATGGGTCGGGCGATCGTCCGCAGGCCGAGCTTGTTCCTGATGGACGAGCCGCTGTCCAACCTGGACAGTGGGCTCCGCGCGGAGCTGCGGGCGGAGATCTCCGGCCTGACCCGTGAGCTGGGCGTGACCACGATCTACGTCACCCACGACCAGGCCGAGGCGCTGACCATGGCCGACCGGGTCGCCATCATGCGCAAGGGCGTGCTCCAGGACGTGGGCACCCCCACGCAGGTGTACGGGCGACCGGCCACCCTCTACGTCGCCGCGTTCCTCGGCAGCCCCCGGATGAACCTGCTGGAGGTGTCGGTCTACGTCCACCTCGACCGGTACGTCGCGCTGAACTTCGGCAACCAGTCGCTCTACCTGCCGTGGGAGGACATTCGCAGCCGGGCGGTGGCGCACTATCACGGCGAGCGGATCGTGGTCGGGATGCGGGCCGAGGCGCTCACGCCGGTCGCCCCGGACACCCCGGGTCACGTGCTCCAGGGCCGGATCCGCTACCTGGAGCACCACGGTCACGAGTCGTTGGCCTACCTCGACATCGGCGCCACCGCGATCGTGGTCGACGAGATGGGCACCCCGGTCGAGAGCACCGGCGGCGGCCAGCGCGGCCGGCGCAGGTTCGGGCAGGTCATGCAGCGGTTCGCCGGCCGGGGTGCGGAGGCCGCCGAGCAGGCCGCCGAGGCCGCCCCGATCGGCAACCGGGGGAGCGTGCTGAACGACCCCGGCCGGCACCACCGCCGGCCTGCGGAGCTGGCGGTCCGGCTCGCGCCGTACCCGGCGGTCAGCGCCGGTCACCCGCTGGCCATTTCGGTACGCATGGACGCCCTGCACTTCTTCGACGAGCGCGGCGACCGAATCGACGTGGGTTGGCGCTGATCCCCGTAGCGGGGTGGCGGGCTGGTGCCCTACGGTCAGCGGGCTTGTCCACTGTGTACGGCATGAGAAAGGGGTCCATCCGTGTCGACTGACCGAACCGGCCCGCTCGTCATCGAGCGCATCCTGCGCGACCGGCAGGGCATCTGGCAGCAGATCGTGGCCGATCAGGACCTCAACGCCCTGACCGTGCGGATGCTCGCCAGCTCCGGCATCGCCCTGGCCTGCTACGGCGCGGTGCTGGGCGCGTTCCACAGCGTGCTGATGGCGCTGACCTCGGCGGTCAAGCTGCCCCTGCTGTTCCTGGTCACGCTCGCGATCTGCCTGCCCACGCTCTACCTGTTCAACCTGGTCTTCGGGGCCCGGCTCTCGGTGCGGCAGTCGCTGGCGCTGGTGATGGTGGCGATCACCGTCACCTCGATGCTGGCCGTGGCGTTCGCGCCGATCAGCCTCTTCTTCCTGATCACCGCGCCCGACTACGGCTTCTTCAAGCTGCTCAACGTCGCCATCCTGACGCTGAGCGCGGTGGTCGGGCTGCGCTTCCTGACCGGCGGCATGCAGGTGCTCAACGCCCACGGCCTGCTCGCCCCGGCAGTGACCCCTGCCGCCCCCGCTTCCGGGTCGGCCCCGACGGTCGTCGCGCCCGTGCCGATGGCGGCCGGCGCGAACGGCGCTGCCACCGCAGGCCAGCCCGCGCCGGCCGGCGACGGCGCTCTCGCCGTGCCCGCCCAGGCCGTGCCGGTCCAGGCCCTGCCGGCTCCCGGCGCTCCAGCGGAGGTCGCGCCGGTCCAGGTGCTGCCGGTCCAGGTTCCGCCCCTCCATGTCGCGTCCGGTGCGCCGGGACCGCATCCCGCCGGGTACCCGCCGGCGCAGTACCGGCACTGGCCCCAGCCAGCACCCCAGCGGCCGGCGGCCGAGCGCCCGGCCAGCATGAGCCTGCTGTACGTGTGGATCCTGCTGTTCGGCTTCGTCGGCACCCAGCTCGCCTGGACGCTGCGCCCGTTCTTCGGCAGCCCCGGGGAGGGCTTCGCCCTGTTCCGCAGTATCGAGGGCAACTTCTACGCCGAGATCATCCGCACCATCGGCAACCTCTTCTAGCGGGCCTTCCCACCCCTCGTTGATCAACTGCCGTTGCGGCCAGGGCCTGTGTCGAAGTCGGCTTCCCTCGGCTCGGCGCGGGCGGGCGGCCGCGCTTGAAGCAGAAGTTACCGAGGGGTAACGTTCGGGTATGAGTATCGACTCTCGCCAGGTGGCCGCCGGCATGCTGGAGGCCGTGCCCTTCGCCCGTACGCTCGGCATCGAATTCGTCGAGGTGGCCCCCGAGGCGGAGGGCGGCGTGCGCGCCGTGGTCCGGTTGCCCGACTCGCCGGCCACCCACAACCACGTCGGCGGTCCGCATGCCGGGGCGATGTTCACTCTCGGCGAGACCGCCTCCGGCGCGGTGGTGCTGGCCGCGTTCGGCCAATTCCTCGACCGCGCGGTGCCGTTGGCCGTGCGAGCGGAAATCGCGTACCGGAAGCTGGCGATGGGGCCGGTACGGGCCACCGCGCGGCTCGGCCGGGCGGCGGCCGAGGTGATCGCCGAGCTGGACGCCGGCCGGCGGCCCGAGTTCCCGGTCGAGGTCGAGATCGCCACCGAGGACGGCACGCCGACCTCGGCGATGACCGTGGTCTGGACGCTGCGCCCGAACCGCTGAGCGTGTCGCTACCCCGGCTCCCCGCGCGTCGTGAGGTGAATCCGGTTTGTCGGGTCCGGCCGGTGGATAGATTCGTACCGTGCTGGGCCTACCTGCTCATGTGACCGCCTGTCTCTTCGACCTGGACGGTGTGCTGACGCAGACCGCCCGGGTGCACAACGCCGCATGGACGCAGACCTTCGATGCCTTCCTGGAATCGCGCGCGGCGGCCGCCGGGGAGCCGTTCCGGCCCTTCGACCCGGGGCCGGACTACAACCGGTACGTCGACGGGAAGCCCCGGGCCGACGGGGTGCGCTCTTTCCTCGCCTCCCGGGGGATCACCCTGATCGAGGGCTCGCCCGACGACCCGCCGGAGGTGGACACGGTCAACGGGGTGGGCAACCGGAAGAACGTCGTCCTGCTCGAACGCCTCCGCACGTACGGGGTCGAGGTCTATCCCGGCTCGGTGACGTACCTGAAGGCGGCGACCGACGCCGGCCTGCGCCGCGCGGTGGTCTCCGCGAGCGCCAACTGCCGGGAGGTCGTCGCGTCGGCCGGGCTGGAGCCGCTGCTGGAGGCCCGGGTGGACGGGCTGGTCGCCCGCGAGCAGGGGCTGCGCGGCAAGCCGTACCCGGACACGTTCCTGGCGGGGGCGAAGCTGCTCGGGGCGGACCCGACGCGGGCGGTCGTCTTCGAGGACGCGCTCGCCGGGGTTGCCGCCGGCCGGGCCGGCGGCTTCGGGTACGTCGTCGGCGTGGACCGGGTGGGTCAGGCCGACGAACTGCTCGCGCACGGGGCGGACGTCGTGGTGACCGACCTCGCCGATCTCATCGACAGGGAGACACCCGCATGATCCGCGAACGCGCCTACCCGGTCGAGCCCTGGCACATCCGGGAGACCCGCCTCGATCTGGACGTGCTGGCCCAGGCCGAGTCGGTCTTCGCGCTCTCCAACGGGCACATCGGCCTGCGCGGCAACCTCGACGAGGGCGAGCCGCACGGCCTGCCCGGCACCTACCTGAACTCCTTCTACGAGCTGCGTCCGCTGCCGTACGCGGAGGCCGGGTTCGGCTTCCCCGAGTCCGGCCAGACCATCGTCAACGTCACCAACGGCAAACTGATCCGGCTGCTGGTCGACGACGAGCCGCTCGACGTCCGGTACGGCGAGTTGCTCGCCCACGAGCGGATTCTCGACCTGCGCGCCGGCACCCTGCACCGGGAACTGCACTGGCGATCCCCGGCGGGCCGGGAGGTCAAGGTCCGCAGCACCCGGCTGGTGTCGTTCACCCAGCGGGCGGTCGCCGCCATCAACTACGAGGTGGAGGCGGTCGACGGGCCCATCCGGCTGATCCTTCAGTCCGAGCTGGTGGCCAACGAGACCCTCCCGGCGCAGAGCCGCGACCCCCGGGTGGCGGCGGTGCTGGAGTCGCCGTTGGTGGCCGAGGAGGAGCTGACCACGGACAACGGCGGGCTGCTCATCCACCGGACCAAGGTCAGCGGCCTGCGGGTCGCCGCCGCCATCGACCACGACGTGCACGGCCCGGAGCGCACCACCGTCCAGTCGGAGGGGTACGAGGACTGGGTCCGTACCACCGTCGGGTGCGTGCTCAAGCCCGGCGAGACGCTGCGGGTGGTCAAGTACCTGACGTACGGCTGGTCGAGCAAGCGGTCGCTGCCGGCGATGCGCGACCAGGTCGGCGGGGCCCTCGCCGCGGCCCGACTCGACGGCTGGGACGGGCTTCGCCGCGAGCAGCGGGAGTACCTCGACGAGTTCTGGGACGCCGCCGACGTGCGGCTCGACGGCGACCCGGAGGTGCAGCAGGCGGTGCGCTTCGGCCTGTTCCACGTGCTCCAGGCCGGTGCCCGGGCCGAGCGTCGGCCGATTTCCGCGAAGGGCCTGACCGGCCCCGGATACGACGGGCACGCGTTCTGGGACACCGAGATGTTCGTGCTGCCCGTGCTCACCTACACCCAGCCTGGCGCGGTGCGCGACGCCCTGTACTGGCGGCACTCCACCCTGGAACAGGCGCAGGACCGGGCACGGACGCTCAACCTCTCCGGCGCGGCCTTCCCGTGGCGCACCATCGAGGGGCCGGAGTCGTCGGCGTACTGGCCCGCCGGGACGGCGGCGTTCCACATCGCCGCCGGCGTCGCCGACGCGCTGCGCCGGTACGTGCTGGTCACCGGCGACGAACAACTGGAGCAGGAGATCGGCCTGGAGTTGCTGGTCGAGACGGCCCGGCTATGGCGCTCGCTGGGGCACCACGACCGGAGCGGCGACTTCCACATCGACGGGGTGACCGGCCCGGACGAGTACACGGCGGTGAAGAACGACAACATCTACACCAATCTGATGGCGCAGCGGAACCTGCTCGCCGCCGCCGATGCGACGATGCGCCTTCGGGACCGGGCCACCGAGCTGGGGGTGACCGACGAGGAGACGGCGGCCTGGCGGGACGCGGCGCACGCGATAAACGTCCCGTACGACGACGAGGTCGACGTGCACGAGCAAGTGGAGGGGTTCACCCGGCTCCAGGAGTGGGACTTCGAGCACACCCCGGCCGAGAAGTACCCGCTGCTGCTGCACTACCCGTACTTCGACCTGTACCGCAAACAGGTGATCAAGCAGGCCGATCTGGTGCTCGCCATGCACTGGCGCGGGGACGCGTTCAGCGACGAGGAGAAGCTGCGCAACTTCCTCTACTGCGAGCGGCGTACGGTGCGCGACTCGTCCCTGTCGGCGTGCACCCAGGCGGTGATGGCGGCCGAGGTCGGCTACCTGGAGTTGGCGCACCGGTACCTGCGCGAGGCCGCGCTGATGGACCTGCACGACCTCAACGAGAACACCCGCGACGGCGTGCACATGGCGTCGCTGGCGGGGGCGTGGATCGCCCTGGTGGCCGGGTTCGGCGGGCTGCGCGACCACGACGGGATGCTGACGCTCGCACCCCGGCTGTCGAGCCGGCTCAACCGGCTGGAGTTCTCGTTGCAGTGGCGGGGAATGCGGCTGCGCGTCGACGTCCGGCCGCACCAGACGACGTACGCGCTGCGGCACGGCTGCGCCGACGACGTGCTCGAGTTGCGGCACCACGGAGAGAAGGTCCGGGTGACCTGCGCCGAACCGGTCACCGTCCCGGTGCCGCCGTTCATACCGCCCGGTCCCGAGCCGGAGCAGCCGCCCGGCCGGGCGCCCCTGATGCACCTCCCGGAGAACGTCAGCTGAGGCGGGTGGGGCGCGCCGGCAGGCGGACCGGGCAGGGTTAGAACTGCCTCCCGTTGGAGGGGTGGCCGGCCGCGTCGTGCGGGGAGACCGTCCGGGGGTCGTCGGAGGTGCGGGCCTGCGCCGCCTCGTCCGCCCAGTCCCGGCCGCGCTCGCCGTCCTGTTCCCGCTGTTGGTCCCGCTCGGCGGTCTGCTGCCTGGAACTGTCCTGCTTGCGAGCCATGACGATCCTCGCGATCCGTCGGGGCGCGGCTGCGCCGGTGCTGCGGTCGTCCCGAGCCTTCCCGGTCGGCCCGACCGCAAACGACGGCAGCGCGGCGCTCAGTGCTCCAGGTGCCGGGCGAAGCTCTGCCGCAGGTGGTTCTTCGGCCGCGCCCCGACGGTCGAGCCGACCACCTCGCCGTCGCGGAACACCAGCAGGGTCGGCAACGACATCACCCCGTACGCCCTGGTGGACGCCGGGTTCTCGTCCGTGTTGACGGTGACCACGCGCAGTTGGTCCCCGAACTCCCCGGCCAACTCGGCGAGGCTCCGCGAGATCGCCGCGCAGGGCGGGCACCACTGCGCCCAGAAGTCGACGACCACAGGGCGGTCGGCGGCCAGCACCGCCTCGGCGAACGTGGCGTCGGTGACGGCGGTCAGCGGGGAAGTCCCCGTTTCCTGAAGCATGTTTCCTCCCGGTACGCGATGGCCTGGGTGAGCTGGTCGTGCAACTGCCGGCGGACCGATCCCAGCCGGTCGAGGTAGGCGTCCACCTCGGCGAGCTTGCGGCGCAGCACGGCCACGGAGTCCGGGCAGACGTCGCCGGAGGCGTGACCGGCCCGCAGGCAGGCCACGAACGGCCGGATGTCGTCCAGGCCGAACCCCACCGCCAGCAGGGCACGAATCTCGTGCACCACCCGCAGCTCCGCCTCGTCGTAGACGCGGTACCCGTTGGCCGACCGGCGGGGCCGGACCAGCCCCTGTGTCTCGTAGTACCGCAGCGACCGGGTGCTCGTACCGGCGCGTTCCGCCAGCTCGCCGATCCGCATCCGACCTCCTCCGCCGTCCCTGCCCGCCACGCTAAACCTTGTCGTCGGCGTCAGGGCAACGACGAATTCTGGCCGCCGGGCCGGGTAACCGGGCGGGACGAGAAACGGAAGGGGTACGGCGATGGCGATGCGTGGACAGGCCGGTACGACGACCCGGGGCGGCGGGGTCACGATCCCGGTGGGGGCTGCCGGACTCCCCGCCGACGTGCTGGTTCCCGAGGGGGCGGTGGGGGTGGTCCTCTTCGCGCACGGCAGCGGCAGTTCCCGGCACAGCCCCCGCAACACCGCCGTCGCCGGGGCGCTGCACGGGCGGGCGCTCGGCACGGTGCTGGTCGATCTGCTCACCCCGGAGGAGGACCGGGTCGACGCCCAGACGGCCGAACTCCGGTTCAACATCGGGCTGCTCGCCGACCGGCTGGCCACGATCGTGGACTGGATGGCCACCGAGCCGACCCTGAGCCGGCTGCCGGTGGGCCTGTTCGGCGCGAGCACCGGGGCCGCCGCGGCCCTGGTCGCCGCGGCCTTCCGGCCTGAGCGGGTGCGGGCGGTGGTGTCCCGGGGCGGCCGACCCGACCTCGCCGGCGCCGCCCTGTGCCGGGTGCAGACCCCGACGCTGCTGCTCGTCGGCGGCCTGGACGAGCAGGTGATCGCGCTCAACGAGGAGGCGATGACCGACCTGGGCGAGGCGGGCGAGCTGCGGGTGGTCCCCGGTGCCACCCACCTGTTCGAGGAGCCGGGCACGCTGGAGCAGGTGGCCGACGCGGCGGCGGACTGGTTCGCCGGCCACCTGCCGCCGGGTGCCTGACCGGCCCCGGGCTCAGACGGGCGCGGACGGTCGTCCGGCGGCCTCCCGATGCCGCTGCACGGTGTCGATCACCCGGTACACGACCGCCGTGATCGGCACCGAGACGAACGCCCCAGCGATCCCGGCGATGAGCGTGCCGGCCGTCACCGCCACCAGGATCACCGCCGGGTGCAGCTGGACCTGGCGCTTCATCACCAGCGGCTCCAACAGGTTCCCCTCGACCTGCTGCACGACGATCACGGCGGCGAGGGTGAGCAGGGCGACGGTGGGCCCCTTGGCGGCGAGCGCCACCAGCACCGCCACCGCCCCCGCCACGGTGGCCCCGATGATCGGCACGAACCCGCCCAGGAAGGTGATCATTGCCAGTGGCAGGGCCAGCGGCACCCGGAGCAGCACCAGGGCCGCGCCGATCCCGATCGCGTCGATCGCCGCGATCAGCATCGTCCCCCGGCTGTACGAGCCGAGCGTCCGCCAGCCCACCCGGCCGGCCTCGGCGGCGACGTCCCGGTTCGGTCCGGTCATCCGGCGCAGCACCCACTGCCACATCGACCGCCCGTCCTTGAGCAGGAAGAAGAGCAGCACCAGGGAGAGCAGTACGGAGCCGGCTACCTCGGTGGCCGTCCGGGCCCCGTCGACCGGGTCGGGGGTGCTCCCGCCCAGCCCCTCGCGGGTCTGCTGGATCAGCTTGTCGAGTTGGGCGTCGGTGACCGGGAGCGTGGAGGTGACGAAGTCCCGGCTCCGCTGCAGGCCCTGGTCGAGCTCCTGGCCCAGCTCGCTGAACTGGCTCGCCGTCAGGTTCCACACCAGCGCCCCGACGCCGACGAGGACACCCAGCAGGAGCAGCACGGTGAGCAGGGCGGCCAGCGCCGCCGGCAGCCGGAGCCTGCGCAGCAGGAGCAGTACCGGGTCGAGCAGCGCGGTGAGGAAGATCGTCACCGCCAGTGCGATGGCCAGCGGCGCCAGCAGTACGGCGATTTTTCCGACCAGGTACAGGCCGGCGACGAACACCACCAGGCAGGCGCTCCACAGCACCGCCGAGCGGACCAGCCACGGCAGGCCGGACCAGGCCTGCCGTGGTCCCGTGCCCGTCCGCACCGCTGCCTCGGGTTGCGCCGTGAGATTCCCGTCGCCAGTAGTTCCCTCGGGCATCTGCCCGGCACCGTCCTCGACCACGTTGGCCCTCCTCGATCTCGGCGATGTCCGTACCCCGCCGACAACTCTGCGACACCCGAACCGGTCCGCGCGTCGATTACGAGAGGTGTGTCGGCCCGCCCCGCTGACATCGCCTTCTTCCGGGGTCGCCGTCTCCCACGGCGGCCCCGGAATCGGCTTTCCCGCCCGCCGTCGGGTGGCCCGGTGGGCGCGCTTCATTCCGGATTGAGGAAATCAACCCAGGTCACTGGCCCGGGATCGACCCTCTCGCTACTATCCGCATTTGAGACGTGACTGAACGTGGAGTCGCGTCCGGCGGTCGGACGGCCCGACGGTGGGCCGTGGACGAGAGGAAGCCATCCGGTGACCGACACATCCGAGACGATGATCCAGCGTTACCCGTTCAGCGAACCCGACCGGCTCAACCTCGACCCCCGCTACGCCCTGCTGCGCCGCGACGAGCCGTTGATCCGGGTCCGGCTGCCGTACGGGGAGCCGGCGTGGCTGGCCACCCGGCACGCCGACGTGCGTACCGTGCTCGGCGACGTCCGGTTCAGCCGGTCGGCCGCGATCGGCCGCGACGAGCCGCGCAGCATCCCCCGCCAGATCCAGAGCGGCATCCTGTCCATGGACCCGCCCGACCACACCCGCCTGCGCCGGCTCGCCGCAAGGGCGTTCACCGTTCGCCGCGTCGAGGAGCTACGCCCGCGCACCCGGCAGACCGCCGACGAACTGGTCGACGCCCTGCTCGCCGCCGGCCCGCCGGCCGACCTGGTAGCGCACCTGGCCACCCCGCTGCCGATCCGGGTCATCTGCGACCTGCTCGGCGTGCCGGTGTCCGACCAGGACAAGTTCCACGTGTGGTCGGAGGCGATCGTCTCGACCACCTCGCTGAGCGCCGAGCAGGCCCAGCAGTACCTGGACAACCTGTTCGCGTACATGGGCGGGCTGATCGTGCAGCGCCGCCAGGAACCCACCGACGACCTGATCAGCGCGATGATCCGGACCCGTGACGCCGACGACCAGCTCAGCGAGGAGGAGATGGTCCAGCTCGCCGCGGGGCTGCTCGCCGCAGGCCACGAGACCACCGTCACCCAGATCCCCAACTTCGTGTACGTCCTGTTGCGGCATCCCGACGAGTGGGCCCGGCTGCGGGCCGACCGGGGGCTGGTGCCGAGCGCGGTCGAGGAGCTGATGCGGTACGTCCCGCTCGGCGTGGCGTCCTCCTTCGCCCGCTACGCGAAGGAGGACGTCGAGGTCGGTGGCGTGCTGGTCCGGGCCGGTGAGCCGGTCATCGCGTCGATCGCGTCGGCCAACCGGGACGAGACGGTCTTCGCCGACGCCGACCGGATCGACCTGGGGCGGGAGGCCAACCCGCACCTCGGGTTCGGACACGGCGTGCACCACTGCATCGGCGCCCAGCTCGCCCGGATGGAGCTCCAAGTGGTGCTGGAGACCCTGCTGGACCGGACCCCGCAGCTGCGGCTGGCGGTGCCCGAGTCGGAGCTGACCTGGAAGAGCGGGCTGCTGGTGCGCGGCCTGACCGCGATGCCGGTGGCCTGGTGAGGCGGAAGGAAAATCAGGTGAACGCGGAGGAGGAGACGACCGCCGCCGGGTGGCGGTTGCACGTGGACCCGACCCGGTGCATCGGCGTGGGGATCTGCGCCGGGGCTGCGCCCGAACACTTCGTGCTGGTGGAAGGGCTGTCCCGGCCGGTGGCCGACCGGGTGGCGCCGGCCCCGGCGGTGATCTACGCCGCCGACTCCTGCCCGATGGAGGCGATTCTCGTCTCAGATGTGGACACTCGTCGGCGGATCGCCCCCGGGTCCTGACCCGACGGTACGCACGAACACCGACCGCCACGCCCCGTCGTGGGCGTGGCGGTCGCCGTACGCGAGGGCCGGCTTCGGTCGGTCAGACGGTCAGAGGCTGCCGAGAATCCGGGTCACGGTGATCTCGATGACCACCCGACTCGGGTTGGGACGTGGGGTGCGGTAACGCTCGGCGTACCGGCGCTCGGCCTCGGCGACCGATGCCGGGTCGGCGCGTACCACCGCCCGCCCCTCGACGGTCAGCCAGCGCCGTCCGTCGACGTGACAGACCGCCACCGGGGTGCCGACCGTGCCGGCCGACGCGACGTGCCGGGCCTTCGCGGACGTCCCCGAGGTGATCACCCGGGCCAGGCCGGCGTCGGCGTCGAGGGTCATCCCGACCGGTACGACGTGCGGCGTCCCGTCGGTGCGCAGGGTGGTGAGGGTGGCCAGGTGCCGTTCGCGGCAGAACGCCGTGACCCGCTCGTCACGGATGTCCAACCGATGGTCGCCCGGCATGTCAGGACACCGGGCGACGGGTGTCCTCGTCGCGGGGCTCCGCCTGGCCGGGTAGTTGCCGTTGGGCGGCGCGGTGCTCCCGGACGAGCTTGCCCAGGTAGAGCAGGGCGGCGGCGAGCACGCCGATGTCGTCCAGGTAGATCGGGTCGGGGAGCACGTCGATCGGGAAGATCGTGTAGACCATCGCGCCCCAGAAGGCGACCTTGCCGCCGACGCCCAGCGTGCCGAGCATCTGGCGGGTGCGGAACACCCGGATGGCGAGCAGGACGGCACCGACCAGCGTCGCCAGGACGACGAGCCCGACCAGCACCGCTAAGATCCACTGCTCCTGCGACATGTCGCCACGCTAGCCCAGAACCCAAGATCCCGCTGTCGGGTGCTGCCGTTTCAGGGGCGGGGAATTGCCGGTGGCGTCACGCCGTGACGGCGGCGCGGCCCCGGGCGACGGCGGCACGGCCCCGGCCAGCGGGCGGCGTCTCGCGGGCGACGGCGGCGCGGCCCCGGGCGACGGTCGGCAGGTCACGGGTGGCGGTGGGCGTCTCGCGACTGACCACCGGCATCTCGCGGGTCTGCTCGGCCGCCGGCGGCTGTTCGTCGCTCACCCCGGGCAGCAGGGACTGCTCCTGCGCGGCGGGCGCGGTCGCGGCGTACGCCTCCTCCCGGAGGCTGCGCGAGGCGACGGTGGCCTGCTCGGCGGCCCGCCAGGCGGCTTGCTCCCGATCCCGGGCGACCTGCTGCCGGGCGCGCAGGTGGTCCCGCACGGCGCGGCGCAGCATCAGTTCCTGGTCGACCGGGTGCAGCCGGGGGTTCCAGCCGTTGCGGTGGGCGAAGACGTCACTGAGCTGCTCCTCGGACAACTCCCGACGCCAGTACGCGTTCAGTGCGGCCCGGTGCAGGTAACGCTCGCGGTCGGCGTACTCGGCGGGGGTGCGCTCGGTGTGCGGGCAGCGGTGGGCGGCGGCGGTGGCCAGCCGGCGGACGTCGGCCTCCGCAGCCTCGGACGCCTGCCAGACGGCCTCGACCTCATCCTGGGTGGACAACCACTCGGCTCGCAGCCGCTGGGCGGTGGCCGCCGCCCGCTGCGCTGCGGTCGCCACCTCCTCGGCGTAGCGGCGGCGTTCCCGGTCCGCCGCCGCCTGCTCCAGCGGGCTCGGCATGGCGGCCTCGCGGAACCGCCCGCCGATCACGGAGCGCAGGAGGTTCGGCCGGACGACCAGACAGGTCACCGCGACGGCGACGACGCCGAGGAGGGCCAGCCAGATGGCGGCGGCCAGGGGTACGTCGATCAGGACGGAGGAGAGCGCGGTCTGCATGAGGGGCACCTCGGGTGGGACGACATGGACTGACGGCTGGGGCCCGCCGTGCTCCCGGAAACCATGGCCGGCCGGGGGGAGGCCCGCCCGGACGGCCCGTGATCGACGCGAGGCGGCCCGGGGTCAGTGCCGGGGTGGTCCGCGTCGGACGAGGGTGCCGCCCGTCGGGTCGACGGCGGGGCGGTCGAGCGGAACGATCCCCACACCGACGCCGGCCGGCGGGGTCGGCGCCGGGCGCCGGGTGCCACCGAGGGCCCGCGGCGCAGACTGGTCGGCGCGTAGCGCGGCGGCCGGGCCGGGCCCGGGGCGCAGCACGTCCACCCGGCTGGTCACCACGATGGGACTGGTCGCCTCGGCGGCGGAGGCGGGGGCGGCGGAGGCCAGGGCGGACCCGCCGCCGAGGCCGACGGCGAGGACCAGGGCGGTCAGCGCGAGGCGACCCAACTCCCTGATGCGCCGCAGCGTCGCCTGCCACTGCGGGCGGGACCCGCGCAGCGCCACCGGCCGGGAAGGGCGGGTGAACGCTGCGGGCTGCATCACACCAACCTATCCCCGTCCGGTCCGGACCGCAGCTCCGGCGAGCGCAGGCCGGGGGTGAGCCGGGCCACGGCCCGTCGCTGCGGACGGAGGCCTTCCGGCGGGGCAGGACCGTGGACCGCTGACCGTGGTCGGTGCCGCGGTCAGGAGCCGGTGCCCTCTTCGGCCTGGTCGCCGGTGAAGAGGGCGAGCAGGTCGCCGACCTGGCGGTCGGACTCGGCCGGGTGGCGGAAGTGGCCCCTCGGGTTGACCGTGTACTCGTTGCGCCGGCCCACCCGGGTACGCCGGAGGTAGCCGCCGGCCTCCAGGTCCGCCACGATCGCCTGGGCGGCCCGTTCGGTCACGCCCACCTCGTCCGCGACGTCGCGCAGCCGGGCGGTGGGATTTCGGGCGATGGCGAGCAGCACGTGCGAGTGGTTGGTGAGGAACGTCCAGTTCCGGGTGGCCCCGCTCGCGCCTGCGGTCGTCGTCATGTCCGACATGCTAGGGCGGTCCCGGCGCGCCCACGGCCCGGGGCGGCTGAACCCCCGCCTCCGCCCGCGGCTGACGGTAGGCTGCTGCCCCGGGTGCACGCCCTTCCCGAACGCAAGACCGTCCCGACGTATGAAATGTGTATCACGTAATGCTTGACGTGCCTTTGGCTGCGTGTGACCGTGGGGGAGCTGGTCTTACGGCCGAAGGGCGAGGTGGTGGGGCATGAGTCATTTCAGTGCATCGATGGCCGAGTCGAGCGTGGGGCGGGCCGATCCGCTACCGGACGCCGGCCGCCCGGGCAACCACCGGGGCCCGGTCGCCCCGGGGCGGGCCGTCGTCGAGCTGCTCGACGGCAACCGCCGGTTCGTCAACGGTGTGCCACGTCACCCGAACCAGGACGCCGGCCACCGCGCCGCCGTCGCCGACGGCCAGCATCCGTTCGCGGTGATCGTCGGCTGCTCCGACTCCCGGCTGGCCGCCGAGATCATCTTCGACCGGGGACTGGGCGACCTCTTCGTGGTCCGCACCGCCGGGCACACCATCGGCCCCGAGGTGCTCGGCAGCGTCGAGTACGCGGTGACCGAGCTGGGCGTACCCCTGGTCGTGGTGCTCGGCCACGACTCCTGCGGCGCCGTTCAGGTCGCCAGGGCGGCGGTCAGCAGCGGCAAGCCGCCCGCCGGCCATCTGGGGGCCGTAGTGGACGCCGTGGTGCCGAGCCTGCGCAGGGCCGCCGAGCGCGGGGTCGAGGACATCAACGGGATCGTGGACATCCACATCGCACAGACCGTCGAGGCGATGCTCGCCCGCTCGTCCATGCTGGCGGCCGAGGTCGCCGCCGGGCGGTGCACGGTGGTCGGGATGTCGTACCGGCTCAACGCGGGCGAGGTGCGGACGGTGGCCGCAGTACCGGCCGTCAGCGACGCCTCGGTGGTCAGCGACGCCTCGGTGGCCGCCCCGGCCGTCCCCCCGGCCCGGGGTGCGGCCCCGGCTGCGGCCTGAGGCGCTCCGCGGCCTGAGGCGCTCCGCGGGCCGCGACCCGGCGAGGGCCGCCCCGCACGGCGGCGGGACGGCCCTCGATCGCGTGGTGGGCTCGTCAGAGCAGCGACATGTGCACGTGGTCCGTGTGGTTGGAGGGCCCGCTGTAGGACTTCCAGCCGGTCGCCGGGAACCAGATCTGCCGGTTCCAGATGACGTAGTAGATGCCGAGCCGGTCGGCGTTGCGGATGAGGAACGCGGCGAGGTTGTTGCCGTACATCCGGGTGTCGTTGTTGTGCCAGGAGGAGAACCCGCTGTTCTGCAGCGACCAGTCGCAGGCCCGGCCCTTGGGGTGTTCCCACGGCCCACCCGGTCGGTAGCAGCCGACGAAGCGTTTGAAGCCGGCCTTCTTGGTCTCCTTGTACGCGTGCAGTGTGCGCGGCGTGATGCAGCCGGAGGTGGTCGGGTCGTCCGCGCTGCACGACTCGGAGCGCCAGTCGCCGTCCGAGCCCAGGCCCGGCGCGATCTTTGCGACCGGGGACGTGGCGTTGACCAGGCCGCCGGTGAAACCCTCGCCGCCGACCAGCGCGAGGGACTTCTCGGCGTCGTACTTCTTCTTCGCCATGATCGAGGTCTGCTTCTGCTGCTCGCGGATCTCGGCGTCGAGCGCGAGCTTGGCCTGCTCCGCGCGCTCCTTGGCCTCGTTGACCTCGGCGAGCTTCCGGGCGTTGATCATGTTGAGCTGGTCGAGGGCGGTGGCGCGCTTGACGAACGAGTCCGGGCCGCCGCTGTCCAGCAGCACCGTCAGCGGGCCGATCCGCCCGGTCCGGTACGACCGGGCGGCCATCTCGCTGACCTGCGGGATGAGCGCGGTCAGTTCCTGTTCGGCCTGCTTCACCTCCTTGGTGCGCTGAAGCTGGAGCTTCTTGGACTTCTCGAGCTTCGTCTTGGCCTGGGTGTATTCCCGGTTGGCCGCCTCGATGACGTCAGTGATCAGCTTGGGCTCGTCGTCCTCCTCGTGCCCCGAGGGTTTGGGGGTGGAGGGCGCGGCGAACGCTGGGGCTGCCGGTCCGGCGAGAATCGCGAACGCGGCGAACACGGCCACCACAGGTGTCAACCAGCGGCGCAGGGGTGCCGTCACAGTGTTCCCTTCCATCGACCGCCGACCGGGTTAGCTGACGGGTTCGGGGCGGAAGTGGCCCCTACCGCTGTCGCGGATTCACCCCAGTTACCTGGTTCCCCGGTTCGCCTCTCGGCGATTGGGCGGCGGCACCGCAGGCGCCGCTGCGCGCCTTCGGCGGTGACCGGCAGCGAGGTTACCCGAGAGTCCGCCTGGGGATCTACGTCCGGATACCAACTAAAGGCGTCATTTCGTAATCGCTGTCGGTAATCAGTGACGTGGTTCTCACGCGCGACGCCACTGCCGGTCACGCTGCGGAGTGTCACCATGTGCTGTCCGTGCTCCTTTCTTGATCGGCCCAGGGGGCCGAGGGGTGGTGGGGTCGGGCCGGGCCGCCCGGGCCGTCCGGCCGGCCGCGCTGACCACCACCGCCAGCCAGGCCAGCGGGGTGCCGCGCTGATGCTCGGCGATGTTGTATGTGTCCGACGACGGGTCGGTCAGCTCGACCTGCTGTCCCGCGTCCGGCCCCTGTCCCATCCGGACGGTGACCGCGCCGTACGGGCCGTCCTGCGCGCCCGGCCCAGCCCGTCCTGCGGCGTCTCCGGCTGCGGCGGGCACGTTTGCCCGGGTGCCCACGCCGTCACGCCCGGCGGGCCGGGGCGGTGTGGCAGCGGTCCGGCCGCCGGGTCGGGCGCCACCCGGCGGGGTGCGCGGGGCGGGCGATGCGGAGTCCGGACGACCATCGCCCGGAATGATAGCCATTCTCGCCTGGGAACGCAGGTCGCGCACACATCCGGCCCGATCGTTGCGCCGGGACGTGGCGGCCCGGGACCGGGGGGGCGGTGTCGTGGGGTTCGGCGCGGACAGCCCGGTCTGGCCGGCTAGCGTGGACGGGGTGCGGACGGCGACGGTGCTGACTGCCGGGCGGTGGGCCCGGCTCGTGCTGCTGCTCTGCACCCTGGTCGGGCTGGCCGGGATGCACACCCTCGGCCACGCCGGCGGGGGCCATGGTGGTGGCCACGACCGGCCCGGGCCTGCCGGCGCACATCCGGCCGCCTCCGCCACTTTCAGGGTCTCCGCCGTGACGGACGTGATGGGCATGGCCTTCCCCGTCGGCCACGCCACGGGCGCGGCCCCATCCGTCGGCCACGCCACGGGCGGCGCCGTGTTCCTCGTCGGCCTGATGCGGGTCGGTCCGGTGCGGGTGCCGTCCGGTGGCTGCCCGGTGGACGGGTGCCCGACGGCGTGGCTGCCCGCCGGCGATCCTGGTGCCGGCCCGCCCGGTTGGAGCATCTGCCTGGCGGTGTTCGGCGCGCTCGCGGTGGCGCTGCTCGTGGCCGTGCTCCTGCTCGGCGGGGTGCGGTCGGCCGGCCTGTCCGCCCGTCGGCCCGGCGGGCCGTCCGCCGGTCCGCGTGCCCCACCGCCCCGGCCGATCGGCCTGTGGCTGGCCGAGATCTCGGTGTCGCGTACGTAGGACGCCCGACGCGGGCGCCGGCCTCTGCTGCCGGCGGCCGGGTCCCCGTCCTGCCTGCGTACGCACTCGACACCGAAGGATCCAGACCGTGACCAATCGTACGATCGCGCGCCGCGCCGCCCTGGCCGGCGGGGCGCTCACCGCCGCCCTGGCCCTGACCGCCTGCGGTTCCGCCGACCACGCCTCCTCCGGCCACGACACGCCGCCTGCCGCGACCAGCGGCGTACCGGCGAGCGGGTCTGCCACGTTCGGCGACGCCGACGTGATGTTCGCCCAGATGATGATTCCGCACCACCGGCAGGCGGTGGAGATGGCCGAGCTGGCCGACTCCCGGGCCGCCGACGCCGAGGTCAAGCGCCTCGCCGTTCAGATCAAGGGTGCCCAGGGGCCGGAGATCGCGACCATGACCGGCTGGCTCGCGGGATGGGGACGCGCCGTCCCGTCGGACGGGCCTGGGCACGGGATGCCGGGGATGGACCACGGCATGCCCGGGATGATGTCCGACGCGGACATGACCAGGCTGGCAGGCGCGACCGGCTCGGAGTTCGACCGGCAGTTCCTGACCATGATGATCGCCCACCACGAGGGTGCGATCACCATGGCGAAGGAGGCGTTGGCGAAGGGTACGAACGCCGACGCCAAGGCGATGGCCCAGGAGATTGTCGCCGCCCAGCAGGGCGAGATCGATGACATGAACAAGATCCTCGCCCGGCTCTGACGCCAGCGGCCGGTGGTGGGGGACGGGTCTCTCCGGCTCGTCCCCCGGCCGGGGATGGTGGGTGCGGTCAGCCGCGCTTCATGAGGCGGCCGACGGAGGCCATCATCTCGGTGGCCATCTCGTCGGCCCGACCCTCGGCGGCACCCTCGCGCATGCAGTGCCGGGCGTGCCCGTCGAGCAGGCCCAGGGCGACCTTGTCCAGGGCGGCCTGGATCGCGGAGATCTGGGTGAGCACGTCGATGCAGTACCGGTCCTCGTCGACCATCTTCTCGATGCCACGGACCTGGCCCTCCACGCGGCGGAGCCGCGCGAGCAGCTGATCCTTGCTGGCGGTGTACCCCCGGGTCGGGGCGGGCGTCGGTGTGGTCATGACATCCAGGATAGCCTACCCCCTGGGGGTATGCTACGGTCCTTGGTGACGGCGATACCCCCCACGGGTATTGGATGCCGGAGATGGCTGTGGTCCGCCTCACGATTACCCCCCGGGGGTATGGTGGGCCGGGAGAGGAGAGTTGCGATGGTTACCACCACGTACCAGGTGCAGGGGATGACCTGCGGGCACTGCGTCAGCTCAGTCAGCACCGAGGTCGGCGCGATCGAGGGCGTCAGCGACGTCCAGGTGGAGCTGGCCTCCGGCCGGGTCACCGTCACCAGCGAGGGCCCGCTGTCCACCGACACCGTGCGCGCCGCCGTCGACGAGGCCGGGTACGACCTCGTCGGCGTGTGACGCCGCCCTGCACAGAACCGAGGTACCCGATGAACACGACGACGAAGCTGAGCGGTTTCGCACTCGGCCTCGCGGCAGTGTTCGGCGCGGCGTACGGGGTCGGCCAGCTGGCCGACCCCGTCACCCCGGCCGCCGAGACCCGCCACGACGCCGGTGATCCCACCCACGGCAGTGCCGCGCAGCCCTCTGGCAGCGCAGGCTCCTCCACCGACGACGCCGCAGCTCACCTGCCAGGCGGGCTGCTCGTCTCCGACCGGGGCTACACCCTCGCCCCGGTGGTCGCGCCGGCCGGCGAGTTCGCCTTCCGGATCACCGGCGCCGATGGTGCCCCCGTCACCCGTTACGACGTCGCGCACGACAAGCGGATGCACCTGATCGTCGCCCGGCGGGACCTCTCCGGCTTCCGGCACGTCCACCCGGAGCTGGCCCCGGACGGCACCTGGCGGATCGCGTCCCCGCTCGGCGGCCCGGGCGTCTGGCGGGCGTTCGCCGACTTCACCCCCACCGGCGGCCCGGCGCTGACCCTCGGCGTCGACGTCACCGTCCCCGGGTCCCTCGACGCCCGGCCGCTGCCCACACCGGCAACCAGCACCACGGTCGACGGCTACACCGTCTCCCTGGCCGGATCGCCGCAGCCGGGCCGGGCCGCCGAGCTGACCCTGACGATCAGCCGCGGCGGTACGCCGGTCACCGACCTGCAGCCCTACCTCGGCGCGTATGGGCACCTGGTGGCGCTGCGCCAGGGGGACCTGGCGTACCTGCACGTGCACCCGGAGGGCGCGCCCGGCGACGGGCGGACCCCGGCCGGGCCGGCGGTGACCTTCTCCGCCGAGTTCCCCTCGGCCGGCGCCTACCGGCTCTACCTCGACTTCCGGCACGGCGACGCGGTGCACACGGCCGAGTTCACGGTCGTCGTGGGCGTCACCGCCGTGCCCGACGGCCCAGCGACGAGCACGCCGGCCGTCACCACCAGCCCGACCGCCACCGGTGCCCCGAGCGCCGGTGCCGGGCACGGGCACGACTGACAGGAGGGCAGCGATGACCTCGTCCACGCGACCGCTGCCGGTCGCACCGAACCGGATCAACCTGACGATCGGCGGCATGACCTGCGCGTCCTGCGCCGCCCGGATCGAGAAGAAGCTCAATCGGATGGACGGGGTGACCGCCACGGTCAACTACGCCACCGAGAAGGCCACCGTCTCCTACGCCGACGACGTCACCACCGACGACCTGATCGCCACGGTGGAGAAGACCGGCTACACCGCGGTCCTGCCGCCCCCGCCCGCGCCGGCCGGCGCGGAGCAGACCGCCGCCGAACCGGTGAACGAGCTGCGCGGGCTGCGCACCCGGCTGTGGGTGTCGGCCGTGCTGGCCGTGCCGGTGATCGTGTTGGCCATGGTTCCGGCCTGGCAGTTCGACTACTGGCAGTGGCTGTCGCTGACCCTGGCCGCCCCGGTCGTGGTCTACGGCGGCCTGCCGTTCCACCGGGCGGCGTTCATCAATCTGCGGCACGGCGCGGCAACCATGGACACCCTCGTCTCGCTGGGCACCCTGGCCGCGTTCGGCTGGTCGCTCTGGGCGCTCTTCCTCGGCGACGCCGGGATGCCCGGGATGACCCACCCGTTCAGCCTCGGCATCACCCGCACCGACGGCGCCGGCAACATCTACCTGGAGGCGGCGGCCGGGGTGACCGTGTTCCTCCTCGCCGGCCGATACTTCGAGGCCCGCTCGAAGCGGACCGCCGGGGCGGCACTGCGTGCCCTGCTGGAGTTGGGTGCCCGGGACGTCGCGGTGCTGCGCGACGGGGTGGAGATCCGGGTCCCGGTGGACCAGCTCGCCGTGGGGGACCGGTTCGTGGTCCGCCCCGGCGAGAAGATCGCCACCGACGGGGTGGTCGACGACGGCACCTCGGCCGTCGACGCCAGCATGCTCACCGGTGAGTCCGTCCCGGTCGAGGTCGGCCCTGGTGACGCCGTGGTCGGCGCCACCGTGAACGCGGGCGGCCGGCTGGTGGTCACCGCCACCCGGATCGGCGGCGACACCCAGCTCGCGCAGATGGCGAAGCTGGTCGAGCAGGCCCAGACCGGCAAGGCGGCCGTGCAGCGGCTGGCCGACCGGATCTCCGGGGTGTTCGTCCCGATCGTGATCGCGCTCGCCGTCGGCACGCTGGGCTGGTGGCTCGGCTCGGGGGCCGGCCCGACCGCCGCGTTCACCGCCGCCGTGGCGGTGCTGATCATCGCCTGCCCGTGCGCCCTCGGCCTGGCCACCCCGACCGCGTTGCTGGTCGGCACCGGGCGGGGCGCCCAGCTCGGCATCCTGATCAAGGGCCCGGAGGTGCTGGAATCCACCCGGCAGGTGGACACCGTGCTGCTGGACAAGACCGGCACCGTCACCACCGGGAAGATGACCCTGGTCGACGTGCTTCCCGCCGACGGCACCGACGCCGCCGAGTTGCTCCGGCTGGCCGGGGCGCTGGAGGCCGCCAGCGAGCACCCGATCGCCCGGGCCGTCGCTGCCGGGGCCGCCGACGCGGGGCCGCTCGCCACGGTCACCGGCTTCGCCAACGCCGAGGGGCTCGGCGTCACCGGGACCGTCGACGGCCGCGAGGTGATTGTGGGGCGGCTCCGGTTGCTGCGCGAGCGCGGACTCGACGTACCGGAGGAGGTCGAACGGGCGGCGACCGGCGCCGAGGCCGCCGGCCGGACGGCGGTGCTGGCCGGCTGGTACGGGCGGGCCCGGGGTGTCCTCGCGGTGGCCGACGTGGTCAAGCCGACCAGCGCGGCGGCGGTCGCCGGGCTGCGCGCCCTCGGCCTGACCCCGGTGCTGCTCACCGGCGACAACGCCACGGTGGCGAAGGCGGTGGCCGCCGAGGTCGGCATCGACGAGGTGACCGCCGAGGTGCTGCCCGCCGACAAGGTGGACGTGGTGAAGCGGCTCCAGGCGCAGGGCCGGACCGTGGCCATGGTCGGCGACGGGATCAACGACGCCGCCGCCCTGGCCCAGGCCGACCTGGGGCTGGCCATGGGCACCGGCACCGACGTGGCGATCGAGGCCAGCGACCTGACTCTGGTCCGGGGTGACCTGACCGCCGCCGTGGACGCGATCCGGCTCTCCCGCCGCACCCTGGCGATCATCAAGGGCAACCTGTTCTGGGCCTTCGCCTACAACGTGGCCGCCTTGCCGTTGGCCGCCGCAGGCCTGCTCAACCCCATGATCGCCGGTGCCGCGATGGCCTTCTCCTCGGTCTTCGTCGTCGCCAACAGCCTCCGCCTACGCCGCTTCCGGTCGGCGGCCTGACCGGGCCCGTCGCGCGCACCCCGGCCGGCCGGCCGGAGCGGACCGCGCCGGGGCCTGCGACGGTGGTCACGTTGGGTGAGTATTTGCCGGTGGCGACGGTTGGAGGGCCGGAAGGCGGGGTACATCCACCTCGTCGAAGAACTGAGCAAGCCGCAACGCTGGAGGTTCACATGGGTATCGACGACAAGATCGCCAACACGTCCGAGGACGCCGCCGGCAAGCTGAAGGAAGGCGCCGGCCGGGCCACCGACAACGAGCGCCTGGAGGCCGAGGGTCGCAACGACCAGGCCGGCGCCAAGCTCAAGCAGGCCGGCGAGAAAATCAAGGATGCCTTCAAGAGCTAAAAAGCTCGTACGCGCGCCGGGCCGGCCCTTCGCCGGTCCGGCGTTTTGCGTGCCGGTGGCCGCCCCCTCAACGGGCGCCCCGGGAGGTGGACCGCCGGGCCCCGGTTCGTGACAGGCTCCGGCATGCTGGGACGGTCCACAACCCGAACGGGGAGAACATGTCTCGTCATGCCGTGACCTTGCTTCGTGTCACCGCCCTGGTGACCCTGGCCGCGTTCGCCGCCGGCTGCCAGTCGGCCGAGGACGGCGCAGGGGAACCGGCCGCCGCGCCGCCCACGACGGCCTCGGCCGAGCAGCCCACCGGCGCAGCCCCGGAGCCGTCGGGATCCTCGGGCGGGGTCACGGCCGCCAACACGGACCAGGTGTGCCGGGCGGTCGACAAGCTGCTCCTGGCCGGAAGCAAGGAGATCGCCGCGGAGTCGGCGGCTGCCACCCGGGCAGAGGAGACCAGCGAGCAGCTCAATGCCCGGCTCAAGGCGACCCTCGACGACCTCGCCGACGACGTCCGCGAGCAGGCGTCGCGGGCCGAGGACCGCGAGATCGAGGCGCTGCTCACCGACACCGCGAAGCAGCTCGACGCGGGTGCCCGGTCGACCAGCCCGGTGAAGTGGCTGGGTTCGACCTACGTCGACATCCCGCCGAAGCTGACCCGGGAGTGCCGCTTCTGACCGGCCCGGTCACCGCCGGCCGTTCACCGGCTGCACGGGCAGCACCGGCGTCACGGGCGGGCCGTCAGCGGGCCGGCCGGCCAACCCCGGCGTCACGGGCTGGCCGGCCGCGCAACGGCCGGGGCGCGCGTGACGCCGGGTCCAGGGACGCCCGGTCGGCGGCGGAGGTGCCGGAGGACCAGCCCTCCTCGTCGGCGATCGTGAGCCGCTTGCTGGTGATCCCGGGGAAGAGGTCGTCCAGCCGTTCCCGCACCGCGTCCGTGCGGGCCGCGAGCACCGGCAGTAGCCGTTCCGCACCTGGTTCCTGGGCCGCCTCCCGGCTCGCCTCGTCGGTGGCCGAGCGCAGCCGCTCGCCGATCCGCAGCGCGAACGCGTTCAGGAAGGACTCGTCGTACCCCTTCGTGCGCCGGCTGCTGCCCTTCGACCGGCGCTCGGTCCGGCCGCGCAGCATCGCGGCGGTGGCCTGCACCAGCAACGAGGTGTAGAGCAGCTCGACGGCCGCCAGCTCTGCCGGGAAGCCGAGCACGGTGGCGAACCCGAGGTCGTCGGACCAGATCGACTCGCACCGGTTCGCCGCTGCCACCTCCTGCACCAGCAGCGCCTTCGCCCCCGGATACGGCGGCTCCGTGCCGAGCCGCACGCCGCCGGGCACGTCGGTCCGCTCGGCGGTCGCCTCCACCAGGGCCACGTCGATGCTGTGCCGGGCCATCAACTCCTGCGCCTTCCCGGTCAGCGCCTCCGCCTCGGCCGGGAAGGTGGTCGACTCGGCCTTGGCCAGCAGGGCCCGTACCCGGTCGAGCATCCGGGAACCGCTGCCGCCTCGCGGCGTCACCATCGCCGCGCCGGCCGTGCCGGGCGGCGGGCGGAGCACCGCGATCGGTGGCAACCCCTCCACCAGCGCCAGCACGTCGACCACGTCGCGCAGGGCGGCGATCCGGTCGGTGCCCTCCCGGGCCGCCCAGGCCGTCAGATACCGGCGGTCGTCGTCCCACCACAGGGCCGCGTCGAGGCCGGCGAGCTGGTCGTCCCACCACGCGGGCACCGGGTCGGGCTGGTCCCGGCGCTGTGCGGCGGTCAGGTCGACCACCAGCCGCCCCGCCGGCGGGCCGAGCCGGCGGGCCGCGATCCGGGCCAGGTCCACCGGCTGCCAACCCCGCCCCCAGAGCCGGCCCACGCCGCGCAGCAGGCGAGCCATCAGGGCGGTGTCCACCGCGGCCGGGCCGTCCGCGATGCCGGCACCGACCACGAGCCGGTCCAGCTGCCGCTCCGCAGCGCGTACGTCAGTGCCGCGCGCCGCCGCGAGGGCATCGGCGACCAGCTCATCGGGGTCCGGCACGGGTGTCCCTCCGTCGTTCCTGTTTCCGGTGTCCGGCCGGTGACCCGCGGGGCCGGCAGGGCGCCGGTCCGCTCGGAAACCGTACCGCCGGGCCGCCCCGGGGCGGACGTGAGCGCCACCACCTCGCGGAAAAGCCCGCCTGCCCGGCCGGACCGGGCGTGGGGATGCGACGGACATGGGGCGGCGGTTACCCTGGGGCGAGCCGGCACCCGCCTCCCGCACGGAGGAACCGCTGCCGGTAACCGATCAGGGGAGTGGTTTGTTGGGCCCCGCCACACCAATGTCTGCTTCTTCGTCGACGCCGAGTCACCTGTCGATCACCCCGCTCGCGGTCGTCGAGAACCGGGGGCGGCTGGCCGTGGCCGGCGAAATCGATCTTGCTACCTCCGGTGAACTGACCGCGGCCCTGGCCGACGCGTTGGAGGGCCCGCCGCTCGCCGTGCTGGAGGTCGACTTCGGCGGGGTCCGGTTCCTCGACTCCTCCGGCATCCTGGCCCTGGTGCGCGCCCACGGCCGGGCCGCCCAGCAGGGCTGCCGGCTCACCGTCACCGACGTGCAGCCCACCGTACGCCGGGTCCTGGAGATCACCGGCGTGCTGACCACGCTGGGCCTGGACGTCACGTCCCCGGCCTGCTGACCGTTCCCGGCCTGCTGACCACGTCCCCGGCCTGCTGACGGCCGATACCCGGCTCTGGTCCCGTCGGCCGTGCCCGGTCAGGACCGGACGCAGGCCCGTCCGGCAGCCCTCCGCAGCGCGGCCGGTTCGCTCACCGCTGGCCTTCCTGGCCCTCCCCGCGCGGGAAGGACGCCCAGATGTGCTTCGTGCCGTTCGTGGCGTACCAGCCGACATTCAGGGAGAAGGCCCGGGCGAGCTGGAGGCCGCGGCCTCCAGCGTCCAGCGGACGGGCGTCGGCCAACTCGGGCACGGTATCGAGGTCGTGGTCGGTGACGTCGAGGATGAACACGTCGTCGTCGCGGAGCAGCCGCACCGTGGTCGGCGGCAGCCCGTGCATCAGGGCGTTGGTGGCCAGCTCGGTGGCGACCAGCACGACCCGCTCGGGGATGCCGTCGAGTTCCTCGCCCTCGGCGAGGGCGAGCCCGGTGAGCGCCTCGTGCAGGGCCGCGCGGAGGCCGCGCAACTCCGCACCGCTGGCCAGCGCCCAGCGCTGCAGTTCGGTGGCGTGGGGCGGTGGCGCCGAGGTTCGCAACGATCCCATGATCTCGCTTTACCCCCGGCGCTCGCCGCTCACACGACCCCTCCGTCGAGATCCGCTCGGCAATCACGCCAGCGGTCTGCCGCCGGTCACCCCGAGTACCTCGCCGGTGACGTAGCTGGACTCCTGGGAGGCAAAGAAGACGTACGCCGGGGCCAGCTCGGCTGGCCGGCCCGTCCCAGCGGCGTGTCGGCGCCGAACGACTCGATCTTCTCCTCGGGCATGGTGGCCGGGATCAGCGGGGTCCAGATCGGACCGGCGCCACACAGTTGACCCGGATGCCCCGATCGGCCAGGTTCTGCGCCAATCCCTTGGTGAAGTTGACGATGCCCACCTTGGTGGTGGCGTAGTCCAGCAGGTCGGGGGAGGGCTGGTACGGCACTTGGTCGGGGCGCATCTGACCGATATCCGACTCCGGGCGTTTTGCGTAACGGCTTCGACATCCGAGGGACAACACGAGGTGTCTTCGGAAGTCCATGATGAGCGCCGTGTTCCAACGGTTCTCGTTCCGACGGGGAGGACGACGTTGACCGACAGCCCGATTGTTCCGAAAGTCAGCGTGGTGGTGCCGGCCTACAACCCCGGTCCGCATGTGGAGAAGCTGATCACCTCGCTGCTGTGCCAGTCACTGCCGCCGGCCGAGTTCGAGGCGGTGTTCGTCGACGACGGCTCGACCGATTCGACGCCCGCCCGGCTGGACGAGCTGGCCGCCGCGCATCCGCACATCCGCGTGCTGCACATCGACAACTCCGGCTGGCCGTCCCGGCCGCGCAACGTCGGCGTCGCCGCCGCCCGGGGCGAGTACGTCTTCTTCGCCGATGACGACGACTGGTTCGGCGACGAGGCGCTGGAACGTCTCTACGCCCGCGCTGCCGCCCACGACGCCGACATCGTGGTCGGCAAGATGGCCGGACACGGCCGCTCGGTGCCGCGCGAACTGTTCCGCCGGGACCGCGCCGACGCGACCCTGGCCAACTCGCCGCTGATCGACAGCCTGACCGCGCACAAGCTGTTCCGCCGGTCCTTCCTCGATGAGCACGAGCTCCGGTTCCCGGAGGGCCCCCGCCGGCTGGAGGACCACGCCATGGTGACCCGGGCGCTGTTGCTGTCCCGGCGCACCTGCGTCCTGGCCGACTACGTCTGCTATCACCACCTTCGACGTGGGGACGCCGGGAATCTGACCGCCAGGAAACTGGACCCGGCCGGCTACTACGCCAACCTCCGCGAGGTGCTGGACATCGTCGACGCGCACACCGAGCCGGGCCCGCTGCGCGACCGGCTGCACCGGCGCTGGCTGCGCAACGAGATGATCAGCCGGCTGCGGGGGAATCGGCTGTTGCAGGCCCCGGAGGACTGGGTCGCCCAGGTGGCGCTGGAGTGCGGGAAGGTGATCCGGGAGCGCTTCGCGCCGGGCGTGGCGGCCGGGCTGCCGCCGTTGAACCGGGCGATCGCGTCCCTCACCGCACAGGACCGGCTGGCCGAGTTGCGTGGGCTCGCCGAGTGGGAGGCGGGGGTCCGGGTCCGGGCGCGGGTGGGCGAGCACCTGCTGACCGGATCGGTCCTCACCCTGACCGTCACCGCCCACCTGGAGTCCGGCGACCAGCCGGTCACCCTCGCCGTCCGTGACGGACGGCACCGGCTCGTGCTGCCCGTCGACGGCGTCGACCCCGACCTGCTCGACGTCACCGACAGCCGGTCCAAGACGCGGCTCGACGTCATCGTCCGCCGCAAGGACGGCGGGGAGGAGTTCTTCCTGCCGGTCGACCAGCACGTCGAGGAGAAGCCGGTCGCCGCGGCCGGGCCGGGGCGGGTGCATTTCGTGCACCGCGCCACCGCCCGGCTCGACGTCGCCACCCTCAACTCGGGTCGGACCGAGGGCACCTGGATCCTGAAGGCGCGGCTCACCGAGAACGGCTGGACCGAGGACGCCCGGCTGACCCTGAGCTTCTGGTGCGCCGCCGACGGCGCGGCCCCGACCCTGGTGCTTCCGAGGGCAGGGGCGCGTACCCGTCTCCGCCGGGCCCTGAAGCGCCTGCTCGGTCGCTGACCGCCGGCCCGGTCCCGACGGGGTCGCCCCGCGCACCGCCGGTCGCGGTGCACGGGGGCGACGAGACGGCCAGGGTACGGTCCGCCAGGTGACCGTCCTCCGTTCCCTGCTGCTCTTCGTACTCGCCGCGCTCGCCGAGATCGGCGGTGCCTGGTTGGTGTGGCAGGGCTGGCGCGAACACCGCGGCCTCTGGTGGGTCGCCGGGGGCGTCCTCGCGCTGGGCGCCTACGGCTTCGTGGCGACCTTCCAGCCCGACCCGAACTTCGGCCGCATCCTGGCCGCCTACGGCGGGGTGTTCGTCGCCGGCTCGCTCGCCTGGGGCATGCTCGTCGACGGCTTCCGCCCCGACCGGTGGGACCTGGCCGGCGCGGCCATCTGCCTGGTCGGCGTCGCCGTCATCATGTACGCCCCACGCGGCGCCTGACCCGGGCACCCGGCGGTCGCGGTGGCACTGTCGGCGGCAATGCGTCCGGCGGTCGGCCCTGACCAGCTCCGGACGGCCGGGCCCGACCGCCGTGGCGGGTGGCGGCCGGCGGGCCTGGCGCCTCGGCCCGTGGGCTAGAATTGGGGGCGCAAGGCGCAGATGGGGACGAGTACCGTCGCACGCAGCCAGGAGCGACCCGGGGTCGGTGGAAGCCCGGGGGTGTTGCGCGACGGGAAGATCACCCCGGAGCCGTCGGAGGAAAGGCCGCGAGGCCGAGTAGAACCGACCGCAACCAAACGAGAGGGCCGCACGCGCGGCCAAGGAGGGTGGTACCGCGGGGCCGAGAGGTCTCGTCCCTCTGCCGGAGCATTGGCACGACGCCCGACGGAGGAACGATGTACCGCAACGTACCGACCCAGATCGACCTGCCCGGCCTCGAACACGAGATCCTGCACTTCTGGCAGGCCAACAGCATCTTCGCGCGCAGCCTCGAACAGTCCGACGGCCGCCCGGAGTGGATCTTCTACGAGGGTCCGCCCACCGCCAACGGCATGCCGGGCACCCACCACATCGAGGCGCGGGCCTTCAAGGACGTCTTCCCACGCTACAAGACGATGAAGGGCTTCCACGTGGCCCGCAAGGCGGGCTGGGACTGCCACGGGTTGCCGGTCGAGCTCGCCGTCGAGAAGGAGCTGGGCTTCGCCGGCAAGCAGGACATCGAGAAGTTCGGTGTCGCCGAGTTCAACGCCCGTTGCCGCGAGTCGGTCACCCGGCACACCGACGCCTTCGCCGAGCTGACGACCCGGATGGGCTACTGGGTCGACATGGACGACGCCTACCGGACGATGGACCCGGAGTACATCGAGTCGGTCTGGTGGTCGCTGAAGCAGATCTTCGACAAGGGCCTGCTGGTCGAGGACTTCCGGGTCGCGCCGTGGTGCCCCCGGGACGAGACCGGGCTCTCCGACCACGAGCTCGCCCAGGGGTACGAGACGGTCGTCGACCCGTCGGTGTACGTCCGCTTCCCGCTCACCTCGGGTCCGCTGGCCGGGCGGGCGTCGTTGTTGGTCTGGACCACCACCCCCTGGACCCTGGTGTCGAACGTCGCGGTCGCCGTGCACCCCGACGTGACGTACGTGGTGGCCACCGACGGCAACGAGCAGTTGGTCGTCGCCGAGCCGCTGCTGGCCCAGGCGCTCGGCGACGGCTGGGACCTCACCGGGGAGTCGTTCAAGGGCGATGAGCTGGAGCGGTGGGGCTACCGGGCACCGTTCGACCTGCTCGACATCCCCGACGCGCACATCGTCATCCTGGCGTCGTACGTGACCACCGACAGCGGCTCCGGCCTGGTCCACCAGGCCCCGGCGTTCGGCGCGGACGACCTGGTCAACTGCCGGGCGTACGGACTGCCGATGGTGAACCCGGTGCTGCCGAACGGCCGCTTCGAGCCCGATCTTCCCCTCGTCGGCGGCCTCTTCTTCAAGGACGCGGACCGACCGCTGATCGACGACCTGACCGCCCGGGGGCTGCTCTTCCGCAACACCCCGTACGAGCACAGCTACCCGCACTGCTGGCGCTGCCACACCGCGCTGATCTACTACGCCCAGCCCTCCTGGTACGTCCGGACGACCGAGGTGCGCGACGCGCTGCTGCGTGAGAACGAGCGCACCAACTGGCATCCGGCCACCATCAAGCACGGCCGGTACGGCGACTGGCTGAACAACAACGTCGACTGGGCGCTGTCGCGGCGACGCTACTGGGGCACCCCGCTGCCGATCTGGCGGTGCGCGAACGAGCACCTGACCTGCGTCGGCTCGCTGGCCGAGCTCAGTGAGCTGACCGGCTCGGACGTGACCGGGCTCGACCCGCACCGGCCGTTCATCGACGACGTCACGTTCACCTGCCACTGCGGGGAGACGGCCCGGCGGGTCCCCGAGGTGATCGACGGCTGGTACGACTCGGGTGCCATGCCGTTCGCGCAGTTCGGCTATCCGTACCAGAACGTCGAGCTCTTCGAGAAGCGGTACCCGGCGCAGTTCATCTCCGAGGCCATCGACCAGACCCGTGGGTGGTTCTACACCCTGATGGCGATCGGCACGCTGGTGTTCGACCGGTCGCCGTACGAGAACGTGGTCTGCCTCGGTCACATCCTGGCCGAGGACGGCCGGAAGATGTCCAAGCACCTGGGCAACATCCTGGAGCCGATCCCGCTGATGGACCGGCACGGCGCGGACGCGGTGCGCTGGTTCATGGTCGCCGTCGGCTCGCCCTGGTCGGCGCGGCGGGTCGGGCACACCGCCCTGCAGGAGGTGGTCCGCAAGATCCTGCTGACCTACTGGAACACGGTCTCCTTCCAGACCCTTTACGGCACAACCGCCGGCTGGTCCCCGTCGGCGGCCGACCCGGCCCCGGCGGACCGGACGGTGCTGGACCGCTGGCTGCTCTCCGAGCTGAACGCCCTGGTCCAGCAGGTCGACGCCGCGATGGCGGCCTTCGACACCCAGCAGGTCGGTCGGCTGCTGGCCACCTTCATCGACGACATGTCCAACTGGTACGTCCGGCGCAGCCGGCGGCGGTTCTGGCGCGGCGACCCGGCGGCGCTGGCGACCCTGCACGAGGCGCTGCGCACCGTCACGCTGCTGCTGGCGCCGATCACCCCGTTCATCACCGAGCGGGTCTGGCAGGACCTGGTCGTGCCGGTCGCCCCGGACGCGGCGGCCTCGGTGCACCTGGCGGCGTACCCGGTGGCGGACGAGGCGCTGATCGATCCGGCCCTGTCGCGGCAGATGGGCCTGGTCCGTCGCCTGGTCGAGCTGGGCCGCGCCGCCCGTGCCGACTCGGGGATGAAGGTCCGCCAGCCGCTGTCGCGCGCCCTGGCCTCGGCGCAGGGCTTCGCGGAGCTCGACGCGGACCTGCTGGGGGAGATCGCCGCCGAGCTGAACGTCGGCTCGGTCACCGCCGTGGGCGCGGCCGGGGGATCCCTGGTGGACACCACGGCGAAGGCCAACTTCCGTACCCTGGGCAAGCGGTTCGGCAAGGCCGTGCAGCAGGTGGCCCGGTCGATCGCGGCGGCCGACGCGGCCGTCCTGCGGGACTCCCTGCGGGAGTCGGGAACGGCGACGGTGGAGGTGGACGGCGAACCGGTCACTCTCGGCCCGGACGAGGTGGTCATCGTCGACACCCCGCGTGAGGGGTGGGCGGTGGCCAGCGACGCCGGCGCCACCCTGGCGTTGGATCTGCACCTGACGCCCGAGTTGCGTCGGGCCGGGGTGGCCCGGGACGTGATCCGGCAGGTTCAGGAGGCCCGCAAGTCCAGCGGCCTCGACGTCACCGACCGGATCGCGCTGCGCTATGTGGCGACCCGGGAAGAGACGGTGCTGGCCCTCGCCGAGCACCGCGATCTGGTCGCGGAGGAGGTGCTGGCGGTCGACTGCGCCGACGGTGAGCCGGCGTGGGCCGACGCCGAGGCGTTCACCGACGAAGCGCTGGGCCTGACCTTCTGGCTGCGTAGGGCCTGACCCGGCCGACCCCCGGCCCGCCTTGGGCGGGCCGGGGGTACCACCGACGCGTCAGGTCACCGCCCCGGCGGCGGCGCTCACCAGTTCTGGGCGAGGTAGAGCTCGGTGCCGATGGCGCCCTGGCACCGGTTGGCCTCCTCGCCCCGCTCTGTACCACGGCCGCGCCGGTGCTCTGGCACTGCGCCCAGCGATCGGCGCCGGACGACAGCGCGATCAGGACGACGAAGAAGACGGCCGGCACGACACACTCGACGGTCGCGGTGACGAAGCGGGTCCGCCACAACCAGGACGGCCGCAGGAGGTAACGCTCGCCGAGCCCGGCGAAGAGCTCCTCCTCCCAGGTGCCGACGGCCGCGCTCAGCGCCAGCAGAGGGACGAAGTAGACGTACTGGGCCGCCAACAGGCCGACGTCCAGGGAGGTGCCCTTCGCGGTCGTGAACATGGCGGCGAGCAGCAGGACGTTGAGTATGCTGAGCGGACCGATCCGCAGCAGATACTCCGTCAGCCCCTCCTGACGGACCCGGTTACGCAGGACGAGGGTAGCCAACATCCACCTGTTCACCGAGTCTCTGCTCCATCTGTCAGGCTCTCCTCGATCCGGCTCATCATCCGACCGCTCAGCGCCTTCCAGAGGAGGCCGGTCCACGCGGCCGTGACCGCCAGGAAGCCGGCGAAGGCCACGGCGGCGGCCTGCGGGCCGGTGGCCGCGACGAACCGGAGGATCCAGCCGGTGGGCAGGACCAGCGACACCAGCTCGGAGCCGGCGAAGGGCAGCACGGAGAGCCCGATGAACAGCAGCCCGAGCCGTAGCCACGCCACCACCCCGATGGGCGCCTTGAACTGGCACAGCACCAACGTCGACTGGTAGCAGACGGCCATCAGCGACACGTAGGCCATCAGGATGACCAGCAGGCTGCGCGGCCCGACGAGCCCCGGAAAGCGGGCGTACGCCGCCAGGAACGGCACAACGATCGCCGGCGACGAGACGACCGCGGAGGCGGCGGAGCGGATGAGCAGGAGGGTGGAAATCGGCACGGCGCCGAGCACCACCTTCTCGATGGTGCCGTACCGGAACTCGTTCTGCACGCTCGACATCGCCGACAGCAACACGATGGCCGTGCAGGTCATCAGCGCCGCACGGGCGGCGAGCACGAGCGCCTCGGCCGGCGTCTGCGCGGTCTGGTACAGCGCCAGAGCCAGCAGGGCGGTCTGAATGGTGATCCCGATCAGGAACGAGGACGTGGCGAGCCGGTCGATCCACTGAACCCGGATCAGGAAGAGCGCGAACTTGAACACATCACTTTCCCGTCCCTGAGGTGCAGCGTGCGGTCGACCACCCGGGAGAGGAAGTCGGCGTCGTGGCTCACCACCACCCGGGCGACCCGGCCGCCCGCCTCACCGAGCAGGCCCTGCAGCAGCGCCATGCCGTCACTGTCCAGGCCGTTGGTGGGTTCGTCGAGGATCCAGACCGTCGCGGGCTCGAACAGGACCGCGGCGAGGTGTAGCCGCTGCCGCATCCCCAGGGAGAAGCGGGCGTAGGTGACGTCGCCGCTCTCGGTGAGGCCCACCCTGTCGAGCAGTGCGGCGATCTCCCCACGGGACAGCATCCTGCCCTTCATGCCGGAGGAGAACCGCAGGTTCTCCTCGGCCGTCAACCGCGGATAGAAGCCCTGCGGGGCGCCCGCGCAGTAGTTGAGGCCGGCCCGGTACGCCCGCAGGCTCCGCGCGACGGGCACGCCCCGGAAGAGCACCCGGCCCCGGGTTGGACGCAGCAGCGTCGCGAGGACCTTGAGCAGGGTGCTCTTCCCGGAGCCGTTGCTGCCCACGATGCCGACCGCCTCGCCGGCCGCCACGGTCAGCGAGACGCCGCGCAGGACGTCGCCGCGCTCGTTCTTGCGGTGCGGGTAGCGGTATCCGACGTCGTCGAGTTCGAGGAGCGCCGTCACGACGACAGGTGCCGCTCAAGCCAGGTGACGCGCTTGCGCAGTTCGAGCGGGACGTGCGGGCGGTAGCCGCCGACATCGTCACCAGCCTCGCCGGCGCGGGGACCGAACAGGGGAACGTCGCCGTCGGGCAGCTTGATCAGGTGATTGGGGTGGATGTAGTCGCGCATGATGATCCGACGGGTGCGGTCGAGCCCGGCGAGCCAGGCGGGATTGCTGTGTTCCCGGTCGCTCGTGACGATCCAGGTGGGGCCGTACTGGGTCTGCTGCACCGATGGGTGACATCTGAGATGGCTTGCCCTGTGGGTGGGCTGGAAGGGTGTCGCTGTGCCCAAGCCTTACCCCCGAGAGCTCCGTGATGACGTCGTGCGTGTCGCTCGTGACCGCGAGGCGGGAGTGACGGTCGAGCAGATCGCGAAGGACTTCGGAGTCCACCCGATGACGTTGTTCAAGTGGCTGCGCCAGGCTGACGTTGACGCCGGAGTCAAACCGGGTGTCAGCGGCGGCGAGTCAGCCGAGCTGCGCGAGGCCCGCAAACGGATCCGGTTGCTGGAGCAGGAGAACGAGGTCCTGCGTCGGGCTGCGGCGTATCTGTCGCAGGCGAACCTGCCGGGAAAAGGCTCTACCCGCTCGTGAGCGAGCTGGCCGCCGGCGGAATCCCCGTCGCGGTGGCGTGCCGGGTATTGAACATCGCTCGTCAGCCCTACTACCGGTGGCTCGCCCGGCCCGTCGGCGACGCCGAACTCGTCGCCGCTTACCGCGTGAACGCCCTGGTCGAGGCCCGCCGCGATGACCCGGAGTTCGGCTACCGGTTCCTGGTCGATGAGGCCTGCGCTGCCGGTCAGCCGATGGCCGATCGCACCGCCTGGAAGATCTGCTCCAGCAACGGCTGGTGGAGCGCGTTCGGCAAGCGCAAGAAGCGGGGCAAGGGTGGCAAGGTCGGTCCACCGGTTCACGACGACCTCGTCAAGCGAGACTTCACCGCCGACGGCCCGAACCGCTTGTGGCTAGCCGATATGCCGAACACCGCACCGGCGAGGGCAAGCTCTATCTGTGCGCAATCAAGGACGTGTGGTCGAACCGGATCGTCGGCTACTCCATCGGCTCACGGATGAAGTCCCGGCTGGCCGTCAACGCGCTGCACAACGCCGTAGCCCGACGCGGCCGGGTGACCGGCTGCGTGCTGCACACCGACCGCGGGTCGCAATTTCGCAGCCGGGAATTTGTCCACGCCCTGCACCAGCATCACCTGATCGGGTCGATGGGAAGAGTCGGCGCCGCCGGCGACAACGCCGCCATGGAATCGTTCTTCGGCCTGCTGCAGAACAACGTCCTTGACCTCTGGACCTGGACGACCCGGCAGCAGCTCAGGACCGCGATCGTGACCTGGATCGAACGGACCTACCACCGCCGCCGACGACAGCGATCCCTGGCCCGGTTGACCCCAATCGAGTACACCTATCGGTGCAGCAGACCCGCACGGCGTCGATCCCAGGACCAGCCGTACGCCTACCGCAACAACGGCGAGTCGCGGTCATGTTCGTGCACGTCCTAACGGGAGCCTGACCGACGCCGGCTCCATGTGCTGGATGGAGGCCCCGGGATGGCGGCGGAAAGTCGCCGGTCAACTGCGGTTGGACCAGGCGCGGGTGGACAGGACCAGGCGGTAGCCGTCCGGGTCCTCGATGGTGACGCCCCAGCGGTCCCAGTACGGCCCTTGGGAGACCACCCGGCCGCCCGACTCGGTGAGCCGCGCCGTGAGGGCGTCGTCGACCGGCCCGCCCAGGTAGAGCACGAGCAGGTCCTCACTGGTGGGTGCCGGTTTCACGGTGGGGTCGGCATTGCCCACGAGTTCCAGGTGCCAGTTCGCGTCGCGCCGACCGATGATCAGCAGGTCATGCTCGCCGGGGCCGTCGGCAGCGATTCGGTAGAGCAGGTCGAGGCCGAGTCCATGGACGTAGAACCGCTCCGCGGCCGCCAGGTCTGTGCACGGCCTCGCGATTCGTACCGCCACCTCGGCGATCATCCCGTCCTCCATCGTGTCGTCGTTCGTAGGCCTCGTGCCGACATTCTCCTCCATGCCTCTTGTTAAGTCCTCAGAGGACGTCTGGTCCACGTAATTTGCCGGTTATATGGGTTTGGTCGTATCGCCAGGTCGGGGTGGTTTCGGTGGTGAGGTGTGTGGCGAGGTTGCCGATCATGGCAAGGATGATCATGCTGACGAAGTTGTCGGGTCGGGTTTCGTAGTCGTGTACGAGTCGGCGGTGGTGCATGAGCCAGCCGAGGGTGCTCGGCGTTTGACCACGCTGAAGCCCTTGGGATCATGGCCTTATTCGTTACCATTTTTGAGCTCGGGAAGAGCTTTATGATCATCGATGATGTGCGCGGTGTGTGCGCTCCAGCGGATGCCAACCGGGGTCAACCGGTGCCAACGCGGGTCACTGCGGCCGATCGCCGGCCGCAAACCGGGTTCGTGTGCTCCGGGTGCGGTCCTGGGCTGGGCGAACGGGGGTGCCGGGAACGTGGGTGAACGTGGGCCACTCCCTGCCGCCCCAGGTGAACCCCCAGGTCGCTAGACTAGGCCCTCGCGCCCTCGTAGCTCAGGGGATAGAGCATCGGTTTCCTAAACCGTGTGTCGCAGGTTCGAATCCTGCCGGGGGCACCTCGAAGATCAGCAAAAACACCATCTGAGCAGCGGAAACGCTTCCGCATCGATGAGCCGACTTGTGCAGCCGGACGCCACCCGAAGCCGCCGTTTGTCGCCGTCCGTGCAAAATACGTGCAATGATCTTGGACGTTCGAGCAGCCCCGTTTTCCCAGCTCAGGACCGCTGCAACGCGGAGGGGCCGCAGCGTCGCCACGGCCCCTCGCATCCCACAGGTGATCATCATCGGCTGAGCGTTGCCTCGATGCGTTCGTTCATCCGGCTGCGGTCGCCGTCGAGGCACTTCGCGTACACCTTGAGCAGCACGTCGACCGAGTGCCCGGCCCGCTGCGCGACCTCGGGTGCCGGCAGCCCGGCGTTGAGCCAGAGCGACACCCCGGCGTGCCGCAGGTCGTAGGGCCGCCCGGCCAGGGGAGACGCCGCCCGGTCCGGGGTCAGGCTCAGCGTCCGCGCCTCCTCCCAGACCCGGGAGTACGTCGACGACGCCACCACGTTGCCCCGGTCACTGCGAAACAGCCGCCCGTCGACGCCGGCACCGAACCGGTCGACGTGCGCCCGCAGGATCGTCACCAGCTCCGGCGGGATCGGCACTTCCCGCGCTTCCGTGTCGCCCCGGTGCTTCAACCCTCGGTCGTCGTGCACCTCACCACTGTCGGTGTAGCGCTTCCCCGCCGCCGGCCGTGACTTCTCCACCGTCAGCAGCCCCCATCCGGTCACCGGAAGATGGCAGTCCCGCTCCCGCAGGCCCAGCGCCTCACTCGGCCGCAGCGCCGCGAAGTAGAGGCAGGCGTAGAAGGCGACCAGGCGCTCACCGCGCCGCCCGTTCTTCCCGCGCCGGCCGACGTACGACACCCCGGTCAGCAGCTCGCGCGCCTGGCGAATGTTCACCACGACCCGGCGGTCCACCTCCCCGGACACCTTCCGCCGAGACGACCGCACCCGCAGCTTGTCGACCGGGTTGAACTCCAACAGCTCCAGCTCGACGGCGTACTGAAGGACGTTGTAGAAGACCGAGCGTCGCCGCCTGGTCGTCGACGCCGCCGCCGGCCGCCCGGCCAGGGTCAGCCCCAAGGTGTCCAGCGCCGGCCGCACCACCGCGGCTTCCGCCAACGCCGACAACGGCAGGGACGCCTTGCCGAGCCACCGCAGCGCGGCAGCGACTTCCGCCGGCCGGTCGAGTTGCCGAGACGCGGGCGGAAACTCCCACTCCCGCAACGCCCGCCGCAGCAACGCCGAATCCGGCCGCCCGGCCAGGTCCCGCACCAGTACGGCCGTCGCGGTCGCCAGCGCATCCGTCGTGCTCTCCCGCGACTTGGCCGCCGCGCCCGGCCACTTCATGTCGACATACCGGCGGACGAAGTCGAGCCAGCTCACGGACTCCACCGGCGCCACCATCGACTCAGGCATCCCGGAATCACCGTCGAACGCCTCACCCCGGTTCGCCGCCTGCATCAGGTCGGAGCGGAAATTGTCCGCCAGCGCGCGGGTGCCGAACGTCCGGGATTTCGGCCCCGTCCCCACCACCCAACGCACGGTGTACGACTTCTTGCGGCCCGCCAGGGCGTTGACCTGAATGCCCCGGATCCGCACCTCCCGCGACTTCACGCCGCCTCCCGGTGCTGTTCCAGCCACGACCTCAGGTCGCGCCGCTCGATGCGCAGCTCACCGTTGGGCAGCTTGATGCAGTCGGGGGCGATGCCCAGCTCGCGCCAGCGGTAAAAGGTTCGCCGCGATACGCCGTTGAGCGCGGCGAGGACTTCGGGAACGGTCAACAGCTCACTTTCCATGAGGGGTTCTTTCCTTCGGATCAAGCAGCAGGGGTGAGGACAGCAGCGGTTGCCGAAACGGCGGCGGCTGTTCGTATCCGGGCGGTGTCGAGGTCAGCGCGCCAGCGGATGCGGGCGGATATCGATCGCAGGAGCCGGTGCTCCAGGGGCGGCACGTCGGGGTCTTCGGGTCGGGCGAGTTCGAATCGGTACCGCTTCGGCCCGTCCGCTTCGTCGGCGGCCTGGTCGTGTTCGTCGGTGTCGGCCATGCCGCCGGCGAGGATGGCGCGGATCCAGGACCGGTTGTCGGCGCGGTGGTCGGCGAGGGTTTTGCCGGACCACTGCCGGGAGACCAGCACACGCCGGCCGGTGAAGCCGAGGGTGGAGCGTTGGTGGACCTTCCCGGTGCACCGTCCGGGGGTCAAGCCGGCCTTGACCCCGTCGGGCTGGACGCCGTAGAGCAGCCAGTTCGCGCACGTCGGCGAGCACGGCAGGATCGACAGTTCCGCGTGCAGCCGGTCGAAGTGCGCCTTCTGCGGGTCGCTGCGGGGCTTGGCCTGGTCGGTCAGGTCCTTCGTGACGTACTTCGTCACGTACCGGATGGACCGTTCGGCATCCCGGGTGCCCTGGTCGATGCCGCGTGCGTCGATGCGGCCGAGGCGGGCGACGTAGGCGGGGCGGCTGTCGGGTTCTTCCAGGGCGTTGAGGGCTTCACCCCAGGTGGGCAACGGGTCGCGGGTTTTCGGGTTGACGTATGCCTGTTGGTCGACGTCCCAGACCGGCGGCTTGTCGACCGGGTAGGCGAGTTCGTCGAAGCGTGGCCACCACACTTGGTGGTAGGTGGCGGCGGCGATCTGTTTGAGGAGCCGCCGGGGCAGGGTGCCCCGGATGGCGAAGTGCGCGTGTGGGGCGAGGCGGCGTTGTAGCTCGACCGCTCCGGCGTACTGGACGTTCCAGCCGGCGGCGCGGCGGACGTTCTGCCACCACCGGTCGAGGACCCGGGCGAAGTGGATCGAGTCGAGGGCGGCGCGCCGGTAGTCGTAGCTGGTGGGGTCGACGGGGGTGCTGAGGACGTCGTCGTACGGGCCGTGTCGTTGTCCGCACTCGCACGGGGCGGTGTAGGCGCCGCGCCGCAGGTGGGAGTGCACCGGCCCGTGCGAGCCCAGCGTCAGCGTGATGAGCATCGACGGCCGGTAGGCCTTGCCGGCCTTGTCGGAGTAGGCGCGGCCGACGGTGCGCGGGTCGACGGGCAGGCGGGGTAGGTCGGGGGAGTCCTGCCGTCGCCGGGTCGACCGCTTACGGCGGGGTCGTTCCTCGCGTTCTTTCGGGGTCAGGTGCCCGCGCAGGCTGGTTTCGCCGAGAGCTTCGTCCAGGTCCGCTATCGCAGCGTCGATCTCCGTCAGGTGGCCGGCCCGCTCGTCGGGGGTCATGGGCTGGTATTGGACGGCTTCGCGTTCGAATTCCAGGTGCGCGCGGACGCGGACGAGGGCGAGGACGTCTTCACCGGGTTGATCGGGGCGCACGGCGGGTTCGTCGGCGAGGTGCCAGCCCTCCCGGATCTGCTGGATGCGTAGCCGCCGGCCCCGCTCCGCGCACGGCTTGCACTTCGCCGCCAGGGTCGCCCCGCAGGGCACTTCCACGACTTCGGTGAGACCGGTGGCGGTGTCGGTGCGGCGCAGGGCGAGGGGGCGGACGCAGACGCCGTTCTGTTCGGCGAGTTGCTTGAGCGCGTCCTTGGCCAGCGGCCGGCGCATCCGGTCCGCCCGCGACCCCGGCCGAGGCTGTTCTATCGCCGCCACCGCCGGTGTGGTGGGGATGAGTGGCAGTTGGTTCATCGGTCACTCTCCGGCCCGTACAGCGCGCCGTTGCGGGGTGCGAACGCCGCCGCCGACACGGGCACCAGCCCCGGCCGCTGCACTGCCACCCCGGGGCGGATGGGCGTGACGTTGGCCGACTGGTCCTCATCGACGGCGTCGACGGTGACGGGCCGGTGATCCTCGCTCGGGTCGTAGCCGGGCGGGACGTCACCCCAGCCGCCGGCATCGGCCGGCTGGTCGAGGGGCGCCGGGGTCGGGGTGGCGGGGGTGGTGGAGAAGGCGAGCTTGGACAGGCCGAGGAACGCCAGCGCGGGCACGGCCGACAGCAGCCAGCCGGACAGGCTTGGCTTCGCGACGGCGAGTTGCGCGGCCAGGGACAGGGCGACGGCGCAGACGAGCAGGAACAGCGGGTAGCCAACGGAACCGCCGGTGCGGCGGCGTCTGCGGATGGTGAGCAGCGCGGCCAGGGGGAGGAGTTCGGAGATCGCGGCGTTGGCCCAGCCGAACCAGTCTCCGGTACCGGTCGGGGAGTTGTTCATGGTCCAGTCGTGGACGTGGGTGAACGACGCCGCCCCGGCCAGTCCGCCGACGGTGAGGACGATGAGCACCAGGACCACGCCCTCCACCCGTTCGGTGTCTGTCTTCATCGGGTCACCTCCTGCCCGTCGTCGGTGTCGGTGTCGCTGAGCCGGCGGTAGTCGCGGCCAAGGTGGCGGATGTCGTCGTCGGTGAGGTAGGCGAACCGCACGCGGACGGGTTCGCGGACGCCGTCGAGGACGACGAACCCGATCCCGGGGGCGGATTCGGAGATCCGGTCGCACAGGGCGCCCCGGTCGCGTGCGCCGTCGCCGAGAACCAAATCCACCTGCTCCGCTTCGGTCAGGCGAAGGCCGATGCGGGTGGGGAACAGGTCCCGGAACGGCAACACGTCCTTCCGCGGGTCCTGCAACGCGGCGATCACGTGCACACCGACCGCCCGCCCCTGCGACAGCAACAGGCCGAGAGATTCCTTGATCCGGTCGCGGACCTTCCGATCCGTGATGTACGCCGTCAACGCCGCCAGCTCATCGACTACCAGGACGATCAGCGGCTCATCCGGCGTCGGCGTGTGCTGACGGGTGACCCCGCGCAGCCGCGCCGCCCGCAGGCGCATGCGTTTGACGGCTTCCTCTAGGACGCCGGCCATGCTGTCGGGGTCGTCGTAGGAGAACCGGGCGAACAGCGGCACCCCGGCCGCCAACTCCATCCCGCCCTTCGGGTCGAACGCCCACACCTCCACCAACCCGGAGCGGATACCGCCGGCCAGGGAGCGGATCAGTGACCACAGGACCGAGCCCTTGCCCGACCCCGTCGCCCCCGCGATGAGCACATGCGAGCCGGTCAGCCGCAGCCGGTAAGGCTGCCCGTCCTCACACACCCCGAGCGTCAACCCGTCGAGGTCCGGCACCTCGGCCACCGGCATGGGTGCCACCGTGCCGGCCAGGGGGTCACGGCGTAGAAACCGGATCACCACCCGATCCGGGCGGGCCGTGGACCGGGCTTGCCCGGTGCGCAGGCGGAAGGCGTAGGCGAGGCGTTCCGCGGCCTGCCCCCAGTCCTCCGGAATCTGCCCCGGCAACATCCGTACCGTCAGCTCGTCGCCGTGGCGGTCGCAGCGCACCCGCAGCAGTTGCGGCACGTACCGGTCACCGGCGAACGCCGTCGCCAGCCCACAGGTGGCCATCACCGCCGCCCACCGCCGCCGGTAGACGACCAGGGCGCGGACCCGGCTGACGAACGGATACCAGCCGAACCGCAGCCACGACGTCGGATGCCACCGCCACCACCCGGCGCAGCCGACTACCACCGTTGAGACGACGCCTGCCAGGACCAGGCCCCCGAACTCTGCCCGCACCCACAGGGTGAGCGCGGCCGGGGCGGTGAGCCACCAGTACCGGACCGCGAGGACGGTGATCCGGAGCAGGCCCCGGGCCAGCCACCAGAACACCAGCAACCAGCCAGGAACCCGCCACGCCGGTAGGCGCATGTTCATCGGCGCCACCGGGATCTTGTCCCCGGGGATGACGTTGATCAGAGGCACAGGTCACCGCCCCGGTCAGGGCGGGCCAGAGTCGAGACGCACGAGCGGCAGGACATCCGTTGCAGGTCGAAGCGGCGGGGCTTGACCCACCGGAAGCAGTGCGGGCAAAGGATTGCGCACACCCGGGCCGCAGCCGGCGGCAGCCGCAGCGCCGACCGTAGGGCGGCTTCCACCTCCCGGTAGGCGTGCCGAAGGCCGACCAGACGGGTACGGGTCATCAGGACCACCGCCCCGACAAGCAGCAGCCGTCCGAGGTGATGGGGGTAGGGGTAGCTACGGTGGGCATCACGCCCTCCTTCATCAGGTGAGGGATGGGGAGAGCGCGGGGCGGGTCGGGACTCTTGGCGGGGAAACGACCCGCCCCGCGCGCACAACGACAACCGGTCAGGCAGCGACCGAACCCGGCATCACCGACGCGGGGCGGATGGCCGTGGCGCGCAGGGAGTACGCCATCCGGGAGCGGCAGTCACCCGACGAGCGGCCCGGCTTGCACCGCTGGGAGTCGACGTACGGGGTCAGGGTCAGGCCCTCGAACTCGACAGCCGGCGGGTAACCCGGCACCGTCGACGGCGGCGGCACCGGCTGCTGCGCCGCAACGACCTTGACCTTCGCCTCAGTCGACCGGCCGAACTTCCCGGCCTCCGGGTCGAGGTCCATCACCCGGACCACCCAGACCCGCTCCCCGGTCTCCTTGTCCCGCGCCTGGTTATCCGCCTCACCACGACGCTCAAAATCGAGCTGCGGAGAGACACCCAGGCAGAGCGCCCCGGCGGGGAAGACGTACTCGGACGGGACCGGCACCTTCAACGTCATCGGAACCACTTGGACAGCCTCCTAGCCTCACCAGTCGTCTTCCTGACAACCGGTTGATCTAACAAGTTACGTCAGCTTGTAAGCACAAGCAAGGTTGAAGGTGAATCGATTGCACAATGTGGAGAGCCGGTCCCGGATGTCCAGGACCGGCGCGGAGGAGGATGTAAAGCCAGAGCGGGTGACAGCCGAGCGTTTGACGCTGGGGGACACCGCGGATCGGTGGGTCCACTTGCAACGGCCAGTGCTGACCGAACGCGGGCAGACCTACTGGATCGACCGAACGACATGCGAACTGTGCGTCGATCGGGGAGACGGGCAAGTCACGCGGACTGCCGGAGAGATGTGCCGCTGAGCCGCCCGCCGGGCTGACGCAGCGGATCAGGACAGGGCGTAGGTGTCCTCGATCTCGTGGCGGCTGCCCGGCATCACCAGCACTGACGTCATGATCGGGTCGCCGGATGCCTGGTGAACGGTGATGACGACGCTCATCACCGACTCATCGGCCGGCACGTCCAGGGCCTCAGCCTCGACCCCACTCACTCGGCGGGCGGTCATCCGCTCGGTGGCGTAGTCGGCCCGCAGGCCCTTGTTGCGGGCGATGAGGCCGAGCAAGCCGCCCGAGATCGGGTCCGGCTTGGTGATGTCGGTACCGACCGCGATGTCCACCGGCACGAACGTGGCCACCAAGTCCACCGGCCCCGCCTCCGAAACAGTCCGGCGGCGCCGCTCGTAGACCGGCGTCCCCTCCGGGATCTTCAACTCTGCCGCGACGCGCGGCGAGGCGAGCACCGGGCCGACGTGCAGGATCTCCGTCTCCCCGGTCTCGTCCAGCTCGACAGCGTCGCGGGCGTAGTCCGGTGACGCGCGGCCGGAGACGGGTCGGCCGCGGACGAAGCTGCCCTTGCCCTGCTGCGACTCGATCCAGCCGTCCTGCTTGAGGATGCCCAGCGCCTTGAGCACCGTCGGACGGGATACCCCGAACTCCGTACAGAGCTGGCTCTCCGACGGCAGTGCCGCACCGGGCGCGTAGTCGCCGTCCTCGATGCGCTTCCGCAGCGTGTTCAACACGCGCAGGTACTTCGGCGTCGGAATCTCGTACGCCATTGCGGGCCACCCCACCTATGAACGCTGCATGAATCTCAGCAGCTTATGAGTTGTGTGCATGACAGAACAAGTTTGCTCAGCCGTCCGGCGTCGCACGCTCCACCGCTGCGGCCAGCCAGCCTGACCAGGAAGACGAGGCGCCGATGTGCTCCGGCTGCGACGCGCCCGGCCAGCGGCGCGGCAGGCAGCCGTACCGGCCGAACACCCGCAATGCCGCCTGCCGTGGAGAGCACGGTCCTTCCTCGCCGCAGCCGGCGCAGCGCCCGTCCGCGCTCGACGGCGTGTGCTGGTCAAACTGCACCTGCGCCGCCCGGAGCTGGTCACGCGTCGCACCGGACAGGTATACGGTCACCGGGCTTACCCTTCGGGCAGCAGCATGCTCGCGCGTACCAGGATCTGCGTCTGCGGACCCCGGCGGCCGGACGGGCCAAGCCGGACACCTTCGACCCAGATCCACTCATCGTGCGGCGGACGGTTGACCACCAGCCGAACCCCGGTCACCCACAACGTCACCGGCCCGTCCGACGGCAGGAGACGATCCGTTGCATCAATCTTCAGCACCGCGCCGAGTTGTATCCGGACGTCAAACACCGCGTCTCCTCATCACCGGCGCCACGTTTCGCGGCGGCGCACTGTCGGCCTTTCGTCGCTGAATCTGAAGGCCGGCGATCTGCACGAAGACCTCCCGCCGCGCCAACGCCTTCCTGGTCGCCATGTCGATGGAGTAGCCGGTGAGCCACACCCAGCCGTAGTACGTCGGCGTGTCGTCCACCGAACTCACCCGCAACCACAGCGCGCGATCGCCGGCGAACTGCACCGACGCCCGGACGTCGATCAGCACCAGGTCACCCGGCACCGGCACACCTGGCCGGCCCGGCGCAGGCGTGCGAGGCGCCGGGGCGGGCGGGCCATTCATGGGCCGTCGTTCGGGTCGCGGCCCCACACCAGCACCCACCCCGGGCCAGCCTCAGCAGGTCGCCGAGCGACCGGAACCCGCGCAGTCCAGGCAGGACCGCCGGGCCAGGGAACGAGTGCGCTCCGACCCCTGCCCCATTCCTCGGATGGCAGTGCGGGCAAGGGTGTACTTCCAGCCCGCGCCCGAGCAGGATTGGCAGTTAGTCGATACGTTCAGCCCCGTCATGAAGACAGGTTGTGGCACAAACCGCCCAGCGACCCGGAAAATCCTTCCGGGGTCGCGGCCGGCCGAGAGGAGACAATGAACCGGTGCGCGGGGAAACCAACACTCTGACCATCGGCGAACGCGTCGCCTGGTACCGCTACCGACGCGGCCTGTCCCAGGAAGTCCTAGCCGGACTTGTCGGCCGTACCGCCGACTGGTTGGGCAAGATCGAAAACAACCGGATCGAGCTGGACCGGCTCTCCGTCATCAAGTCCCTCGCGGAAGTCCTGGACATCTCCCTCGGCGACCTGCTCGGCGAACCTTCACTGCTCGACTGGACCGGCGACAGCGGCACCGAAACCGTCCCCAGCCTCCGCGCCGCCCTGATGAACTACCGCGCCCTCGGTCCGTTCGGCGGCAACATGGACGCAGAGCCGTCGAGCGTCGCTGTGCTCAGGAAGGAGGTGGGCACCCTCTGGGACGCCTACCAGGACTCACGATTCGGATACGTCACCGGCCGGCTCCCTGACCTGCTCGACCGCGTCCAGGCCGCCACCGACAACCATGACGGCGACGACCAGGACCAAGCCCGCCGGCTACTCGGCCTCACGTATCAGCTCGCCGCTACCCAGCTCACCAAGCTTGGGGAGAGCGACCTCGCATGGATCGCCGCCGACCGCGGCTTGGCCGCCGTCCGCCCCACTGGCGACCCGCTCATCACCGGCTCCCTGTTCCGCTCCGTCGGCCACGCCCTGCACGCCACCGGCCGCTACGCCGAAGCCGTACGCCTCACCGAGGATGCCGCCGGCTACCTTGAACCCCACCTGAAACAGGCCACGCCAGCGCTGCTCTCCGTCTACGGCACCTTGTTCCTGTCCGGCTCGATGGCCGCCGCCCGCTCCAACGACGCCGCCACCACCCGCACCTTCCTCGCCGCCGCCGACCACGCCGCAGGCCAGCTCGGAGCCGACGCTAACCACCTCTGGACCGCGTTCGGCCCGACCAACGTCGCCATTCACCGCGTCGCCACCGCCGCCGAGCTGGGAGACCTGCAAGTCGCCATCGACCTCGGGCCGCACGTCGACACCGCCGGCCTACCGACGGAACGTCGGGTACGACACGCCCTCGAAGTCGCCCGCGCCTACAGCTCATGGAACCGCGCCGACGACGCCCAAGCCGTCCTACTCGACGCCGAACAGATGGCACCCGAGCAGGTCCGCCACCACTTCCTCAGCCGCCAACTCGCCCTGACCTGGATCCGCCGGCAGCGCGGCAAGCCCTCGGCCGAACTGGTCGGGCTGGCCCGACGACTCAAGGTGCTCGACTGAACCCAGCCCATCTAGGCTGCCCTGGTGACGGCCAACGAGATGCCACCCATGGCAACCCCACGCGTCGCCGCCGGCGCCCTCTTCTTCAACGACGATGGCCACGTGCTCCTGGTGAAGCCCAGTTATAAGAATCGCTGGGATATACCGGGCGGGTACGTCGAACCCGGCGAATCGCCACGCGCTGCCTGCATACGCGAGGTCAATGAAGAATTGGGCCTCAGTATCAATCTCGGCTCGATGCTTGTGGTGGACTGGGCACCCGCTTCGGGCGAAGGTGACAAAATCCTCTTCATCTTCGACGCGGGCACCCTATGTGCTGACGATCAACAGAACATTGATTTCCTTGACGGGGAAATTACGGAATGGCGCTTCGTGAATAACGAGCAACTGGAAAGACTCGCACCTCCTCGACTAATGCTTAGAGTAAAAGCCGCAATTGCGGCGCGCAGAGATCGTCGGCCAGCCTATGCGGAGCATGGAGTTTGCCGATAAGTAGAGCGGCGAAGTAGAACTTCCTGTCATGCGGAGCACTCAGGACGATTTCGGTTAGGTGGCTGCCTAAATTGCTGGACAATGAAGGATTTCCGCGAGACGAAGTATCAAGCCATTCACTTGACATGTCCATCAAGTATGTGGTTGACCTATTGCAAACGGGAGCACTAGATTTAGATCCTTCCTTTCAGCGAAGAAGCATCTGGAATAGAGACCAGAAGAGTCGTTTCATAGAAACCCTCCTAATGGGTCTTCCCGTTCCCTCGTTCTACTTCGCCGAAGAGCCTCATGGCCGACTTTCTGTGATTGATGGAAAACAGCGACTCCTGGCCATACTGGAGTTTATGAACGGTAGCCTCAAACTCTCGTCCATCGGTCATGCCTACAATCTTAATGGGATGTCATTCGACGAAGTTCCGCTACCCAATCAGCGACGATTCCTCACACGTGGGGCACTGCGGGTTATCGTTCTTCGCGAAGACTCTCCTGACTGGGCCAAGCGCACACTCTTCGTTCGGCTCAATACGGCCGGAGAAGAACTTACACGGCAAGAAATAAGAAACGCGCTATTTCCGGGCCGGTTGAACGACGCCCTTAACGAGATGGCGAACGCTGAATTCCTCCTGCGTCAGTTCTCGAACGCCCCGCATAGCCATTCAAGAATGGGAGACGTGGAGCTCCCGCTGAGGTTCCTTGCACTTTCAGAAGAGGAGCGCTTCCCCGAAAGGCTTACGGCGGATTTACTGGATCGCTTCATGAGTGAACACTGGAACATCTCCACTGATCTGGTAGTCAAGTACGTTCAGCGTTTCAGGCGCTCGCTTTCCGCCTGTGAAGCAATCTGGGGCGACAACGCCTTCAAACGATTCCAGCGTGGAAGATGGAGCGGCCCCCCTACGATTTCGATATTTGATGTAGAAATGGTTGCCTGCTCTCAGGTGTCGGATCGTGTTATTCAAGAAGCTGTGGGCCGTAAGAACTCACTACACGAGATGCTTGAACGAGCTTTCAATCATTCCGCGTTTGAGTCAAAGATGCCACTAAGCCCTAAGCTGGCCCAGAAGCGAGCACGAATCCTAGCCGCTGCACTTGAGGATTTTTCCCGAGGGCTGCAGTGAGTGCAATAGACAACCTGCTCACACGACTGGACTCTATAGACAGAGCCGTTGCCGCCATAAACGATGGTGACGTAACGGAAGCACCGATTGTGGATCATCTAGTTAGAGGGATTGCAATCAACGGACTCGTGTCGGTCGAGCAATTCCTCAAAGAGCGAACAGTTGAATGGGCGTCAATTATTACCGCCGCCCGAATCCCGCCGGCCAATCTTCCCGGCGGGACCGCACCATACGAGAGTAGACTAATAGAGGTACTGCCGCGCAGGATCCAGGACATAGAATACGCCAGCACGGCACAACGATCAGCCCTACTTGAAGAAGTCGGAAAGTCTCTAACATCGCTATACTCTGGAATACTGGCACCTCATCCACTCGCCTTCATGTGGACAGGATCGAATCTGCGAGCTGGCGACGTAGAGATTATGGTAGCACTAATCGTGGGCTGCTCGCATGACAAAGTCTGGGGAAGACTCACTCGGATTTGGCAACTTGTTGATAAGTACTTTCCGGGCAACACAAGCCTGAGAAGCGTCCTGGAACAATTGGCCGAGTTTCGCCATGCTGCAGCACATAAGGAATCACCTGCAATTCCCCTTCCAAATTTACGAGCAACATCAAGAAACGCTAAACTCGTCTGTCTGTGCGTTGACGTCGCAGTCTCAATCGGCTTGCGGGACCTCATGCGACCAGTCGCCCCCCCTAAAGGAGGCGGCCAACCTTCGATACCGATAAGACGAATAGTTAAGAATGGCTCGAAATGGTCAGAATACAGTCCTGGGAGAGCCCAAGCGTTGAAGCGCCACTCGTCGCTCACTGAAGCAATTCAGGCTGCAGGCGAACGCGCGCGCAGGTCTGGTGAACTAGTTCTCGCGTTAGACAGCAGCGACGATATCATTGACTGGAGATTTCAGATCACTTGAGCCGTAGCCCGGCCCAAAGGGCACTATCCGATCTTCACAGTCCCACTGCCGAAACGCTCTCATTAAGATCAAGGCGCCGCGCTCCGCGCGCCGCGGGAGCGGTAGGCCGCCCGCCGGAGAGCCGCCCCGGACGCCTGCGGCGCCGGGGCGGAAAGCCCCCGAACACCGCCGGTCGGCCGCTCCCGCGCCATGCAGGCTTAGCCGGGTTGGTGCATCAGCCGCCAGGAGCAGAGCATGGTGGTACGGAAGCCGGCGGGGCTGGCCGTAGTCGTGGTCGGGGCTTCCGGCTGCCGCGCCAGTCCAACCCCTGGACTGGCTTGCCACCGAGCCGCTCTGGTACCTAGCCGCCGAAGGCTTCGGCCATCAGGGCAAGCCGGTCCTGCGACGCTCCTGAGTGGCGTGGGCTATGTACGCCGAGGCAGACAGGTAGGCCGTTCCGTTCGCCCCAGTCGCTGTCGCCCCAGAACCGATGGCTCGCAATCAGTAGCTCCCGCGCAACGTTGTCCTGTCGGTGCTTGGCTCCGACGGCGGTGACGGCTGATGTCACGACATCATGAGCCTCGGGTGGGATACCGGAATCACCTGCGGCGGGTAGGAGCAGGAGGAGACGTTCGGCCGGGCCGTGCTTCGAGTTTGGTTGGCTCGCAGTCTTGACCAGCTCCGACCAGGAGAGCGCCGGCCCCTGGAAACCACCTTCTAGGGCCGCAGCGGTGATCGCCGTGTCAGACCCGGCCGGCTGAACCAGGTAGTCCCACCCCGAATCGCCGTCGGAGTTGCGGAAGAGGATGTGCAGGCGGTGGCCTCGGGCCAGATCCAGGGAGATGAAGGGCCAGTTGTCGTGCTGATGCATCTCCTCCGCGTAGACCTCGACATCCGCTGGGTCGGCGTCAAAGGCCACCGCAGCGGCCCAGGAGCCGCCCGGCGCGAGTAGGAAGGCTGGCCAGAACAAGGGGTCATCCAGCCACGGCGTGGCGTCTACAAGAACCGACGTGTCAACTGGCGGTTGGAAGCCATCGAGGTAGCCACGGAGAGGCATCCGGCCATCCTCGCAGACCGTGGTGGTCACGCTGATCCACGTCGTGACCTCGTCCGCGTCGCAGAGCTGCTGCGTTCGCACGTGCCCCCTACGTGCCCGTCGCTGTGGGAAGCCACGGGGAACCTCGTTCAACCATGGGCTGCATGACCAGGAACGCGATGCGTTGACCTTGGGTCATGCCCGCGCCCCAGCGAGTTCCCAAGCTGATGGCTCGCCCGTCACTTCGCGCTGCGGGTCACCCTGCGGGCGGCCTCCGGCCGTCCTCGGGCACCCGCAGCGCACTTGGAGGGATCCGGAGCGAGAACCGTGCCAGCCACGTGCCATAGGCCGGTGCCGTAGACGGTCGCCAGCGGGCAGGTACGGGCACCGCGACACCGCCGACGACCAGGCACTCCGGGCAGATCAGGTCACTGGATCACGACCTTCCAAACTGGCGGTCTGGCGCTGCTATGGTGCGGCCGTGCCGGATGCCGAGACCGTTGCCGTTCTACTTCGCCCGCTCCTGGGACGACGCCTGCTTGCGGTGACCGAGGCGCGGTATTGGTACGACGAGGGGCCAGTGGCGGGGACTGCCGGTCTGCTGCATTTCTGGCTGCACTTCGAGGGAACGCCAGCCATCATGGCCCACGGCTGCGGTAACCTGCTGAAGCTCACCCAGGAAGAGCCCTACTCGTCGTACGACATGCAGGAGTACGGACGGACCGTGGTCGGACCGGTCCAGCCCGCCGAGCTGCTCAACGAGGTGGTTGGGCAATGCCTTGTTGATGTGGGCCTTGTCCAGGGATACAGCACGGTTCCGGCTGTCGGCGGGATCCTGCTCCGCTTCAAGCGGGACGAGCTGCTCGTCGCGACCCTGGCCGACGAGTGGATCTGCCAACCGGGCCTGATCCCGGCCGAACTCCGGGAGTACCTGTCGCTCATCGGTTGGCTGAGCAGTGCCGCGCCCGCTGCCGAAGGGCAGTGACGTCGGATGCGAGGGCTTGCCGAGGTCACGGACTATGCGCGGATCGATCTTGGTGATGGGGCGGCACGCGTGAACCGTTGCAGCAGGTCAGAGGGCAGCGCCCGGGCTGAGCCGTACTCCATTCCTAAACCGTGTGTCGCAGGTTCGAATCCTGCCGGGGGCACCTCGAAGATCAGCAAAAACACCATCTGAGCAGCGGAAACGCTTCCGCGTCGATGAGCCGACTTGTGCAGCCGGACGCCGCCCGAAGCCGCCGTTTGTCGCCGTCCGTGCAAACGACACCCCGGCGTGCCGCAGGTCGTAGGGCCGGCCGGCGATTGGAGAGGCCGCCCGGTCCGGGGTCAGGCTCAGCGTCCGCGCCTCCTCCCAGACCCGGGAGTACGTCGACGACGCCACCACGTTGCCTCGCTCGCTGCGGAACAGCCGCCCGTCGGCGCCGACGCCGAACCGGTCGATGTGCGCCCGCAGGATCGCCACCAGTTCCGCCAGGACCGGCACCTCCCGCGCTTCCGTGTCGCCCCGGTGCTTGAGTCCTCGGTCGTCGTGCACCTCACCGATGTCGGTGTAGCGCTTCCCGGCCGCCGGCCGTGACTTCTCCACCGTCAGCAGGCCCCAGCCGGTGCCGGAAGATGGCAGTTCCGCTCCCGTAGGCCCAGCGCCTCATTCGGCCGCAGCGCCGCGAAGCAGAGGCAGGCGTAGAAGGCGACCAGGCGCTCACCGCGTCGGCCGTTCTTCCCGCGCCGGCCGACGTACGACACCCCGGTCAGCAGCTCGCGCGCCTGGCGGATGTTGACCACGACCCGGCGGTCCACCTCCCCGGACACCTTCCGCCGGGTCGACCGCACCCGCAGCTTGTCGACCGGGTTGAACTCCAACAGCTCCAGCTCGACGGTGTACTGAAGGACGGCCGGTATCGCGCGCCGCAGCCCGCCGCACCAGACGGCTGTCCAAGTGCCCGAAGCCGGCACCTGTGTGCTGCCGCTACCGTGATGCCCGTGAGGACCTACGAGGCGGGCGCAACGGCCGTGGACATCCTGCTCGCCAGCGCTGCTGTCGCTCTGGTCGGGTGTGCTGCCTGGTTGGTCATCCACAGCCAGCGCGCGTCAACGGTTCGGCTGTTCGGGCGGACCGTGCATTAGCAGGTCAGCCAGGATTTCGACCTGACCGAGACGGCAGTGCACGCGCACTAGGTTAGATGGAGCGGTCGCCGACCTAAGACTCTAGAAGCCGGCCTAGATGCCATTGAAGAACCAGGTGCCGAATGGTATCAGTATCAGAATAGGCACCACTAAGCTGGCGTATGGGAGCAAGGTCACCGACGAATATGCCGCAGAAACCGCGAGATTGCGAAGTCGCTTCGCCTTGCTTCTGGCTCCACCCTGGCTTGACGATTGCACTCTATGGAAGTCGCGACTGGTGTGGTTCTCCGATGAGGCGACTGCGACCTCATACTCCCACTGCAACTTCTCACCTTTATCTTGCCGATCCGGCCCCACATATTCCTTGAGGTTTTCAGTCGCAACAGAGATTTGCTGAATCCTCTTGTAGTTTTCTTCCATTGCCCGCGCTCTAGTTCCATAACCGGCACCCGAAACAACAAGCGAAGCGACCAGCGAAAGTATGGATAAAGCAACCATGAGGACGTCTCCGCCAACACCGTACATATCCCGCTTTGCTAGCAGTCCAACAGAGGCAATTGCCGTCGATGTCGACAAAGAAACTAGAGCGAGATTCCATGCAGTGTTTGCGTGACTGAGGCGACGAGAGGCGTTTAGTCGACACAGATAGGTCGTGTAACTTCTTTTTTCTAGACGCTCCAACATTGGAGAGAGAGCGTCAGGTAGTGACTCGGCCACTAGTCTCCTTGCACGACCTTAAAATAAACGTAACCCGCAGTGCTGTGGATGCGAGCATTGCCCCGGCAATTAATCCGAGACAAACGGCATGGGCGTACCAACACGGCATATTACTACTGCCACTCAAGCGATGGAGCTGAGCAAGTGGCCGAGTCGCCTGGCACCTTACCATCAAGCGCTACCCTGACGTTCCTTGCCCAGTCACTAGAGACTCCGTGCGAAACCCAAGGGGAGGCCAGGAGAGACCCACTAGGCAGTGGGTTCTCACCATATGCTCACACGGACTTTTGATGGCAAATATCCTTCAGTGTGTCGACGCCGAATATTTGTACCAACAGTTGCCAGGTTGGCGCCTGGCGTTGACCTCTGAGGATCCGTCTTCAGTAGTAGCCTGCGTGACCCTGAGGCGATGGATGCTGAGTGACCCACTGAGTGACGACCGGTGTAGACACTCTGACGGTCGTGGGCGGCATGGGCGCAGGAGACACACGAGATACCACCAACCATCGTCAACCGTGGCGGCCCAAGACGGCGTGCTAGCAGGCGTCGATCGCCGGTGCCGCCTGCTAGGTACGCCCGGGGCTTTCAGCTTTGCTTCAATACCCGCTTCAATACAACAACGGCCGAAACGCTCTCTTTAGGATCAAGACGCCGCGCGAGAGCGGCGCGCTACGTGCTGCCCTGCGGGCGGCCTTCGGCCGTCCTCGGGCACCCGCAGCGTTACCGACTCTCGTCTCTAATCCGGCGGGCGGCAGCGAGATTGTTCCGTGATGTCAGCGTGTCCGGGTGCTCCTCACCGAGCCGCGCGATGGCAGTAGCTACAGTCTCCTCGGGCCGGCTCGGGCCCCAGCGACCCCCCGTACCCACGGCCCTCCGGCGGCGGCTCAGACCCCGGACCCGGCGCCTCCGGGAGCACTGGCGGCGCCGGGTCCGGGGCGGGGGGTGCCGGAACGGCGGGAGCGGGCGCTGGTGCCTCCGGCGCGGTTGCTGCCGGAGCCGGCGCGGGGGCGGCGGCGGGAGCAGGCGCTGCTGCTGCCGGGCCCGTCGGCTTGGCCGCCGCCGCAGTGTCCACGGCGGCCAAGGCCGGACCTGCGGCGGTGCGTAAGGTCGGCGGAACCGCCTCCGGGGCGACGGGTGGTGGTCCGACTTGCTGGCCGCAGTCGCGCCTCAACTGACCAGCGGGGCGAAGCTGATCATCGACAACATCTACGGTGAGTTCATGGCACATCCCCTCGCGCTGACACCGCAACTCCTTGGGGAGCGCGACGAACTCGTGGTGTGCCGATCGCTGTCCAAGGCACACTGCCTTCTCGGTGCCAGAATCGGGTACGCACACACCAGCGCCGGATACGCCGACAGGCTGCGTCAACACCGACTTCCGTACGCCGTCAGCGCACTGGCCGCGCACTCTCGGACGAGCCGGCCGAGGTTCGCCGCAAGGTGATGGGCATGTACACCGACCCGAAGCGCGTCCGCGCGGATGTGCCCGGCACCGTCGAGGGCAACCCGGTGTTCCAGTACCACGACGTCTTCAACCCCAACCGGGCCGAGGTGGATGACCTCAAGAGCCGCTACCGTGCGGGCAGGGTTGGCGACGTAGAGGTCAATGGGCCTCACCGGCGTCTACACGCAGCTCCGCCGCAAGGCCGAACGGTCCCGTAAGCCCTCCGTCACCACTACGTAGAAGAGGACCTGGGCGACGGCCCTGACAAGCTCCTTGTGCAGGAACCGCGCTCAGCGCTTCGTTTCGTACCTGGTCAGGATCACGCCGCCGGGAAACGTCCGCGTCTCCACCAGGTTCAGGTTCACCCAGCCGTCCAGCGCACTGAAGAACGGTGTGCCGCCGCCCACGAGGACCGGATGGGTGACAATCTCGTACTCGTCGATCAGCCCGGCCCGCATGGCCGCCCCGGCGAGCGTTGCGCCACCGACCCTCATCGGCCCGCCGTCCTCGTCCTTGAGCCGGGTGATCTCGGCGATCGCGTCGCCAGTGACCAGGCGAGTGTTCCAGTCGACCTTGTCGATCGTTGAGGAGAACACCACCTTCGGCGTGTCCCGCCAGTTTCGCGCGAACTCGATCTGCGCCGGGGTGGCGCCCGGCTGCTGGTCGCCGGTCGGCCAGTAGGCGCTCATGTTCTCCCACAGTTGGCGCCCATACAGAAACAGGCTGATCCCCCGCTCCTGATCGAGCCACCACTGGAACAGCTCATCGTTCGGCCCGCTCCAGCCGAGGTCGTCGCCGGGCGCGGAAATATAGCCGTCCAGGGTCAGGTTCATGCCGTAGATCAGTTTCCGCATAGCGCCATACCTTCCGTCAGTCGGTCTCGGAAGACTAGACCAGCCGAGCGGAGGGAACTGGTCGGTGCGCAATCTGTTCGTACGGACCGGCTCCTGACCCTCGCTGAAGACTTCCAAGCCGCTCATCCCGTACACCTTGGTTCGTGCCATTAGGGAGGGTAAACCACGGTCACTCGCGGGCATTGGTCGAGGCACTTTCACGCGGCGAAGATGCCTTCATGATGGCTTCGCTCGATTTCCCAAGCTGCCAGTCTCTGACCTCAGCCTGACCCCCGCACGATGCCGCGCAGGCACTGGAGAATGCACAGCGGTCCTGTGCCGGGCAGTACCTCCGCAGGCTGTGCCGGCTTCACGAGCGACGCAAGGCCGCCGCCGAAGAGCCCGGCGATGCGGAATCGCGTTCCGACGACAGGGCCGAGCCCAGGACACCGCAGCGGTCATGATCGGGCGTCAGCGCACCGTCGTTGACCAGGCACTCAGATCCAGCGCGGAGCCGCTCCGTCGAGGATCATCCTCGACCTCCGTGGGGACAGCGTTGGTAGACAACGGCGGATACCGTCGCAGCCATGGGAGCACTCAAGCCATGGCACCTGATCGTTCTGACCCTTTGCTGTTTCCTGCCGGCGGCGGCGGCGGTCGTGGGTGGAGTCTGGGCGGTGCGACGAAGCCGAGCCCGTCGCTGAGGCGGGGGAGGGTGCTTGCGGCCTGCCTGCGGGTCACCTCCCGTGCCGATCGAGGCTAGGGTCGTACCTCGATCACCCACAGCGAATCGGTCACCGCGATCTCTCGGACGGCGAACGGCGAGGTCTGGAGGGCACCCAGCACGTCGGCGGGACGCGCCACGGGGTGCTCGTCGGGCGGCGCGACGGTGCCGGCCAGGTAGAGCGTTCCGGCGAGGCGCAGGCTCTCCCGGATAAGGCTGCCCAGGTCGGCGACGGTGAGGACCCGCCAGTTCTCCCAGTGGACCACGTCGTCGAAGGAGCCATCCGGCCACGGAGTCTTCAGGCCGAGGAGGGGCTTGTTGCTCTCCGTGCGTCCGGACGTCACGTCCAGCGTCGCCGTGGGGCGGTGTCGGAGCAGGTGGGCGCCGCGTCCGGCCCAGAGGCGGCGGCCGGCCGCCGGGAGGGAGCGCTCCAGCTCCGGGGCCAGTTGGGCGCTCGCGTCGACGGCCCGCTCCAGGAATGCCGCGTACGTGGGCAGGTTCAGCACCTGGTCGCGGGGGTATTCGCCGAGCCGCTCCACCTCGTAGTGCTCGTGTTTGCGGGTGAGGTATTCCAGGCCCGAGCGCGCGTTCTCCCAGTTTTTCCCGAAGTCGGCGTAGTGCGGAACGTGGTAGCAGGTCGCCGTGGGGTCGTAGACGAAGCGGCCGTGGGCCCTCTCCCAGTGCAGGTAGAGGCGGTACGCCAGCTCGGTGTCCTCCCAACCCCAGCGGTCGAAGGCCTCGTCGAAGCCACCGACCTCGACAAAGGTCCTTCGCGACAGAGAGAAGTTGTGCGAGACCATGAACACCCACGGCGAGGAGTCGACGGCGCTCTCGGTCTCCACCTCGAACCCGATGCGCGCGTCGTCCAGGTGGGGCGGCACGACGTCGGGAAGCGTGCCCGGATCGGTGAACCGGCCCGCCGTGCGCCAGTCCGACTCGACGCGGCGGCCGAGGACCACGCGATCGGGTCCGTCGGCGTGCCGGGCGACGTGCCGCTCGAGCAACTCGGGGTGCGCCACCGAGTCGGCGTCGAGGAACAACACGTGCTCCCCGGTGGCGACGGCCACACCGGTGTTGCGAGCCGCGGCGCGGCCGCGGTTGACCAGGTGTCGCTCACACCGGACGGGCAACACGTCGGCGAACTGCGCCACCAGCTCCGCCACCGGTTCGGGGGAGCAGTCGTCGACAACGATCACCTCGAACTGCTCCGTGGGAAGGCTCTGGACCGTCAGCGAGGAGAGCGTGTGACGCAGCGCGTACGGATTCTGGTACCCGGGAACTACGACCGAAAGCGCCACGGGTAGATCCTCGCCGGACAGCAGTGGCACCACAATGCCTGCGCCAAGCTGCATCCTGCGGGCGGCACCCCGGGTCGGGAAGCCGGTCCTCTAGCATGATTGGCCCCTGTCCCACCGTCGCGTCAGGCAGCCCCAATGACCGGTACGATTTTTGAGAATGCCCGGATCCACACGCTCGACTCCGCCCGGCCACGGGCCGAGGCCATGCTGGTGCGCGGTGAGCGGATCGTCGCCGTCGGGAACCGCGACGAGTGCCGGGATCGGGCTGGCGGCGGAGCGCGTCGGGTCGACCTCGGCGGGATGACCGTGCTGCCCGGGTTGATCGACAGCCACATCCACTCCGCGCTCTACGTGCGCGGCCTGGAGCAGGTGGACCTGCGGGGCACCGCCAGCCTCGACGAGGCGCTGGGGCGGATCGGGCGGCACGCCGCCACCCTGTCGCCCGACGCCTGGCTCTTCGGCGGCCGCTGGGACAGCCACAAGTGGGCCCGGCCGGTGCAGCCGACCCGGGCCGACCTGGACCGGGTCTGCCCGGACCGTCCCGCCCTGCTGCCCAGCATCGACGGGCACACCACCTGGGTCAACACGGCCGCGCTGCGGCGGCTCGGCATCGACGCCGACACCCCCGACCCGGTCGGTGGGCAGATCGTCCGCGATGAACGCGGCGAGCCGACGGGCATCCTGCGGGAGGCGGCCGGGGACGCCGCGTACGACATCCTGCGCTCCTCCGTGGCCGGTGACCTGGTCCAGCAGTTGCGCACCCACCTGCCCCGGTTGCTCTCCGTCGGCCTCACCAGCATCCACGACCTCGACGGGCAGGACTGCCGGGCCGCCTACGAGACCCTGTACGCCCGGGGCGAGTTGCCGTTGCGGGTGCACAAGTCGATCCCGTCGACCGTGTTGGACGAGGCGATCGACCTGGGCTGGGCGACCGGCGACGGGGACCGTTGGCTGCGCACCGGGCCGGTGAAGATCTTCACCGACGGGGCGCTCGGGTCGCACACCTGCCTGATGAGCGAACCGTACGACGGCGAGCCGGACAACCACGGCATCGCGGTCACCCCGGCGGAGGAGTTCGAGCGCCTGGTGGCGAAGGCGGCCGGGGCGGGCATCGCCGTGGCGGCGCACGCCATCGGCGACGCGGCCAACGCGATGGTGCTGCGGGCGTACGCCCACTGGCAGGAGGCGGCGGGCTCCCACCCGGAGACCGCCCGGGCGGCACGGCGGCTGCGGCACCGCATCGAGCACACCCAGCACCTGCGGCCGGAGGACGTGTCGCTGCTCGCCCGGCTGGGCGTGACCGCGTCGATGCAGCCGACCCACTGCACCAGCGACATCCCGCTGACCAGCCGGATGCTCGCGGGCCGGGACCTCGCCTCGTACGCCTGGCGAAGCCTGCTGGACGCCGGCGCGACGGTGGCGTTCGGCTCGGACGCGCCGGTCGAGGACCCGGATCCGTTCCACGGCATCCACGCCGCGGTGACCCGGCAGCAGCCCGACGGAACCCCGCCCGGTGGTGTGGACCCGCACGAGCGGCTCAGCCTCGACGCGGCGCTGCGCTGCTTCACCGAAGCCGGCGCGTACGCCTCCTACGAGGAGCACCTGAAGGGGCGGCTGAGCCCCGGGATGCTCGCGGACTTCATCGCGCTGCCCACCGATCCGTACGAGGTCGAGCCGGCGGATCTGCGTGACCTCACGGTGGCGCTCACCGTGGTCGGCGGGGTCGTGCGCTGGCAGCGCTGACCTCGCGGCCGCTGCGGCACCCGACCGGTTCGGGCACAGGATGTCGGGTCCGGTGGGGGCGTCCTTTCCTAGCGTGGGGGGCAACAGGGAAGGAGGCCGGAGGGTGCTGGAACGGTTGAACGAGGCGATGGCGTACGTCGAGCGGCATCTCGACCAGCGGATCGAGGTGGCCGAGCTGGCCCGCGTCGCCGTCACGTCGGAGTACCACTTCCGTCGGATGTTCTCCGCGCTGGCCGGCATGCCGCTCTCCGAGTACGTCCGGCGTCGGCGGCTCACGGTCGCCGCGGCCGACGTGCTCGCGGGGGAGGCGACGCTGCTCGACATCGCGGTCCGCTACGGCTACGGCTCCGCCGAGGCGTTCGGCCGGGCGTTCCGGTCGGTGCACGGTGTGGGCCCGGGTGAGGTCCGGCGTGCCGGTGCCGTGCTGCGGTCCCAGCCCCGGATCTCCTTCCGCCTCATCATCGAAGGGAGCACCAGCATGCGTTACCGGGTCACCGAGAAGGACGCCTTCCACCTGGTCGGGCGGAAGGCCCGAGTCCCGCTCGTGCACGAGGGGATGAATCCGGCCATCGTCGCGTTCGTCAAGAGCATCGACGCCGGGACGGTCGAGCGGATCGAGGCCCTCTCCGACCAGGAACCGCGCGGGATCGTCAACGTCAGCGACAAGCTGGGGGACAACCGGGAGGAGGGCGTGGAGCTGGACTACTGGCACGGCGTGGTCACCGGTGCCACCCCGCCGGAGGGCCTGGACGCCATGCCGGTGCCCGCCGGCACCTGGGCGGTCTTCTCCAGCTCGGGCGAGTTCCCGCAGACCCTCCAGAACATCTGGCGGGATGTCTTCACCGAGTGGTTCCCGGCCAACCCGTACCGCAGCCGGGCGGGCCCGGAGCGACCCCCGGCCCCGGGGGGGGGGGGCGTGGGGGGGGGCGGGGGACCACCCCGGCCCCCCCCCCCCGCCCGGCGGGGCCCCGCCGGGCCGGCCGGCCGCCCCCCCCCCCCCCCGGTCCGGTCGCCCCCGCCCACCACCGACAGGCAGGCTGATGATCCCTCGCACCCGCCGCCACCTCGCCCTCGCCGCCACCACCGTTGCCCTGGTTGCCCTCACCCCGACGCCCGCCCTGGCCGACCCCGGCCGCTCCGGCGACCGGGATCCGGACCTCGGCCCGTACGTACACGTCTACGACCCGTCCACCCCGACCGCCGAGATCCAGGCCACCCTCGACGGGATCTTCGCGAAGCAGGAACGCAACGAGATGGGCACCGACCGGCACGCGGTGCTGTTCAAGCCCGGCCGGTACGACGTCGACGCGAAGCTCGGCTACTACACCACCGTCGCCGGCCTCGGCCGCTCCCCGGACGACGTCGACATCCACGGGGCGGTCCGGGTCATCGGCCAGCCCGACCCGAACTCACCGGCCGGCATCTCCGCCCTGACCAACTTCTGGCGCTCGGCGGAGAACCTCTCCGTCACCCCCACCGACTGGTCGAACCAGTGGGCGGTCTCCCAGGCGTCCCCGATGCGCCGGGTGCACGTACGCGGCACCCTCTGGCTGGAACCGGGCAACGGCGGATACTCCAGCGGCGGCTACATCGCCGACTCGAAGATCGACGGCATCACCATCAACGGCTCCCAGCAGCAGTGGCTGACCCGGGACAGCGAACTCGGCGGCGACTGGACCAACGGGGTCTGGAACCAGGTCTTCTCCGGCGTGACCGGTGCGCCCGCCCAGGGCTTCCCCGACCCGCCGTACACCACGCTGCCGACCAGCCCGGTGACCCGGGAGAAGCCGTACCTCTACGTCGACGAGCGTGACCGGTGGCGGGTGGCCGTCCCGGGCCTGCGGCACGACACGGCCGGCATCACCTGGGCGGCCGGTGGGCAGCCGACCCCGTCGCTGTCGCTGCGGGACTTCTACGTCGCCCGGCCGACCGACGGCGCCCAGCGGATCAACCGGGAGTTGGCGCGGGGCAAGCACCTCCTGCTCACCCCCGGCGTGTACCGGCTGGACCGGGCGCTGCGGGTCACCAGGCCGGGCACCGTCGTGCTCGGGCTCGGCATGCCCAGCCTCGCCCCGACCACGGGCGACGCCGCGCTGCGGGTCGCCGACGTCGACGGGGTACGCGTCGCCGGGCTGCTGGTCGATGCCGGCCAGCGCGAGTCCGACGTGCTCGTCGAGATCGGGCACCGCTCCGGTCACCGGAACCACGCCGCGAACCCGACCTCGCTGCAGGACGTCTTCTTCCGCATCGGCGGCCCCTGGGTCGGCCGGGCCCGGACCAGCCTCGTCGTGCACAGCGACGACACCCTGCTCGACAACATCTGGGCCTGGCGCGGCGACCACGGCAACGGCATCGGCTGGTCGGCGAACACCGCCGACACCGGCGTGGTGGTCACCGGCGACGACGTGACGGCGTACGGGCTCTTCGTCGAGCACTACCAGCGGTACCAGACGGTGTGGACCGGTGAGCGTGGCCGGACCGTCTTCTACCAGAGCGAACTGCCCTACGACCCGCCGAGCCAGGCGGCCTGGACCAGCCCGACCGGTCGCGGCTGGGCGTCGTACAAGGTCGCCGACTCCGTACGCCGGCACGAGGCGTGGGGGCTGGGCGTGTACTCGTACTTCAACCAGGGGGTCGACATCCGGGCGGCCCGGGCGATCGAGGCTCCCCACCGCCCGGGCGTGCGGTTCCACGACATGATCACCGTCTTCCTCGACGGCAGCGGCGGCATCGAACGCACGGTCAACGACGTCGGCACTCCGGTTGTCGGCTCGTTCGGCACCAGCCCGGTGATCAGCTACCCCTGACCCCGGTTCGGGGGGAGTCCGAGGTGACGGGACTCCCCCCAGCTACCGGCAGGCGCGTCGCCCCGGGCCGGCGGGCCCGCTCAGGTTGCCGACAGCTGATCGACCCGGGTGAGCACCCTGTCGATCAGGCCGTACTCGCGGGCCTGCTCGGCGGTGAACCACCGGTCCCGGTCCCAGTCCGCCTGGATCTCGTCCAGGTCGCGCCCGCTGTGCCGGGCGATCAGCTCCTGCATGGTGCGCTTGACGTGCAGCATGTTCTCCGCCTGGATGGTGATGTCGGCGGCCGTGCCGCCCATCCCGCCCGACGGCTGGTGCATCATGATCCGCGAGTGCGGTAGGGCGAACCGCTTCCCGGCCGCCCCCGAGCAGAGCAGGAACTGCCCCATCGAGCCGGCGAAGCCGAGCGCGAGGGTGGCCACGTCGTTGCGGATGTACCGCATGGTGTCGTAGACGGCCATCCCGGCGCTGACCGAGCCGCCCGGCGAGTTGATGTAGAGATGGATGTCCTGCTCGCTGTCCTCGGCGGCCAGCAGCAGGAGTTGCGCGCAGATCTGGTTCGCCGATTCGTCCGTGACCTCGGTGCCGAGGAAGACGATCCGCTCCCGCAGCAACCGCTGGAAGACCTGGTCGCCGAAGGACGGCTGCCCGCTCTCCAGCATCCGTACGTCGTACCTGATCATGTCGACCTCCACCGCGCCGGAGGGCGACTTGGATCGCCCGGGGACCGGCCCGTCCAGCCTGCGCCCGACTGCGGCGCCGGCCCCAGCGCTTCTGCCGGCGGCAGATTCGCTGATGGCAGAACTGCCGGTCGGCGGCATCCGGCCGACGTGCGGTGTGGGCGGGCATGCGGGGCCGGGCGGGCCGGTCTAGACGGTGACCGGCCGCCGCAGGCCCGTCACGACCCGCCCGCAGTGCACCAGCCCGGTGGTACGCGGGCCGGACGCCAGTGCCGCGCCGGGGAGCGCCCCGTGCAGGTCGCCGTGCCGTTCCAGCCGGGCCAGCCGATCACCGTACCGGGGTAGCGGCACCTCGGCCGGGCGCGTCGCCACGGCCGAGCGCGTCCCCACCGGGGTCCTCGGTTCCACCCGGCGTAGGTCGTCCCGGGCCTCCTCCAGCAGGTCGGAGAGGCGGATGCCGAGGGCGCGGCAGATGGCGGCCAGCACCTCCGACGACGCCTCCTTGCGGCCCCGCTCGACCTCGGACAGGTAGGGCAGCGACACGCCGGCCGCCTTGGCGACCTCGCGCAGGGTGCGGCCCTGCCGCATCCTGATCCGGCGTAGCACCCCGCCGATCACCCGTCGCAGCAACGACATGCCGGTCTCACTCTCGGTCGTACGTCCGCCGACAACCCCATCATGCCCGTCGCGCGGCCTCCGGGCAGTCCCCGTCCGGCGACCGATTGCCGACGTAGGCGTGCCGCGGCGCCCCGGGGTGCGAAATCTCGGGTACCGGCTATGTTGTCCACGTGCAGGCGACGGAGGCGGAGCAGGTCCGACGGTGATCCATTTTCCCGCGCAGCGGCGAGGCCCGCTGAGCGCGCTGAGCCTGCGTCTGGCCGCAGCCCTGGGCCTGGTCCTCGCCGTCGTCGCCGCGGTCTATCTGGGCCGGGACGGCTACCGCGACGTCAACGAGGACGGCCTCACCCTCCTCGACTGTTTCTACTACGCGGTCGTCTCCCTCTCCACCACCGGGTACGGCGACATCACCCCGTCCGCCCCGTCCGCGCGGCTGGTCAACGTCCTCTTCGTCACCCCGGCCCGGGTGCTCTTCCTGATCATCCTGGTCGGCACCACCCTGGAAGTCCTGACCGAGCAGTACCGGACCGGCCGGCGCCTGTCGCGGTGGAGGAGAAGCGTGAAGGACCACGTCATCATCTGCGGCTACGGCACCAAGGGCCGCAGCGCGGTCTCGGCGCTGGTGGAGAACGGCCTGGACAGATCCCGCATCGTGGTGGTCGAGCGCAGCCCCGCCGCGCTGCGGCAGGCCACCTCGGCCGGGCTGGTCGCGATCGAGGGATCGGCGACCCGTTCCTCCGTGTTGATCGAGGCGCACGTGAAGAACGCCAAGTCGGTGATCATCGCGACCGACAGTGACGATGCGTCGGTCCTGGTGGCGCTCACCGTCCGGCAGCTCACCGCCGGCCAGGTGCGCATCATCGCCGCGGTCCGGGAGGCCGAGAACGCGCCGCTGCTGAAGCAGAGCGGTGCCCACCATGTGATCGTTTCGTCCGCCACGGCGGGCCGGCTGCTCGGCCTGTCGACCTCCGCGCCGCCGCTGATCGACGTGGTGGAGGACCTGCTCACCCCGGGTCAGGGCATGGCGTTGGCCATGCGATCGGCCGAGCGTAGCGAGGTGGGCCGTTCACCGCGTGAGCTGGAATCCCTGGTCATCGCACTGGTCCGGCGGGGCAAGGTGGTCACGCTCTCGGACAAGGCCGGCGCGGTCATCGAGACCGGCGACATGCTCGTGCACGTCCGCGACGACCGCCCCCAACAAACGAGCGCGCCGGCCTGACGCCGACGGGCCGACGCCGCGTCCCGCGGCCTCGGCCACCGGGCCCGGCCGTTCGACCTGCTGCTACTGCGGTTTCGGTCAGCCAAGATTCATCCCGTCGGATCTTTTGCATTGGCGCGAAGCTTGCTACCGTTTGGCCGCTTGGAATTGCCAATGGGCGTGGCATCCGATTGTCGCTGGCGCCCCACTCGATTGGCTCAGGCACGGGGGATCCAACCGAACGCGCGGGTGCAGACACCATGCCCCGGGCCTCTTCATCTCTCCGTCTCGGTCGGCGCACCGCACGTCGGCAGTTTCGAGCACCTCGTTAATCGAACGACGGGAAAAAATTAGTGACTGAAGTGGCAAACACCGCAGGGACCCGGCGGCGGCGGGCGGCAGGCATCATCGCCGGCCTCGCCCTCGGCAGTGCAGCGGTCGTCGCGCCGGGAACGGTCGTGCAGGCGGCCACCTCGAACGACCACGTGCTCAAGCCGGCGAGCAGCCAGGGTGAGAGCCGGACGAACTCGTCGAAGAAGAACTTCCGGGCGGGCAAGTTCACCCCGCCCAGCCCCGGCGTCAAGGGGGCCCTGCTTCCCTCGAAGCGCATCGTCGGTGGCTCCGAGGTCAACGTCGCGAACCACCCGTACGTCGTGGGCATCCTGACCTACGCGTACGACGGCATCTACTGGTGCACCGGCACCGTCATCGCCCCGAACAAGGTGCTGACGGCGGCGCACTGCTCCGTGGACCGGGCGGGAACGACCCTGGTTCTCGCCGGGAAGAACCGGCTGCTCGAATCCAACGGCGACATCACGCCGGGCGGGTACGTCGGCGCGGTGGCCTCCACCTGGACCCACCAGGGCTACAACCTCGCCGCCCAGGAGGCCGGGACCGCGACGGCGATCCTGGACGACGTCTCGGTCCTGACCCTCAAGCAGAACCTCCCGTCGGCGTACCCGGCGATCACGCTGAGCGGTCAGGGTGACCAGGCGCCGTACGCGTCGGGCACGGCGGCGGAGATCCTCGGCTACGGTGTCGCCGACCTCGGCAACGAGGACACGAAGCTGCGCAAGGCGACCGTGACGATGAAGGCGAACGAAACGTGCGCCGGCGTCGCGGGCCAGGCGTACGACGCCAACCGGATGATCTGCGCGGGGCCGGACAACGGAGCGGACACCTGCAACGGTGACTCGGGTGGACCGCTTCTGGTCAACGGCAAGCAGGTCGGCATCACCGACTGGGGCTACGCCCCCTGTGGAAGCTACCCCGGCTACTACGAGCGGATCAGCTACTACGCCAACTCGATCAACGCGGACCGGACCCGTCCGCCGCTGGTCAACGCCGACTGGACCGGCGACGGCCACACCGACCTGATGGCCCGGGACACCGCAGGCAACCTGCGGCTGTACACGGGGCGTGGGTTCTCCAACGACGGCAATGGCGGCTTCTACTCCCAAGAGAACATCAGCTCGGGCTGGGCCAGCGCCAAGCGGGTCTTCCGGGTCTACAACTGGAACGGCGACCGGACTCCTTCGCTGATGGAGGTGGATTCCACCGGCGCGTTGTGGATCTACAACACCGACGGTCAGGGCTACCCGGTCGGAAACCCCACGAAGATCGGCACCGGCTGGGGCAACTTCACCGCCCTGATGGTGACGAACAACTGGATGGGCAACAACCTCCCGAGCCTGATGGTCCGTAAGTCCACCGGGGAGCTGTTCCGCTACACCAGCAACGGTGCCGGCGGCTGGCTGAACCCGGCGGGCACCCGGATCGGCACCGGCTGGAACGGGTTCAACCTGTTCCTCACCCCGGGCGCCTGGAAGGGTGACGGCAAGGAGGTCCTGATCGGTCGCAGCTCGACGGGCATCCTGAAGATGTACCAGACCGACCAGGCGGGCGGCTGGACCAACCCGGCCGGCACGCAGATCGGCAGCGGCTGGGGCGGCTTCAAGAACATCATCACGCCGGGCGACTGGAACGGCGACAACATGATGGACATGATGGGCGTCAACAGCGCCAACCAGATGCGCCTCTACACCACCGACGGCTACGGCAACTGGATCGACGCCAGCGGCAAGGTCATCTCCACCGGTTGGGGCAGCTTGAACCTGGTCTTCTGACCGACCGGGATTTCCCCGCACGGACGAAAGGGCCCGCAACCTGCGAAGGTTGCGGGCCCTTTCGGTGTCCGTGGGTGCGGCGGCGTCAACCGCGCGCCGTCAGCGGCCGCTCAGAGGATCGTCCAGGTGTCGCTGCTGGCGAGGAGTCCGGTGAGTTGTTGTTCTGGGGTTTCGGTGACTTCGGCTTTTGCCGCTTGGACCTGGTTTTGTACGACGCTGTCGTAGGTCGGGCGGTTGACTGAGCGGAATACGCCGATTGGGGTGTTGCTCAGGTCGAGGCCGGGGAGTCGGGATAGTGCGAATGCGTAGGCGGGGTCGTTGACGGTGGTGTCGTGTACG